>CAIOLC010000174.1 GCA_903859055.1 uncultured Chlorobiaceae bacterium | reverse complement strand
GTCAACGGTTTTACAGGAAAGCCAATCGCGGCGTTGCTGACCAGAAGATCGACCGGACCGAGGATTTTTTCCACCTCTCCAACCATCAACCGCACCTGCTCCTCGTTACGGACATCCGCCCTGACGGCGTGTGCCCGGCCGCCTGCTTTCATGATTTCCTCGACAACAGCGACCGCCGCGCTTTCGCTCTGAAAATAGTTTACCGCAACAGCAGCACCTTCAGCGGCGAGAAGTTTCGCCGTAGCCCGGCCTATACCCCGGCTTGCGCCAGTAACCAATGCAACTTTGCCTTTCATATCCTGTTACCCTCCTTATGTTTGGGAAAATCGTTGAACCATGGAAATATCTCTCAAACATAACAAAGAGGGAGAGAAATACCCAAAAGCAGGTACAGGCAAGTTATCGAAAACAATATATTCATTTCGCTGAAACACGATATTACTGTTTTGGATAGTACCCACCTGTCTTTGATGAGCCAATGAACTCAATCTGCCAGGCTTCCCGTCATTGTTTAAGCCAGTGCTCGATGTTCTTGGGAGAGGTCATCAATTCAGCTAATGCTGGAACTCGCATACCCGGGCGTTGTTTTAAATAACCTTTTCTAAAAGAAGGGGCAAGGGCATAAACACATAATCCGAAGAACATGCCATCGATCTATGGCTGTCGCCGATTCTTCCACCAGCCTTATCCTTGCAAAAAAACACCTTTTTTGTGCAGCCCTCTTTCAAGAACCCAGAACAGTGCGTAACTTCTCCGAATGATATCTTTTTCATAACGCGGACCATGCGCCCCATGATTACCGATGCAACCCTTGCCTTTCTCTGTGACCTGAAAAGCAATAATAATCGACTTTGGTTCGGAGAACACAAACTTGACTACCAGCAGGCATACAGCGAGATGCTTGAGACGGTGGTGCAGCTTCTTGTGGCAATTTCGGGGTTTGACGGGGATATTGCTACGTCGCATCTTGATCCAAAGAGCTGCATTATGCGCATCAACCGAGATATCCGTTTTTCAAAGGAGAAGTCGCCCTACAAGACAAATTTCTTTGCCTTTATCAACAAAGGTGGCAGAAAGAGCCCCTGGGGCGGCTATTACCTCCATCTGGAACCGGGGGGATCGTTTGCCGGAGGGGGAATCTACATGCCCGAAGTCGCCGTTCTGGAGCAGACAAGGCGGGGAATTGATGCCCATTTCAGCGAATGGCAGGCAATCCTGGCTGACAAAGCCTTCTCGGCACAGTTTCCCGAAGGAGTGCTGCCTTCAGGGAAATTGATCAGGCCGCCGAAAGGGTATGAAAGCACGAATCCAGCAGTGGAGTATCTCAAATTCAAAGGATACTACACCCAGCGATTGTTTGCAGATCACGAAATCACTGATCCTGGATTTGTGGCAGAGGTCACCGAAGTTTTCCGTGCCGTTAACCCGCTTGTGTACTTTCTTAACCGCGCTCTCTTGCAGGCTTGAAGGAACTCGCACCCAAAGGGTATAATTTATAAAGCTTTCGAAACAAAGATTCGGGGCAAGCAAATAACATGATTACCGACTACGAATGGCCTCTTTGGCGACAATCAGGGCGAATCTGCGGAATTGACGAAGCCGGTCGCGGGCCTCTTGCAGGGCCCGTGGTTGCCGCTGCCGTTGTCTTTCCCCGTTGGTTCAAGCCCGATGAGACTGTTCTGGAAATGCTGAATGATTCCAAGCAACTTTCTGCGGGAGAGAGAAATATGTTGGCTCCTGCGATAAAAAAAGCTGCGGCATGCTGGGCAGTCGCTGTGGTTGAACACGAGATTATTGACAGGATCAATATTCTTCAGGCAACCATGCTTGCCATGAATGACACCGTCATGTCATTACCAAAAATACCAGACTTGCTTCTGGTGGATGGCAACAGGTTCAACACAACACTCTCCATTCCTTTTAAAACCATCGTGAGGGGAGACTCAAAGGTCTTTTCGATAGCAGCAGCCTCAGTGCTTGCCAAAACTCACCGGGACGAGCTGATGGTGGTCTATGGCAGACAATTCCCCCTTTACGGTTTTGAACGCCATGCAGGATATGCGACAAAAGCGCATGTAGAGGCAATCAGACAGTATGGGCGATGCCCGATTCACCGTTTGAGCTTCAAGCTTCGTCAACTGGGCGAAAAACCATGAAGATTCCCTACGATCCCCACCTTCTCGGGCCTGAGGGAGAGCAGATTGCTGCCGACTATCTTGTCAAGGCAGGCTATCGCATCCTTCAGCGCAACTACAGATTTCATCGCAATGAGATAGATATGATTTCCCTGCACCGGGGGACGCTCTGCTTTGTTGAGGTCAAAACCAGATTCTCTTCCGCAAAAGGCCATCCTGCTGAAGCGGTAACACTGCAGAAGCAGCGGGAGATCATCAAGGCCGCTCAAGCTTACCTCACGATAACAGGTCAGATCGACACTGACTGCCGCTTTGATGTCATGGCCGTGCTAATCCAGAGTATGGATGGAAACAGGATTGGTACCTTCACCGTTGAACATTTCAAAGATGCCTTCTGGGCCAGCTCCTGAATGACCGAAGAACAAGCATATTACCGGCATTTTTGCTATCTTGGGGGGCAAGTTTCATATCACAAGTATACCACTGATCATTATGCAGGAAGACGATATCCTTACCCCATTAAATCCCACGATTGATACAAGTTACGGTGCAAACAACATTCAGGTGCTTGACGGCATTGAGCATGTGCGCATGCGTCCTGCGATGTATATTGGCGATATTCACAGCAGGGGGCTTCATCATCTCGTCTATGAAATTGTCGACAACTCTATCGACGAAACCCTTGGCGGCTTCAACGACTATATTTTTGTTTCGCTGAATCCGGATGGCTCTGTAACAGTGATTGATCACGGACGAGGGATTCCTGTTGATATTCACCCTGAAAAGCAGAAATCTGCGCTTGAGCTCGTCATGACGGTTATCGGTGCTGGCGGCAAGTTCGACAAGGGTGCCTACAAGGTCTCCGGTGGTCTGCACGGTGTTGGTGCTTCGGTGGTTAACGCACTTTCGGAGTGGTGTGAAGTGGAGGTGTACCGCGATAGCAAAGTCTATTTTCAGCGATTTGAACGCGGCATTCCCCAGGGCGATGTCAAAGCGATAGGCCAATCAGACCAGCGAGGCACGAAAACCACCTTCCTGCCTGATCATCTGATTTTCAAGACAACAGAGTTACGCAAGGAGATTATTATCGATCGTATGCGTGAGCTTGCATTCCTTAACAAGGAGCTCAGCATCACGGTACAGGATACGGAAGGGCACCAGGAGATCTTTCATTATGAAGGAGGAATCAAGGAGTTTGTCACCTTTACTGATCAGAATCGCATCAACCTGCTCAAGGAGCCGATCTACCTCTTTGGTGAACGGGAGACAACCATTGTCGAGATTGCGCTCCAGTACAACGACTCCTATCAGGAGAATGTCTTCAGCTATGTCAACAACATCAATACCCATGAGGGCGGCACGCACGTTACCGGCTTCCGCAAGGCGCTGACCAGAACGCTCAATGCCTATGCTCAAAAGAATGATCTGCTTAAAAACCTGAAACTTGCCCTTACCGGTGATGATTTCAAGGAGGGGTTGACTGCTGTCATCTCGGTCAAGGTTGCTGAACCGCAGTTTGAAGGTCAGACCAAGACCAAGCTCGGTAACTCGGAAACACAGAGCATTGTTGAGACGGTGGTCAACGAGCAACTTGCAGAGTTCGCGGAAAGCAATCCGAGTGTCCTCAAAATGATCATTGAAAAGGTGAAGGGCGCTGCCATGTCGAGAGAGGCCGCCCGTAAAGCCAAAGAGCTAACCCGTAGAAAATCGGTGCTTGAAAGCTCCGGGCTGCCCGGGAAACTGGCTGACTGCTCCATCAATGATCCGGAACATTGCGAACTCTACATTGTTGAGGGTGACTCTGCAGGCGGCAGCGCCAAGCAGGGACGCGACCGAAGCTTTCAGGCAATTCTCCCGCTGAAGGGTAAAATCCTGAACGTCGAGAAGGCGCGTCTGCACAAGATGCTTGAAAATGAGGAGATCAAGACCATTATCCTGGCCCTCGGCACCAGCTTTGGCGAGGATGAATTTTCTGTCGAAAAGTTGCGCTATGGCAAAATCATCATCATGACTGATGCTGACGTGGATGGCGCTCACATCAGAACATTGCTCCTCACCTTTTTCTTCCGCTACATGCGTGCACTGATTGAGGCTGGCAGGGTCTTTATCGCCCAGCCACCGCTCTACCTGGTCAAGTCAGGCAAAGATCAGCAGTATGCCTGGGATGACGAAGAGCGGAACAGTATTTCGGAGGGGATGAGGAAGATGCAAAAGGGAAAGGCGAATATTCATATCCAGCGCTACAAGGGGCTTGGAGAGATGAACCCGGAGCAGCTCTGGAGCACCACCATGGATCCTGCTCACCGCTCACTCTTGCTGGTCAACGTGGAAAATGCCATGGAAGCTGACCAGGTATTCTCCACGCTGATGGGCGACAAAGTTGAGCCACGAAGAGAGTTTATCGAGAAAAATGCCCGCTACGTCAGACGCTTAGATGTCTGACGTATGCACATAAACCTCCTTGCGGAGCTGTTGCAACCACTCATTAAAAATCTGACGGTTTTTATGGTCAAGTGCCAGCTCCTCAAGGTATGCGTAGTCCTTATCAGGATCAAGTTTGTGTGCAGCAACGCGTTCGTTCAACAGGAACAACGCATAGAACGGCTCTCCCTGGGAGGGCTCAATTTTTTCAGGTTTGCTGATATCTCCCGGTTTTTTCAGACCGGCAATAATCTTTTGTAACTGCGGAAGCAGCGTTGACGGAGCAAGAGTAGACCTCGTCGAACCTGCTACCAAAATTTTTCCACCCAGCGCGGCTGATACAGAATCATCCGAGTACTTCTTTGCCATCTCTGCAAAACTCTGCTTGCCACTTATCACCTTGTCATGCACCGCCTTGAGCTGCCGAATTGCCTCTGTAAAATCACCTTTGCTGCGGTCGAGCCCCACTAGAATATGACGAACATGAATTGAATTCTCCTCCTTGCTGAGCAACTGAATCAGATGATATCCATAGCGAGTTTCAACAATATCGGAGATGCCCCCCTCTTTAAGGGCGTAAGCTGCACTCTCAAAAGCTTGTATAAGCTGACCTTTCCGAACAAATCCAAGATCACCACCCATCTTTGCAGAACCAGGATCATCAGAGTATGTCTCGGCAAGAGTGGCAAAATCAGCTCCACCCTTAAGTTCAGTCTGAATGCTCTGCATCTTTGAGAGAGCTGTTGCTCGTTTTTCCGCAGAAACCGAAGGATATTTAATAATTTGTGACACAGAAACCCCCTCAGGAAGAGGTGGAATCTGAGCCTGGTTTTCCTTATAGAAGTCCATCACCTCTGCATAAGTAACGGTTATGCCCGTCGTTTTTTTTCTCCGCAGCGTATCGATCAACTGCTGATTGCGCAGTTCCGAACGAATACCATCACGAACAGCCGCCGATGACTTCCCAAGACGACTCTCCATGTCACTCGTCGAAACAAACCTTGAGCTGATCTGTCGGAAGCGATCATTTGCCATGGAGTCAAGGGTATTAAGATCGATGCTGACACTGTCAATCTTTGCTTTTGCAAGAATGATTTTCTGATCAATCAAACCGTCCAGAATAGTCCGGTGTAATTTTTTGTCTTGTGCCAACTCGGGATACTGCAGACGAGCCATAAGAGCACGACTGTCAATTTCAGATTTAAAAATGGCCTCATTTCCAACAACCGCAATAACCCCGTCAATAACTTCCGCACTCAGAGAGGGCTGCAACAGTGACAAGCTGGCAAGAAAGAGGAAAAGAGCAATCCTTACTATTTTTTTCATACGTACGATGTCATTTCGAGTGAATATTGGGTTTTACTATTTCTGCCACACTGAAAAGAAAAGCATTAGTCTTTTCTCTGCGGCACTACAAAAATGCTCTCAGGAGAGCTTGCTTCCTCGCAGACGAACAGAACTTTTGGTCAGATGGAGCCAGTCATACACAAGCGGTGCCGCAACAAAAATTGAGGAATAGGTGCCAATGAGAATTCCTGCAAAAACGGCAAAAGCAAACCCTCTGATTGCTGGCCCTGCAAAAATAAAGAGTACCAGAACAGAGAGAAGCACCGTGCCAGAGGTTATGATGGTACGACTCAGCGTCTGGTTCATGCTTTCGTTGAAAATCCGCGCATATTCCGATTGTTTCTGGCCCCGTATTCGCTCACGAATTCGATCGTAGACAACCACGGTGTCTGTAATAGAGTAACCTGCAATAGTTAGAAAAGCTGCAATAATACTTTGATCCATCTCAAGTGGCATGAAAGGAAAGAGGCCACCAAGAATACTGAACAGCCCCAAAACAGTGAGAATATCGTGAAATATTGCAATCACACCGGCTGCAGCAAATTTAATCTCGAACCTTATTCCTACATACAGCAGAATGGCCAGAAGCGAGGCAACAAGCGCTTTGATTGCAGACCATTTCAGATCTGAAGCAATGCTTGGCCCCACGGCATCAATACGAACAATCTCATGGCGGTTCCCCTTGATCCGTTCATTGAGAGCATTAGTAACCAGCGACTTCAGTTGGCCGGTATCACCCTGAAAAACAGTGCTGAAAAGAAAAGAGCGATCCATTCCATACTGCTTCAGAGTACCCGAAACACCTGCAGCATCGAGCACCGAACGAATCTGGGCAACATCGGCATTTTTCTCAAAGCGAATGACCACTTCTGAGCCACCCCTGAAATCAATACCATAATTGAGTCCCTTCACCACAAGTGAAACAATACCAGTGACCAGCAGAATGATGGAGATCCCGTATGCAATTTTACGATGCTGAATGAAGTTAAAGTTGGTCTTCTGAAAGATCCTCATGGGTTGAAACGTCTTGAAATATTAACCGAAACTTTTGTCTGACATAAGATTTTTTGAAAGAAGCAGATGGAATATCTCTTTTGTCACCACTATTGCTGTAAACAAGCTTGCTGAAGTTCCTATCATCAGCGTCACTGCAAACCCCTGAATCGGGCCGATCCCATAAGTGTAGAGAAGAAAGGCGGCCGAAAGAGTGGTAACATGTGAATCAAGAATTGAAGAGAATGCGCGGTCATAACCCTGCGTCACAGCCGAGAGCACCCCTTTCCCTTCGGCAAGCTCCTCGCGTATCCTCTCATAGATCAGAACATTGGCATCAACAGCCATACCAATAGTAAGAACAATGCCTGCAATACCTGGTAATGAGAGTGAGGCATTAAAGCCTGCAAGCACAGAGAGCACAATAAGAATATTGAGAACAAGCGCAATATCAGCTGCTATACCCGCTTTTTTATAGTAGACAAGCATAAACGCAGAGACGGCTAAAAATGCCCATCCCAGCGACTGTATCCCTGCACGAATGTAGTCAGCACCAAGGGATGGACCGACGCTTCTCTCCTCAGTAATTCTGACCGGGGCAGGAAGAGCACCTGCCTTCAGGACAATTTCAAGATCTTTCGCCTCTTCAAGACTCTCAATCCCGTTGATCACTGAATTACCGTTGGGAATTTTGGATTGCACTACCGGTGCACTGTAGACAACCCCATCAAGCACAATAGCAATGCGCTTGCCGATGTTTGCCCCTGTAATACGAGCCCATTTCGATGTTCCTTCATTGTTCATGGCCATCAAAACCTCAGGCTGAACTCCCTGTGAACCAAAAGTGGCTTTAGCCTCTGTAATAACACCACCTGTCAACTCGGGAGCCTTTTTGACCAGATAGATTGAGTAAAGCTTTTCGCCACTCTTACCCATATCAGGCTTGGCAGATAAAAGAAGCTCTGTATCCATGGGCAGAAGCACCTGTACATCACTGCGTCGTAATAATGATAGAACCAACTCCCTGGAGCGCTCCGTCGTATAAGCGGTTCCATTCTGCGATAACCCGACAAGATCATACAGCGGGTTCCCTGAGGGTGATTTGCCAGTAGCCTTCCCGGAAGTCGCATCTGGCAAAATGGAAGTTTTTGCCGATAATGAATCCTGAACAGGTACTCCTTTTGCAGCTACACCGCTCTGAACCAGATGACTGTTTATTCTGTCAAGCGTCCTGACCATCACTTCGGGCTCCCGAAGCAACCTGAATTCAAGCTTTGCTGTCCCTTTCAAAAGATTTCGCACACGGTTTTCATCAGAAACACCAGGAAGTTCAATAATAATTTTGCGGCTCCCCTGCGTCGTGATAACCGGTTCGGCTACACCATATTGGTCGATACGATTGCGTATAATCTCCTTTGCCCTGCTCAGAGCATCTCCCGACTCAATCTCCAGTTTACCGACGATCTCCTGATCACTGTTGCGAATATCATAAAAGTACCTGCTCAGGCGAATATTCTCTTTTTTAAATTCAGCAACCAGAAGGTCGAGCACCCGTTCTTCACTTTGAGCTGAACTGGCCCTTATTGACTGCATGATGGAGGTAAACTTTGCATCTTTGTTCCAGGCCTTCTGCTCGAAGAGATCAACCTGGTCAACCTCCATGACAAGATGCATTCCACCCTTCAGATCAAGACCGAGCTTTAAACTTTTTTTCCTTGCATCCTCAATCTCCTCACGGTGACTCATTGCATATTTCAGACTATCCTGAGCTGACCCATAACCCTCAAGCTGTTTCGACAAAGAGTAGTCACGCCAGGTTGGAAGCAAAGACCAGAGGGCCACAACGGTGACAACAACAATAAGAAGCAGGTTAAAACGTTTATTTTTCATTGATGACATCGCGTTTCGCTCAAAAGAAGTACTTGGCCCAATATATAAAATGGGGTATTGATTAACTAACAATCTGCGCACCCCCATCTGCACCAGCTCCCCTTCACCAAGAAACAATATCAGCTTCAAGAATTAATGCCCTTTCATCTTGATTGTCACCAACTTTTCAGCTTAATTCGCTTATGTTAGCTTTGTGAATAAATGCAGAGGCCATTACGCCAATAACTCGTCCATACCTTTTTCTCTCAACACTACAACCACAAATTACTTCTCTACTTAGCAAAAGCGCCCACAGAAACACGCCTTTTTCACTCTCACTTAATGTTTCACGTGAAACAATTGTTGTACTATGTATGATATCATTATAGCAGGAGCTGGCCATGCTGGATGTGAAGCTGCTCTTGCTGCTGCAAGAATGGGTTTATCATGCCTTCTCATCACATCTGACTTGAACGCTATTGCAAGAATGTCATGCAATCCGGCAATCGGGGGTGTTGCAAAAGGTCAAATCACCAGGGAGATTGATGCTCTGGGAGGTGAGATGGCAAAAGCTATTGATACGACTGGTATACAGTTCAAAATGCTTAACAGAAGCAAAGGACCGGCAATGCACTCCCCCAGAGCACAGGCTGATCGTACTCATTACTCACTGTATATGCGAAAAGTAATTGAAAGTGAAATACTTATCGATCTGCTCCAGGATACAGTGATCGGTTTAGAGTGCAGAACCGGCTCTTTCGAAGCAGTAAAGCTTTTGTCGGGTGGAAAAATACAGGCTAAATCAGCTATACTGACATGCGGAACCTTTTTAAATGGACTGATTCATGTCGGTATGAACCATTTTGCAGGTGGGCGAACGGTAGCGGAACCGCCCGTTTATCACCTGACGGAAAACCTCAAGACATTTGGATTTAAAGCTGGTCGATTGAAAACTGGCACACCACCCCGTATTGATGCACGAAGTGTTGATTATTCAAGAGTCGAGAAGCAGTATGGTGATAAAGAGTTTGTTGCGTTTTCTTTTGCGACTAAGGTAGAAGAGAGAAATAATCAAATCTGTTGCTCTATCACAAATACGACAGAAGAGACCCATGAAATACTGAGTAAAGGATTCGACAGATCCCCACTATTTACAGGTAAAGTAGAGGGCATCGGGCCACGATACTGCCCATCTATTGAGGATAAAATTTGCCGTTTTCCAGAAAAGAAAAGTCATCACATTTTCCTTGAACCAGAAGGTATCGATACCAATGAAATGTATGTCAATGGCTTCTCAACATCACTCCCTGAAGAGATTCAGTTACAGGGATTACGCTCTCTTCCCGGCCTTGCAAACGCGAAAATGATCCGCCCGGGTTATGCTATTGAATATGACTATTTTTTCCCCCATCAAATTAAAAGAACTCTTGAAACAAAAATAGTTGACAATCTTTACTTTGCAGGGCAAATTAATGGTACTTCTGGATACGAAGAGGCTGCAGCACAGGGATTAATTGCTGGTATCAATGCGTCATTAAAATTACTCAACCGTCCCCCTCTTTATCTTAAACGTTCAGATGCCTATATAGGGGTACTCATCGATGACCTCATCACAAAGGAGACCAACGAGCCCTATCGAATGTTTACCTCCTCAGCAGAACATAGACTTACTCTTAGGCAAGACAATGCCGATATACGCCTCCACGAATTTGCTTATGCGGCAGGATTGATTTCTGAAGCCAGGGCAAATCGATGTCGAGAGAAAATGAAAAATATCGAAACCCTCAAAGAACTCTTATCAACAGCAAAAGTGCAAGGGCAGGTGATAAACAACTTTCTCTTGGAGCTCAACTACCCTTCTCTCGAAAATGGTCAAAACGCATCAACTCTGCTTAAAAGACCAGGTGTTCACATGAGAATGCTTTTAGAATCTTCTTATGAACTTCGCCGGGCAGTTGAAAGTGTCAGCAGAGATATGTTAGTTTATGAACAAGTTGAAATAGATATAAAATATGAGGGCTACCTGAAAAGAGACCTTCTTATGACTGAAAGAATTTCACGACTTGAAAAACATCACATTCCATCTTCTTTAGATTATGAAAGAATTTCAGGAATTTCTAAAGAAGGAAAGGAAAAATTAATAAAACATCAGCCAGAAACAATTGGTCAGGCAGCAAGGATTCTTGGTGTATCCCCTTCAGATATTTCAGTACTGATGGTTCACATAGGTCGTTAAAAGCAGAATTTGTTTCACGTGAAACAGTATATTATAGAAATTTCTGCAACAGAAACATTGAAATGCTCTGTTGCAGAATGATAGATGTGAATAATAATAATGTCATATTTGACTGCAAGCAAAGAAAATTTCAACCGATAGAAATTAAAAAACAATGATGGACAGCTTTGTTTTTGATGTTGTCAATAATGATCTCCTTTTCGGCAAAGATAAAGAAGAGTGTATCGTTGGGGCCTATCAGCTTTCAGATACTCATATCAGAGTATTTATTAGAAAGGACGGGGCTGTTTACAGCCACGATGAGCTCTTTTACCCCTTCTTTTTTGCATCAGACAGCTCTCTTCTTGATGGGTTCATCCCGGAAGAAAAAGAAAAGCTCTGGCTTGTGAAACTCGAAGGCTCAAATTACTATAAATCACTTGCCATTTTCAAAAGTTGGAAAAATCAGAGACGCGCAATAGATTTTGTTAATAAAAAGCGGGATCATTCAGGAGAGAAGGATGGAAACAAAAATCTCCTGTACGAAAACAACTCATTTATTTATAGCAAAGGGGACGCTGTAACACAATACCTTCTTCAAAGCGGAAAGACTCTATTTAAAGGGATGATCTTTGATGATCTCTATCGAATGCAACTCGACATTGAGACCAATTATAACCCGTTGAGGAGAGGAAAGGGGATCGGAGAAGATGAGATAATTATAATCTCAATGAGTGATAATAGAGGATGGGAAAAAGTAATTCACTCAAAAGAGAGGAGCGAAAAAGAACTTCTTCAAGAATTGATTTTGCTGATCCAGACTATGGATCCTGATGTAATCGAAGGACACAATATCTTCAACTTTGATCTGCCGTATCTTCAAAAAAGATGCGAACAACACGGAATTGCATTTACAATAGGTCGTAATGGATTACAGCCAAGAACATATCCGGCAAGTATCCGCTTTGCTGACAGAAGTATTGATTACACATTTTGTGATATTCAGGGACGCCATGTTATTGACACACTTTTTCTTGTCCAAAGTTATGATATAACGAAACGTTCAATGCAGAGTTACGGGCTGAAAGCCGTTGCAAAGCATTTCGGTTTTGCATCACCAGACCGCACCTATATTGATTATAATGATATAGCTGACCTTTGGGAAAATGATTATAAATTATTACTGAATTATGCTCTTGATGATGTTCGTGAAACAAGATCTCTCTCCTCACTTCTTTCAGGTAGTAATTTTTACATGACACAAATGGTGCCTTATACCTATTCTATGACTGCACGAATAGGGCAGGCTGCAAAAATAGAAGCACTCATTGTCAGAGAATATCTTCGTGTAAAACAGTCCATACCAAAACCAGCATCAGGTCAACAGAACTCAGGGGGCTACACTGAGGTCTATCTGAAAGGAATTCTTGGGCCAATTGTCTATGCAGATGTCGAGTCCCTGTATCCGTCAATAATGCTTTCATACAATATATGTCCAAAAAGCGATGAATTACAGATATTCCCGAAAGTGCTTAAGGGGCTCAAGGAGCTTCGATTCAAGGCAAAGCACCGCTCAAAAGAGGAGAAAAGTCGTGGGAATATGCCTCTCGCTCATAATTTTGAGGCCATGCAGGGCTCATTCAAAATTATTATCAATGCCATGTATGGCTATTTAGGATATAACGGAGGCATTTTTAATGATTTTATTGAAGCTGACAAAGTGACCACAACAGGCCAGTCTCTTGCAAAAAAAATGATTATCGAATTCCAAAAGCGAGGATGCAAAATTATAGAGGTCGATACTGACGGTATTCTCTTTGTTCCTCCACCTGGGATTATGACCGAAAATGATGAAAGAAAATTAGTCTCCGAAGTCTCTTTACTCATGCCAGAAGGTATAAATATAGGTTTTGATGGACGGTTCAGGAAAATGATATCCTACATGAAAAAGAATTATGCTCTTCTCGGTTATGATGGAGTGATGGTTTTAAAAGGCTCTTCTCTGACAAGCAGAAGTGGAGAAAAGTTTGGGAGAGAGTTTGTTCGTAGCGGATTTGAGACACTATTAACTGAGGATATTACAGGACTTCACAATCTCTTTGCAATGTATAAAAACAAGATCCTTAACCATGAACTTGATGTAACCGAATTTTCTAGAACAGAAACCTTTAAAAACTCAATAGAACAATACCTTGAGGATGTGAAATCAGGGAAGCGCTCAAAATCCATTACCTATGAAATTGCCATAAGAAAAGGAATGCAGATAAAAAAAGGAGAGAGGATAAGTTATTATGTAACAGGAAACAGCACCGCGACATCCTCCTGGGATAAAGGTAAACTTGCATCAGAATGGAACAAAGAAAGGCCAGATGAAAACACCTATTTTTACCTCAAAAGGCTTGATGAACATTGCCAGAAGTTTCTTCCTTTTTTTAAGCCACAGGATTACAGTTCAATATTTTCAACAGATACTCTCTTCTCATTTTCTCCTGAAGGTATTACTCTACAAAAAGAGATACAGCATACAGAAACAACCAGGAGCAGCGAAGAGGAGGAATAACTCATAGAGCCTTCAAGAATAAGGAACTCTATAGAATAATATTTTGTATGTATAGGGGAATAATTCATACGCTTCAATAATCCACCTCAATAATTATGATAGATAATAAAGTACTGCCAATAACGGATGATGTCAGTTGGATTGGTGTTCTTGATCCTGGACTTATCACCTTCGATATTGTCATGGAGACAAAATATGGAACAACCTACAATTCGTACTTCATCAATGCTGATAAAAAAACAATTGTAGAAACTACGAAAGAGAAGTTTTGGCCAGAATATCTTGCTAAAATAAAACAAGTTACAGACCCTTCAGAGATAGAGTATATCATTGTGGATCATACAGAACCTGATCATTCAGGAAACATGAAAAATCTGCTGTCGATAGCCCCAAACGCAACAGTTGTTGGAAGCGGAAATGCGATAAAGTTTCTTCGCGATCAGACAGGCCATGACTTTAAATCCCTTGTTGTCAAAACAGGAGACACTTTGAGTTTGGGAAACAAAACTCTTCATTTTATAAACGCTCCAAACCTCCACTGGCCTGACACCATCTACACCTGGCTTGAAGAGGATCGCATTCTTTTTACCTGTGACTCATTCGGCTCACACTTCTGCCATGAAGGTATGTATGATGATGTCGTCGGAGATTTTAAAGGATCATTCACCTACTACTTTGACTCTATCCTGAAGCCATTCAGTAAATACATGATTCAGGCTATTGATAAAATCAGCACGCTCGACATTCAAGCCATCTGTCCGGGACATGGACCCCTATTGAGATCGCAGTGGAAAAAATATGTTGACCTTTCATTACAATATGCCAAGACAGCAATAGCCCTCCCAAATGAAAAAAACATACTGATTGCTTACGTCTCCGCTTATGAAAATACAACCTTGATGGCAGAAAAGATTGCTGGAGGATTACAGCAATCATGTGACTTTCATGTTACAATCTGCGACATTGAAAGTATGAAAGCATTGGATTTGGAAGAGAAGATAGCCCACTGTACTGGTATACTTGTTGGATCACCTACAATCAACCAGAATATCTTGCCACAAATTTATAACTTATTCGCAACAATCAACCCTATCCGCGATAAAGGAAAACTTGCTGCTGCATTCGGTTCCTATGGATGGAGTGGGGAGGCTTCGAAAATGATTGAAAGCAATTTCTCCATGCTGAAGCTTAAAGTATTTGAACAAAATCTAATGATAAAATTCAAGCCTCATGAGCCTGAATTTGAAAAGTGTACAGCTTTCGGAAAAGCATTTGCTGATAAAATGATTGAAATGTACCAACTGAGTTGTCCTCTTTGAATACAGTATATTTAAAAAAGGGCTGTGGTAGAAAATATTACAGCTCTTTTATCTAAAAATAATTTCTTTTACAACACATTCTTTTAAAGCATCATTAAGCTTTATAATAATTCCCTGTTTACGATAATTCAACTCCATTCGCCATGAAGGATTACGAACACGGATAAACAACACTCCATCACTAAAACGCTCAAGAGCAGTTTCTCTGGAAATGGCCTCACCAACGACACTATGCCATACATGAAGTGTTCCAAATTCCTGACGAGCCTCCTCTAGCCCAAGAGACTGGAACATATCAAGTATGATAGCTGAAATTTGCTTCGGATCTTTAATTATAGCCAAGCTACCTCTCACCTCCTCTTTTAAGCTGCCCCATAGAAATGTGATTTACATTATTTTTCATGGGATTTTCTGTAGAAGTAATAATGGATTGACCAGACGTTTCAAGAATAGAAAAAATATCATCTCTTCTTGAGCTATCAAGCTCACTAAAAATATCATCAAAAAGACAAAGAGGTTTATCTCCAAGTATCTTCTCGACATAACGGTGTTGAGCAAGCTTTATGGTGATTAAAAAAGTACGTAATTGACCCCGCGATGCATATTTTTTAATCTCTTTGCCGTTAAGCTGAAAAACAAGATCATCACGATGAGGACCAATAAGTGTTTGTGAACGAAATATTTCTACTTTTTTACTCTCCTCACATTTTTTAAGAAAAATAGAGTACAACTCAAAAGGAGAAATATCAAAATCTATTGTTCCGATTGAGGAGCGATATAATATAAAGGGAGACTCATTACGGGAGAAATATTGATATAAATCATTAAAAATTACTGAAAAAACAGAAATAAATTGATTTCTGGCGTATACAATCGATGCTGCAAGTCGAGAAAGATGTTCGTTCCATAATGGGAGCATCTCAGGATGAACTCTTTGATTTTCGCGCATCTGAAAAAGAAGCGTGTTACGCTGGAGAAGAACTCTACGATAAGCGAGAAGGTCATCTAGATATCTTCTATTCGTCTGACTTATAGCATTATCCATAAACCTTCTCCGATCACCTGGGGAACCATTGACAATAACTATTTCAGCAGGAGAAAAGGTGATACATGGAACAGTTCCAATATGACGTGAAAAAGGTTTAACATCACAGTTGTTGACAATAATCTGCTTCTCTCTCTGTTTGGTATATATTACTTTAACAGTGACTACACTCTCGACTTGAGAGATAAAGTTGCTTTCGAGTAAAAAAAAATCAGAATCAAATAAGAGGCACTCATTATCCGTTGCATTGTTAAAACCTTTTGTTAAGGCGCAATAATGAATGCCCTCAAGTAAAGATGTTTTACCTGAACCATTCGGACCATAAACAAGATTAATTCCAATATCAGGTTTAAAAGTCAGAAACGGGTGGTTCCGAAAATTTTCATACTGTATCTTATGAATTCTCAATACCGTTCCAAAAAACTCAATTATTGATTCTTACTGGCATCACAAGAATAATAAATTTATCATCTTCTATATCCTTTTTTGGTTTAAAAATGACAGCAGTAGTCGGACTCTTTAACTCAATACAGATATCCTTATCATCAAGGTGGGCAAGGGCGGCCTCAATAAATTTAGAGTTAAAACCAATACTTATCTCTTCCCCAGTATATTTACAAGGTAACTCCTCCTGTGCAGCCTCTCCTTCATTAATATTTTCAGCCATCAATCTCATTGTCTGACCATCAATTACCATTTTTATATCACCAATACTGGAGAAGCGACCAACACGACGAACTGAATCATAAATGGTTGCACGATCAATGATAACATACTTGTCGTGCTCCAGAGGAATAACTGCACCATAATTTGGATACGGTTCAATAATAAGGGAGGCATCCAGAATAATATTTCCTATAATGAAACGAACAAAACGACGATCAGCATCAATACACATTATAAGTGTTTCATGATGGGAAAGTTTTTGTAAAATAGAGAGAACTCGGGCAGGAACCACTATTTTCTGTTTTTCTACAATCTCCATAGATGAAGTTTTTCTACAACGAACGAGCCTGTGCCCATCAGTAGCAACTGCAGTAACAATACTCCCTTCGAGTTCAAATAAGACACCCATCATTGCTGGTCGCATACCATCCACACTACAAGCAAAAGTGGTTTTCTGGATAAGGTCGAGAAATTCAGATGTTTCAAATTCGAGCGTGATGTCATAGCTCTTTTCAAACCTCTCTGGTTTACTCTCAAAAAGACAAGCAATCTTATATTTACCCTTATCAGTAGCGATATGTATCATTCCATGATCACTGATTTCCTGGCGCTCAACAGTAAATGTAACAGAGGTATCATACATGCTTCTAAGAAAATCTTGAAGTATTCTGGCATTAATACCTATGTTAGCAGTGTCTGATGTCTCAACATCACTTTTTGCTGTAATTGACAGTTCACCATCGGTACCAAAAAGTGTTACTATTCCTGGTTCAATGGAAAGGTGAACATTTTCAAAACGTGGATCCATTGATTTTGCAGGGATAGCCTGAGATACTTTACTTACAGGATCCTGAAGTTGACGGATTGAGGAGGTGAATTTCATCTGTTCCAACTTTAACTATTAAGTGTTTAAATAAAAATTGTTGTTGTTGTTGAGAGTGTTGAAATCTTGACAGTTATTTGGTTGATTAAGTTATCAATATAAATTATAACACTTTACCTATAAACTAATACTGATTATTTATGTGTATAAGTTGTTTGTTATCCCCTTTATCTTTTGTTTATAATTTGTTGATAATCTTTTTGAGTAGTTGATAATGTTTATAATAACAGGGTTATCAAGATTCATTCAACACGATCTTAACAACTTATACACACCACCTCTACATAGAGAGGATCTCTATTCTTTTCTTGATTTCTTCAATTATTTTTCTCTCATCAGGTATTGTATCAACCTTTCTGGTTATTGTGTTTACTGCATGAATAACCGTTGAGTGGTCCCTTCCACCAAAATGCAGACCAATTGTTTTTAATGATGAGTTTGTTAGAAGTTTTGCAAGGTACATTGCAATTTGTCTTCCAACTGATATCTCCTTTTTTTTTGATTTTCCTTTAAGATCATTAGGTGTAATGGAAAAATATGAGCACACAGCCTTCTCAATCGTGTCAAGACTCAATTGTTTTGTTGTGTGACGTATAATATCCTTCAGTGTTGACTTGGTAAATTGCAGATCAATATCTCTATTGTCAAGTGATTGGGCTGCCAGTAATTTAACAATACACCCTTCAAGCTCTCTTACGTTTTCAGTTACATTAGTTGCAATGAATTCAATAACAGCTTCATCAAGGTTTACCCCACTCTGATGTAATTTACTAAGAATAATTGCTTTTCTCGTTTCATAATCAGGTGGTTGGATATCAGCCGAGAGTCCCCAGTTAAAGCGTGAAATCAAACGATCTTCAATACCTTTAATATCTTTTATTGGGCGATCAGCAGAAAGGATAATTTGTTTATTTGATTGATGTAACGTGTTAAAAATATGAAATATTTCCTCCTGCGTCTTCTCTTTTCCGGAAAAGAATTGGATATCATCAATAATAAGTACATCAATGGAACGGTAAAATGAAGAAAATTCCTGAATTTTACCATTCTGGATCGCATTAACAAAGTCAATTGCAAACTTCTCACTCGAAACATAAAGAACCCTTTCAGAGAGTCTATTCTCTCTCACACTATTACCTACAGCCTGCATGATATGTGTTTTACCAAGCCCTACCCCCCCATAGATAACTAGAGGATTAAAGGCATTTTGACCAGGGCTCTGAGAAACAGCTTTTGCTGCAGCAAAAGCAAGGGAATTACAATCCCCTCTAATAAGCGTTTCAAAAGTGTATTTTTTATTTAAATGAGTTTCAAACCGGGCAAGATTACGATCAAACTCCTCTGTTTTTTTTGTACGAGCCTCAGAAGCTCTGCTTGCTTCAATAAAATCGGCATTCATTGCATTCTGGTGAGGTAACTCTATAGTAACCGGCTCTCCCTGTGATTTATCCATCACAATAGAATACATTAATCGGGCTTCTGGACCAATCACCTCTTTCAGAGCCTGCTTTAAATAGGTTGAGTAGTTCTCCTCAATCCACTCATAAAAAAACTGGCTTGGCACCTCTATCGTCAGTTCACTCCCTGAAAAGCTTATTGGTTTAATCGGAAAAAACCATGTTTTGAAGGCGAGGGGGTTAATTTTCTCTCTGATGGCATTTAAACATGCCTCCCAGACTTGCTGTTCCATTGAGCTGCTTTTCCTGGGTTGAATTTATAAGTTTTCAATAACGGCTTTTAACGTAATATAGAGCCTGAAAAAATGAATTCCCAGTTCTCTATCTGTCCTTTATGAAGCGTCATCAACATTCACTGCTCACAAGTTAATTTTTTAAGTGGATAAAAAACAATTTCCTTTCATGAAAACAACCTCATCTTTAAACAGAACTCCGCTTAAGGTTTTCAACATATTAAGTTATTTATTTTAAATAACTTAATATGTTGAAAGAGAAGAGTAGTCAACATTTGTTGATTCTTTTGTGAGCCTGAAATTCCTGTATGTTACAGGTGTTGAATTATTTCATCAACAAGTTATCCACATTTTATCTATCCAGGATTCAGAGGAGATTTTTTTACAATTTATCCTGAAAATCTCCACGGTTACCTTGAAGAAGCTTATTTGGGGCGCTGTACCTATATTTGTTATTGACACATGATTATGTTAAATTACGCGCCCTGTAATATTGACTCATTTATTAAAAAAAAGTGTGGAGCTTTAAGCGATGAAAAGAACCTATCAGCCGCGGAATAGAAAAAGAAGGAACAAGCACGGCTTCAGACAGAGAATGTCGACAAAAAATGGCCGTAAAGTTCTCTCTGCAAGGAGAGCCAAGGGGCGGCACTCTCTTTCCGTGAGCAGCGATATGGGTACAGCCGGACAGTAAGCTTTTTTGCTGATTGTTTAATAACACTTTCCTTGTCAGGTTTTGGATAAAGTACATGGCTGTTCTCTGCGCAAGCATGAGATATTGAGAAAAAAGCTGATAATTTCACATTTGTTCATGAGTGGACAAAGTGTTAAGGGGCAATTTTTAAGGTTAGTGTATGCCTCTGTCAAGCGTGAAAATTTTAAGTTTCATGAAGTTCCGGCAATTCTCTTTACCGTCGGCAAAAAAACAGTCCCATCTGCAGTCAGGCGCAACAGGGTGAAGAGAATGATGAGGGAAGCCTACAGGCTCGAAAAACATGCTGTTGCAATGGATTTAAATCGGCTTCACCATGACGGTTTGAATGAAAGGATCTGTATAGCCTTTCTTTATATGGGCAGGAGAAAGACTCTTCCTGGTCTTTTGGCATTCAGGGAAGAGATCAGGGGATTAATAGCCAGCATGGTTTTTTCCTGAGCTTATACGATTGGCTGTATGGTTAAGGCCGAGCAAGTATTATCCTTGATAAGGGAGTATTGAACGCATGAAAAGCTGGAGATATGTCAATCAAGTGCCGATAGCACTCATAAAGCTCTATCGGGTATTCCTTTCTCCTTTGCTCGGTCCTTCCTGTAAGTATTATCCTACCTGTTCCAGTTATGCTCTGGAGGCCTTTCAGTGTCATAATTTTTTTAATGCTTCATGGTTGACAGTATGGCGGGTTCTTCGTTGCAATCCATTTTCAAAAGGTGGATTTGATCCTGTACCTAAGGCATCTGATGATAAGTATTTTGGTAAAAAATTAAAGTGAGTGGTCATGGATAGAAATTCGATAACCGGCCTGGCAATTATAGCGGCGATCATGATGGTCTGGCTTCAATTTATGTCGCCGGAAAATAAACCATTACAGAAGACAAAAGTTGTAAAAACTGAGCAGGCGGAACAGCAGATACAAGCATCTTCAGTGCTCTTACCATCTCCTGCATCTGATAATTTCGGTGTTTATAACGCCGCTGCTGCTGGCAAAGAGCAGCAATTCATCATTGAGAATGATCTCTTTCGGGCAACACTCTCTTCAAAAGGCGCTACGTTGAAGTCACTGGTACTTAAAAAGCATCTTGATGGTAATCGCAAAGCATTTGATCTGGTCAGCAATTCGAAGAGTGGAGCGCTCTCATTACTTTTTCTGACCAGGGAAGGGAAAAAAATAGACACCCGTGACCTCTATTTCAGCGGGGTTTCGGTTGACTCGGTTAGAACTCTTTCAGGTAAAGAGAGTTATGCGCTGAGGTACCATCTTGGAGTGGGAGCACAGCAGGCGGTTGATATTACCTGGAAGTTTACCGGTGATAGTTATAGTGTCGGTTACGATGTCAAGCTGACAGGATTTTCAAATGAGCTTGCAGGGAACGAATATCAATTACAGTGGGATGGTGGAGTCCCATATTCAGAAAAAAACCGGCAGGATGAGGCTCAGAGTGCCTTGTCCAGTGCTTTTCTTGGTGGCAGTGTTGTGAAGGTTGATGCCAGCAAAGAGAATCAGACTTTTCGTGAAGAGCAGTCTGGCGAGGCTAAATGGGTTGCTGTTCGCAATAAATATTTTGTTGCTGCTCTTATTCCCCAAGGTCGCACGGCCGGTATATATCTTGATGGCAAACGAGTTGCCGGTAACGAGTTTGAAAATTATGTTGCTGCTCTGAAGATGGGAGTGCCCGAAACAGGGATGGTGGTGAACGACCAATTCAAACTCTATCTTGGTCCTCTTGACTATAACACGGTCAAGGCGCAGAATGTTGGACTTGAAAAGGTTATGGATTTTGGTTGGGACTGGCTTACAAGGCCTTTTGCCGAGTTTATCATTCTTCCTGTTTTTAACTGGATGAATGGTTTTGTAAGCAATTACGGGGTTATCATTATTATTTTTGCTTTTCTTATCAAGCTGGTGACCTATCCGCTTTCAATGGCCTCGACGAAGTCAATGAAGAAGATGTCGGCACTGCAACCAGTACTGAAAGAGCTTCAGGAGAAATACAAGAGTGATCCTGCTAAATTGCAGAGCGAGCTTGGCAGGATTTACAAGGAGGCTGGAGTTAACCCGATTGGTGGATGCTTGCCTGTGGTGCTCCAGATGCCGCTGCTCTTTGCAATGTTCTATGTGTTCCGCTCCTCTATTCAGCTTCGTCAGCATGGTTTTCTCTGGGCAAAGGATTTGTCTGTACCTGATTCAATTCTTGATTTCGGCTTTGCGATCCCGATGTATGGGAGCCACATTGCTGTATTCCCGATTCTTATGGCTGTGACTGTTTATCTCCAACAGAAGATTACACCGACGACACAGTCTAATGAGCAGATGAAGGTGATGATGTATATGTTTCCTGCCATGATGTTGCTCTTTTTTAACAATATGCCGGCAGGTTTGGGTCTCTACTATTTGATGTTCAACATTTTCAGTGTTGCTCAGCAGTATTACATCAATAAAACGACTACATCAGCCGATTTGCCGAATATTGCGCTTGTCAGCAACTCTTCTGGTTCTGCAAGGAGACAGAAAAAAGGGGGGGCGAAAAAGTAACAACTCTTATGGTGCTGATTGAACAGGCTGATGTGTGGCTTTTCCGGTTGCTGAACCTTCATCTGGTTCACCCGGCAGCCGACGACCTCATGGTGTTTCTGACACAGAGCCGCCTTTCCGGCCATATTTTGTTGCTTGTTGCTCTTTTTGTGCTTATCCGAGGCGGAAAGTCGGGTATTTTGGTTATAGTTCTTGCCCTTCTTGCACTGTGGCTCTCTGATTTTGTGGCTTCAGGTGTGTTGAAGCCGCTGGTTCAGCGTATTCGGCCCTGCTTCGCACTCGACCATGTTCGTCTCCTTGTCAATCAGCCCCGGAGTTATTCATTTGCATCATCTCATGCTGCAAATTCTGCTGCTGTGGCTACCATGCTCTGGATCTTTTTTCATCGAGGTGTTCTGGTTGAAAAGCTCTTTAGCTTCATCATGATTCTCTATGCTCTGCTTATCGCTCTCTCCCGGGTTTATGTTGGAGTTCACTATCCGGGAGATCTGCTTGCCGGTGTGGTGATTGGGGTGTGCAGCGCCCTACTGATCTATCTGGTATATTCCTGGTTTCTGAAAAATTTTCTTCAACCTCGTCTTATGCGTCAAGCATCTCCCAGGTAAAAGCATTTCGGGTGGCCGGAGGTAATTCTTGTTTATCAACATCGTATAATGTTTTATGTTATGGCGGATGAGCGGTTCAGTAAAGGTGATAGTATCACGTTGACGGTGACGGATCTTGCTGAAAAAGATCAATGTTTTGGACGGCTTGACAGCGGTATGGCGGTTATGGTGAGCGGAATGCTTGCGGTTGGTGATCGCGTTTCGGCTCAGATAAAAAAAGTTCGCCAGCGCTATCTTGAGGCGATCGTGAAGGAGATTTTGGAGCCATCAACTGACAGGGTGCCACCGAAGTGCGCCTGGTTCGGTATCTGCGGTGGCTGCAAGTTGATGCACATTCGCTATGAGGCTCAGCTTCTTTACAAGCAGAAAAAGGTGAAGGATGCACTTGAGCATCTTGGTGATTTTGCCGATCCTCCAGTGTATCAGGTTCATGCAGCGTCAACGCCGTTTCATTATCGGAACAAGATTGAATTCTCCTTTTCAAGCATGCGCTATCTGCTGCCCGAAGAGCTGCCGCTGGCCGTGCTTTCACGACCGAAGGAGTTTGCGCTTGGCTTTCATACGCCCGGCAATTTCGAGAAGGTTATCGATATTGACTACTGCTACCTTGCCAGTGAGGCGATGAATCAGGTGTTGGCACTCACCCGCGAGTTTGCTATTTCCAACGGCCTTAGCCCGTATGCGGCTAAAGCGCATACCGGTTTTTTGCGCAATCTTGTTGTCCGTTGCAGTGAAAAGAGTGAAGGGGTGATGGTGAATCTTGTCACTTCATGGCATGATGAAGTGCTCATGCAGCGTTACAGGGGGCACCTTGAAGCTGGAATGGCCAGCGAGAAGCTGACGGTGGTGAACAATGTGACGGAGCGCCACAATAATGTTGCAACCGGAGATGCAGAGTATCCCATCAGTGGAGAGGGATATATTACCGAGCGTCTTGGCGGCCTTGATTTCAAAATATCGGCAAATTCTTTTTTTCAGACCAACTCTTCCCAGGCGGAGGTTCTCTACAACTCCATTCTTGAGGTTGCAGGGTTACAACCTGAAGAGACCGTTTACGACCTCTATTGCGGGACGGGCACCATTACGCTCTATCTCGCCCGGCACTGTCGTCAGGCGATTGGTCTGGAGTTGGTTGAAAGTTCAATCCGGGATGCACGAAGCAATGCGACGCTGAACGGTGTCAGCAATGCGGCGTTCTTTCAGGCTGATCTGAAAGATTTTCATGCCATGCTTGAGATGCTTGATGCCTATGATGCTCCCCAGGTGATCATTACCGATCCACCGAGGGCGGGGATGCACCCAAAGGCACTTGCCACCATGCTCCGGCTCAGACCGAAGAGAGTTATCTATGTCAGTTGTAACCCTGCCAGTCTTGCCCGTGATGGCAAAGAGATTGCCCTGCAGGGCTATAGGCTGACCTCCGTGCAGCCGGTTGACATGTTTCCGCACACCAGCCATATCGAGAGCGTCGCCTGTTTTGAGCGGTGCTGATGAAACCATCAACAGGAGCTAAAACTTTTTTATTGAGAGTTGATGAGTTTCAGTACTTTTTTATTCATCGAAATCGTTCGTCAGCTCTCATGTTCTCAACAGGAAGATTTTTATTTTTTTCAAGCCACCCTATGGAAACATCGCTACGATTATCATAACGGGGATAGTACGGTTTGATATCAAGTAATGGCGTACCGTCAAGCATATCAACCTCTTCAATTTCGACAATATTGCCACTGATATTGAGAAGCTTGACGGTGGACACTCCAATTCTGTTCGGTCTTTTTGGAGCTTTTGTGGCAAAAATCCCCCTCTCCAGGGAGTCCATGAAAGGAATGACCTTTAAGGCATACTCAGATATTTTGTGAAAGTGATAGAGAAGGGTGATATGCGAGAAGCCATCAAGGTCACTCAGTCCAGTGACATATTCATCGTAAATTTCTATTCTTCCCTTCACTCCCAGAGCTGCAATCGGCTGAATTGGCGTATTCAGCATCTCCTTGTGTGGAGTATGAATAATGCCAATTGGTTGTATGAGTATCTCTTGAGCCATTCAACCTTCTCTTGTTCTGTTTTCCACTGCGTTTTTATGAGATAATCACAAGCGCCAGGGAGGTTATTGGTCACCCCTTGCCGCTTGCCTTAAGCAGTTTTCGACGCTCCTCCTGGCTCAGCGATGCGTAACCATGCTCTGAAATCTTGTCGAGTATGGCGTTAATCTCAGCCTCTGAAACTGGCGGTACGACCCTGTTTTGAGTATGCAGGCGTGGGCCACCTCTCTTTTTTGCGGCTGAGCCAATTTTGTCGATCAGATCAGAGAGTGATAACTCTGCTCTTTTGATCGAGATGTAAAGAAAACCGATCAACATACCGCCCAAGTGGGCAAAGTGGGCAATGTTGCTTCCGCTGCCCATAGCTCTACTGCCAAATCCTGAGACAAACTCTATCAGTGCATAGCCAGCAATAAAATACTTGGCCTTGACCGGAAAGAGAAAGTAGAGAAAAATGTAGCGGTTTGGAAACATCATGCCGAAAGCAAGTAATACTCCGTATATGGCCCCTGATGCGCCAACTGTTGGATAGGTATTACCCATGGTGGCCAGCAGATTGATAATGGCCGCTCCGATACCACAGACAAAGTAGTAGATATTGAATTGCCGGGTGCCCCAGTGGTTCTCTATCTCCGCCCCGAACATCCAGAGTGCAAACATGTTGAAGAAGAGATGTGTCATCCCCCCATGCAGAAACATGTAGGTTACCGGTTGCCAGATTCTGAAATTACCGGATCCGAGAGGCCAAAGTGCGCCGATCGCTGAAATTGCCTCACCAAAAGGGGTCAACTGAAGCAGAAAAACAGCCACATTGACCAGAATAATTGTTTTAATAGCCGGGGGCATAAATTGAAAGCCCCCGGGACTGTATGGTTGGGAATAGTTCATGTACTCTTGAAAATTCGTCTTTAATCGTTGAGGGCTGAGATGCCCGGCAGCTCCTTGCCTTCAAGGAATTCGAGGCTTGCGCCACCACCTGTTGAGATGTGCGTCATCTCGCTCGCCAGACCTGCTTTTGCAATGGCTGCAGCCGAATCGCCACCACCGATAATCGTGGTCGCACCCTTTGTGGTTGCCTCTGCAAGAGCTCTTGCAACAGCCATGGTGCCTCCTGCAAAATTGTCAATTTCAAAAACACCCATCGGGCCATTCCAGAGCACCGTTCGTGAGGCAAGAATCTCATTACGGTATATCTCTGCTGTCTCAGGGCCAATATCAACGCCAATCATATCGGCGGGAATATCGGTAATTTTTGCGGCATAAAAATTAACATTATCGGCAACCGCAGGGGCAAGAATAACATCGGTTGGCAAGAGCAGCTTGATACCCTTCTGTTTTGCCTGATCAAGAATCTCAAGAGCGAGTTCGATTTTGCTCTCTTCAACAAGTGACTTGCCAATTTCATGCCCTTGTGCCTTGAAGAAGGTGAAGACCATGGCGCCACCAATCAGAACGGTATCTACCTTTTTGAAAAGGTTTTCAAGAACGTCGATTTTACCTGATATTTTCGAACCACCAAGAATAGCCACAAACGGGCGCTCGGGCTCCTGCAGTGCTTTTCCAAGATAGATCAGCTCTCTCTCGATCAGAAATCCGGCGACAGCCGTCTGAACATAGTGTGTGATGCCTTCTGTCGAAGCGTGTGCCCGGTGCGCTGTTCCAAAAGCGTCATTAACGTATACCTCACCGAGTGAGGCGAGCTCCCGTGAAAAATCGGGATCATTTCCCTCTTCTTCAGCGTGAAATCTGAGGTTTTCTAGCAGAAGAACCTCTCCATCCTGCATGGCGAGCACCTGCTTCATCACTTCAGTGCCAACACAATCTTTTGCCATGGTGACAGGGCAATCAATCAGCTCTGCAAGCCTGGCCGCTACCGGCGCAAGCGAGTATTCAGGATTAACTTTGCCTTTTGGTCGTCCAAGGTGCGACATCAGAATAAGGCGTCCGCCATCATCCAGAACCTTCCGAATAGAGGGAAGTGATTCTACAATTCTCTTGTCATCGGTAATTTTTTTGTTGTCATCAAGAGGAACATTGAAATCGACGCGCATCAGTACCCTTTTTCCCTGGGTTGAAATGTCAGACAAACTTTTTTTCTGCATGAGTTCACAAAGGTTGGTTAATAAGGTATCCTTTTCCTTAATGTATGGTAATGGAGAAGATATTGCAATGCACCCAGCTCTTCACCTCTCTGCATGGAGCACTTGCTTGTATTTTTTAATGTTCGAGGCATGTTCGGCCAGAGACTCTGCAAAGTAATGGCCGCCTTTTCCGGTTGCAACAAAGTAAAGATATCTGCTCTCGGCCGGTTGCAGCACAGCAAGAAGAGAGGCCTTGCCAGGGTTGCAGATAGGTCCGGGCGGTAGCCCGTTGTGACGGTAGGTGTTGTAGGGTGAGTCAGCGCCAAGGTCTTTGTAGTAGAGGTGCCGGGGTGCTCCACCAAGAGCATATTGCACGGTAGGATCTGCCTGGAGGCGCATCTTTATCTTCAGCCTGTTGAGATAGACGCTTGCAACATAGGGCTTTTCCTGATCAAGGGGGGTTTCAGCTTCAACAATAGAGGCAAGGGTCAGGAGCTCGGTTTCGTTCAGCCCTTTTTTCAATGCAACACTTTTCAGGCTGTCCGTATAAAAGTGATGGAACTGACGGATAAGAAATTCGGCTGATTCCAGCGAGGTGCTGGCCCAGGCAAAGTTATAGGTGCCGGGAAAGAGATATCCTTCAGCATTGTTTGCCGTAATGCCATACTTGGCAAGAAGTTGTTTGTTGGAAGCTGCGGCCATGAACCCTGCCGAGTCGATATCAAGCTTTCTTGAGAGAATTTTTGCAACGCGACGGAGTTCAAGGCCTTCAGGGAAGGTGACCCGAACCTCATCCTGTTTTTGGTTATGCAGATAGAACATGAGTCCGAAGTTCGACATTCCTGGCGGGATAGCATATCTTCCTGGCTTGATGTTGCGAAATTGCGGAACAATGGTGACAGTCACGAGCGTTGGCCATTGCTGTACAATGGAGCCGTTACGCTGCAACTCCCCAAGAATGGCTCTGAATCCTGTGCCCCGATGGACAATCAGACGGGTTGTGCTTGATGATGTGTTAAGTCCTGGTAGAAAGAGAAAAATTACGAGTGCGGTCACAACAAGTACAGCTCCGGCCTGAAGTTTTCGAGGAACAGATTTTATTGTATAAGCCATGATGCTTGAACCTTTTCAGGTGCCCTTGTTTCCTGGTTGATTGCGTTTCCACTCATGCTGAAAAAGTCGGCTCTCTTCAATAATGCAGCGATAAATTTTTTCGAGTGCATGCGATTTGAGAGGTGAATCAGCACAGTTCAGCACATTGTTGAGAACCGCCTTTTCACGCTCGGGTTGAAGTACCTCTTCACCAATTCTCAATTTCAGAGCGCTGATATTGAGGGCGCAATCCAGCCTTTCGCAAAGGAGGGAGGAGAGCTGCCGGTCAAGGGCATCAATTTTTTTTCTCCAATCGTCAAGTTCCTGCCAATGCGCTGCATTATTGACGGAAGTGTCAGACATCATGATGACGGTGGTTAATCGTGGATAAGAAAATATGAAGGGTTGTGAGAACCTGTTATAGTAACAATTTTTAGCTTTGTGTTCAATGATTTTGCTGATTCAATGATCCAAAATCGCACCCTGCAGCACCCCTGCCCTCTCCACACTTCACGAGGATCGGCATTGTTTAAAATATGCACCAGCCAGCACTATTAAAAATATGCAACTATTTTTTTACTGCCTGCTTTTTTTATACATTTTGGGGTGGCAAAAAATGGTAAATAATGGGGCGGATTATCAATCTGGCTCTTTTTTTACACTCTTTCTGGTTGTAAGTGGCTGAAAAAGTTGCAAGAGATGGATAACACTGAAGCATAGGGAGTAGAGAAATGGCTGGCTTCATAGGCAAGGAGAGGCATGCCGTTGACGAAAAGGGGCGGCTGATGATACCCGTAAAATTCCGAAGAAAATTCGGCCCGACAGCCATGGATGGTGTTGGCGACGAGGTTGCAGGGCGGGTAGAGGCTCTCTATATCATGAAGACTCCAGATCGCTCACTTGAGCTGTATGAACCTTTTGTCTGGGATGAGATGCGAAAAAGTCTCTCTGCTCTTTCGGATTTTAACCCTGAAGAGAGGCTGCTGAAAATGTTGATGTATGAAAGCCTTGAAATCGTCGAGCTTGACCGGCAGGGACGGGTTGCTTTATCGAGGGAGTTTCTCGAACATGCAGGTATTACAAAGGATGTTGTGATTATTGGTGCAGATACAAAGATGATTATTTGGGAGCCCGAACGCCTCTCTCTGCTTCTGCGGCAGAGTGCGGAGCGTTTTTCTTTGCTTGCAGGCAGGTATTTTTAGTGGCAATGGAAGAGGGGATATTTCATGATCCAGTGCTCGTTGCTGAAATTATTGCATTGCTGGTGAGAAAACCAGGAATCTATGTTGACGGGACTCTGGGAGGTGGCGGCCATTCGCATGCCATGCTTCGCACGCTGGCTCAGGCAGGGTATTTGGACAAATCGCTTCTGATCGGCATTGATCAGGATAGTGCTGCTTTGCGGGAGGCCGCCGGAAAGCTCAGCGACTACGGTGGTGCTTCGGTACTGGTAAAGGGGAATTTTCAGGATATTTCGGCCATAGTCGGCAGGGTTTGTCGCGAAAAAGGGATAGAGCCCGGTGCTGCCGGTATTTTACTTGATCTTGGTGTTTCATCCTTTCAGATTAACACTGCTGAACGAGGGTTCAGTTATCTCAAGTCAGGGGCTCTTGATATGCGGATGGATTGCGATGCTCCGTTGCATGCCGGAGATATCGTTAATGGTTATGAGGAGAGGGAGCTGGCCCGGCTTTTTTATCGCTATGGTGAAGAACCAAGGAGCCGGAGTATTGCAAAAGCTCTTGTGTTGTACCGCCAGATCCATGGTTCAGTGCAAGGAACAGAGGAGCTTGCCGCCATTATTCGCAAAAACGCTCATGGGGGTGAGAAGGTAATAAAAAGCCTTTCAAGAGTTTTTCAGGCATTGAGAATTGAGGTCAATGGTGAACTTGACGTGCTCGGGCAAGCACTTGACGGAGGAGTTGAAACTCTGGCTGCAGGTGGCCGTATGGCGGTTATTAGTTACCACTCGCTTGAAGATCGGATTGTTAAAAGGTCGTTTGCTGAGAAAGCAAAGAGTGACTGGGGACCCAAAGGAGTTGGATTGAGGGAGCCTCTGAGTCGGGGCAACATCATCCCTGTTACCCGGAAGCCTCTCGTTCCCACTCATCAGGAGATTGAGTCAAACTCCAGGGCAAGAAGTGCAAAACTAAGAGTGATTGAAAAAGTTTTTTCAGGGAGCGTGTCGTGAAGAGTAAAATTATTGGTTTACTGAGCGGCATCAAGAGAGGTCTGAAAAGGAGTAGAAAGAGCGTGCCTCAAACGGTTCCCGCTTCAAAGCGATTCGGAGAGGTGAGTGACGTTCGTGGAGTGGATAGTGTTGATGGCCAGGAGGATTATTCTCCGATTGAGCCGCTTCTCAATACACTCAAGTTTGATATTGGCACGTTATTGCAGCCCAAAACTTTTCTCTATCTGCTTGGCGGAACCGTTATTTTTCTTATTCAAACCTATAATACCCTGGCGATCATCAACCTTGCCCGACAGAATGAAAAACTCAGGGATCAGATCCTGATGACCTCAAGCGTGATAACCTCCCAGGAGCTCAGGGTTCATGAATTGCACAGTATTCATAGTATTACACAAGATGCTGTTAAGCTTGGTCTGGAGCCATCAGGTATTCCCCCTGTTGAATTGAGGCCTTGAAATAATGATTCGATTCATGGAGCGATGACTTGGATTGATAGAAGAGTATGACTTATGCATGATCAGCACAACATCCGAAAACCTGAAGATAAAGAGTTTGGCAAGCGGCTCGGTATCGTCGTTTTTCTTTTTTCGATGTTTATTGCTGCCATTATTGGCATGTTGCTCAATATCCAGGTGGTCAATGTTACCAAGTACAAGCAGAAAGCCGCCAAACAGTATGAGAGGGTTGTGACGGAATATGCTCAGCGGGGAGTCATTCTTGACCGTAATTCACGAATGCTGGCCGAAAGTATTGAATCAATTTCGTTTTATGCCAATCCAGCCATTGTGCAAAATACTCCCTTGTTTGATGAAAACGGCAAGCCGGTGAATGACAAAAGAACAAGAAAACAGAAGACGTTTGATAATTCTGCGGCGGTAGCAACACTTTTTGCAAGCAAGTTGGGGCTTAATCGACTTGAGTGCCTCAAAGAGTTGAGGCGTCCCAAAGGGATGGCAGTTCTTGGACGAAAAATTCCTGTTGCAAGAGCCTTGCCGCTGATGGAGGAAAAAATTCCAGGGGTCTGGTTTGACAAGGAGCAGCAGCGTTATTATCTCAACGTTGCGGCTCAGTTGATCGGCTCTACCGGCAGTACCAATGAGGGAAGCAGCGGACTTGAGCTACAGTTGAACAAGGAGCTGAAAGGGCAGGATGGCACCAGAATTTTTCAGCGCAATGCAACGGGTGTACGCTATCCTGCGCCCGATGTCCAGCAGCAGGATGCCATCAAAGGCCATACGGTACAGTTGACGATTGATGGCGATATCCAAAGTATTGTTGAAGATGAGCTTTCAAAGGCTGTTGAGAGGTTTCAGGCGGAAGCGGCGGCCAGTATTGTTATGGATGTTCGAACAGGCGAAATTCTTGCCATGGCCAACAATCCAGCGTTTGATCTCAATCGGCGGGAGACGTGGAAGCCTGAGCTGGCGCGAAATCGTACCGTGACAGACAGTTATGAGCCAGGTTCAACCTTCAAGCTTGTTATGGCGGCGGCAGCAACCGATGTTCTCAAAAGAAAGGCTGATGATATGGTGTTTGCTCATAATGGGATTCTGCCACTCTATAATCTCAGGATCAGGGATCATGAGCCATACGGAAATATCACTTTCCGGCAGTCCATCATGTATTCAAGCAATATTATTGCCGCAAAGACTGCTATGGCGGTTGGGCGAGAGAAATTTAACTTCTATACCAGAAGTTTTGGATTTGGAAGAAAAACCGGTATCGGGCTTATTGGTGAGTCTTCGGGGAGAGTCCGCTCTCTTGCAAACTGGGACAGAACCACCCTGCCATGGATGGGCTATGGCTATCAGGTGATGGCAACACCGTTGCAGACCTTGCAGTCATACGCGGCTATTGCCAACGATGGTGAGCTGATGCGCCCTTATGTGATCAAAAAGATTGTGGATGTTGAGGGAAAGGTTGTTCGGGAGAATGTTCCCGAGAAGGTGAAGAGGGTGGTCTCTGTTGAAACTGCCCGATACCTCAGCAAAGAGTATTTCAAGGCTGTCGTCGACAGTGGAACGGCTAAAAATGCCGCTCTGCCGGGTATCAGTGTCGCCGGGAAAACCGGAACAGCTCGTCGAGCTGCAGGTGGCTCCTACGCCAACCCGGTGTATGTCTCTTCGTTTGTCGGCTATTTTCCTGTCGAAGCTCCACGATATGCTATTATTGTGATTGTTGAAAGGCCAAGAACCGCCTACTATGCCGCGACAGTTGCTGTTCCGGTGTTTGCTGGTATTGCTGCGAGAATGATAGCCTGTTCGGAAGAGATGCAGAAAAATCTTGCTCTTCCCTCACCGGAACAGAGGGTTATTGATTCCATAGCGACAGTTGCTGTTCCTGAGCTGAGAGGGCTGAGGGGTCGCGATGCCCAGCGGCTGCTCAAGTGGCTCATGCTGGAGATGGATTATTCGGGTAATTTTGACGGCGTTGTGGTTCAGCAGAATGTAGCGCCGGGCAGTATGGTTCAAAAAGAGAGAGTGATAAAGGTTGCGCTTGCCCCAAAAAAGATGAATAGAAAATCCTCATGACTCTCTCCCTCGAAAAAAGCAGCAGACGGGGCGTTCTTCTGGATGAGCTGACAGAGTCGGTGACCTCTCTTGCCATCTTGGGCGAGGGGACGGGAAGGGTTATTGAAGAACTCACCTGTGATTCGAGAGAGGTGGTGCAGGGCTCCCTTTTTGTTGCGGTGCGTGGTTACTCTGCCGATGGCCACCGCTATATCAGTTCGGCGGTAGAGCGGGGGGCGGTGGCTGTTCTCTGTGAAGAGTTTCCATGCGAGGTTGTTTCATCCTGTTGCTATATAAAAGTGGTCAACGCTCGCAAGGCTCTTGCTGAAGCATCAAAAGTTTTTTATGGAAATGCTGCAGATCGATTGTTGATTATCGGGGTGACCGGCACCAATGGCAAAACAACGACGGCAAAGCTGATTACTGCCATGCTCAATGCATGTAACATTCCTGCGGGTTACATCGGCACCAACCTTTGCCGGATAGGAGATCGGGATATTGTGCTTGATCGTACCACTCCAGAGGCACATGAGCTTCATGCTCTTTTCGCTCTGATGGTGGATGCCGGGTGCCGGGCAGCGGTGATGGAGGTCTCCTCTCACGCTCTTGTGCTGCAGCGGGTTTACGGTATCCGGTTTCATGCGGCGCTCTTTACCAATCTGACGATGGAGCATCTTGATTTTCATAGGACAATGGAGGAGTATGCTTCGGCCAAGCAGCAGTTGTTCCGGCAGCTTGCTCCTGATGGGTTTGCGGTCTTCAACAGTGACGATCCCTTTGCAGGGCAGCTCTCATTTCCGGTTGTGGCAGAAAAAAGATATTTCTGTACCTTGCAGCCGGGTTTCTCTCCTCAGATGAAGTGTCGTCACCATTTTGGAGCGCGCATTCTCAACAGCTCTCTTGACTCAACGACTGTTGAACTCCATTTTCCCGGAAAGGTGATGAAAATGGAGGTGAAGCTTCCGGGCGCTTTCAATGTTATGAATGTTTTGGAGGCGGCTGCTCTTGGAGCAGGTATGGCTCTTCAGCCCGAACAGATCTGCCAATCTCTTTCAGCAATTTCTGCCGTTGATGGACGAATGGAGAGAGTTGGTGATGGCAGTGACGGGTATTCGGTCTTTGTTGATTATGCTCATACACCCGATGCGCTCTTGAAAGTACTGGTGACCCTGCGCTCCCTGAAGCAGGCAGGTTCACGTCTGTTGGTAGTTTTTGGCTGTGGTGGCAACAGAGACCGATCAAAGCGTTCGGAGATGGGGAGAATCGCCAGCGAGCTGGCTGATCTGGTCTTTCTCACCTCCGATAATCCTCGGGATGAGAATCCGGAAACAATTCTTGATGAAATTGAGAAAGGGATGGCAGGTGTAGAGTACAGAAGGATCAGTGATCGGGCGGAAGCGCTTGCCAGTGCGATTGCTCAGCTCGGGGAGGGTGATGTGCTTCTTGTTGCAGGAAAGGGACATGAACGATACCAGGAGATTGCCGGAAAAAAATATCCTTTTTCGGATCAGGATATCATCAAACAAAGTATGCGAAAAAATGGTGCCGGAGTTCCGGCAAAGGAGAGGATGTGCCAGTAAAAGGTGTGTTGCGTATCAATGATCTCCGTGGGTTTGGAGAGATGGTTCTTCCTGTGAACGGCTCCCCTTCTATTGAGATTATTGAACCCAATGTTGCGATTGACTCAAGAGAGATAGTTGATGGTGCTATATTTATCGCTCTGAAGGGAGAAAAGAGCGATGGCCACCACTATATTGATGCGGTTTTTGAGAAGGGAGCAAACTGGGCAATGGTCAGTCGTGAGTGGTATGCCGAAAACTCACCTGAGCCACCTCCGGGCAGAGGATTTATCGTTGTCCCTGACCCCGTCGAGGGGCTGCAGCGTCTTGCCGCAATGTATCGGAACACTTTTACCCTTCCTGTTGTCGCTATTGGTGGCAGCAATGGAAAGACCACGACCAAAGAGATGGTTGCATCGGTTCTTGGAACAGGCTTCAGAGTGACGATGAGCCAGGGAAACCGTAATAACCATCTCGGGGTGCCGCTGACCCTCTTGCAGCTCAGGCAGGAGAGTGGGGTTGCTGTTGTTGAAGTGGGGATTAACCATCCTGGAGAGATGGCCCTGCTGGCGAAGATTGCCAGGCCAACTCATGCTCTCCTGACCAATATCGGTCACGAGCATCTTGAGTTTCTTCTTGATCTTGATGGCGTTGCCGCTGCTGAGACACAGCTTTTCGACTATCTGCGGGAACATGGGGGGACGGCTTTTGTCAATATGGATGATGAACTCCTCAAAGCTGCTGGCGCAGGGCTCCCTGAAAAAATCTGTTACGGAGTTTCTGTCTCCTCTTTCGGCTCTCTTTGTCGGGCCAGTTCGATTTCGATTGAGCGTGACGGGCGTCTTGCTTTTCTTTTGAGCACACAAGAAGGAGTTGAAAAGATTACCCTGAATTTTACCGGAAAGCATAATATTGTTAATGCTGTTGCTGCTGCCTCTGTCGGGCTCCATTTTGGTCTCTCTTTGAATCAGATTTGTGAAGGGCTTGAAGGCCTTGTACCAGCACCGGGCTGGAAACGGCTTGAGGTGATAAATAGAGGGGGGCTGAGAATTCTTAATGACACCTACAATGCCAATTCTGACTCGATGCGTCTGGCAATTGATGCCCTCTGTGATATACCATGCGAAGGAAGAAGAGTGGCGGTGCTGGCCGATATGCTGGAGCTTGGTGTGTCGGGAGATGTGGAGCATAAGACTATTGGCCGTTATCTCCATCAGAAAAAGGTTGATATGCTCTATACCCTCGGAGAGAGTTCAAGGCTGATCGGTCAGGAGAGCCTGAACTCATGCTGGGGACATTTTCAGAACCACGAAACCCTGCTGGAGCGATTGCTGACGGATTTGCAGGATGGGGATGCCGTGCTTTTCAAGGGCTCAAGAGGCATGAGGCTTGAGCGTGTTGTTGATGCGCTGATAAAAGAAAAAATCATAAAAAGGGAAGAATAACAGGATGCTCTACTATCTCTTGAAGTACATCAATGATGTGTTTGATCCTCCGGCGCTCCACGTTATCGAGTACCTGACGTTCAGGGCAAGTGCTGCTGCGATTACTGCGCTGCTGATCACCATTTTTGCGGGGCCAGGATTTATCAGATTTCTGAAAACCCGGTTTATCGAACCGATCAAGGAGGAGGCTCCCCCGGAGCATAAAAAGAAAAAGCAGTTACCAACAATGGGTGGAGTGCTTATTATTTTTTCCATCGAGGTTTCAGTGCTGCTCTGGTCGAAGTTTACCGATCCACATGTCTGGCTGATCATGCTGGCTCTATTTTGGATGGGTGCTATCGGCTTTATTGATGATTACCGGAAGGTGGTGCTGAAAATCAAAGGGGGGCTATCGGCGCGTTACAAACTGATCGGGCAGGTTTCTTTGGGGTTGTTGATAGGGATATATACCTCAAATGATCCTGCATTTTATGTGCTTATGTCAAGGACAACGGTCCCTTTTTTGAAACATCTCTCCATTGACTACGGTATTTTTTATATACCAGTTGTTATCTTCATTATTACCGCTGTATCCAACGCAGTCAATCTGACGGATGGTCTTGACGGTCTGGCAGCCGGAAGTTCGGCGATTGTTTTTATTGGTCTTGCCGGTTTTTCCTACCTTGCCGGTAATGCGGTTTATGCGGTCTATCTTAATATCCCCTTTATTCCCGGAGCGGGTGAGGTGGCGGTTGTCAGTATGGCCATTGTCATGTCGTGTGTAGGATTTTTGTGGTTCAACACTAACCCTGCTGAAATTATCATGGGGGATACGGGTTCGCTTGCTCTTGGAAGTGCTATTGCGGTGATTGCTCTTCTTATCAAGCAGGAGCTGCTCCTTCCATTGATGGCGGGAGTTTTTTTTCTTGAAACCCTCTCGGTCTCACTGCAGGTGCTCTACTTCAAGTACACGAAGATAAGGACGGGCGAGGGTAAGCGAATCTTTTTGATGGCCCCTCTGCATCACCATTTTCAGTTGAAGGGTTGGGCTGAACAGAAAATTGTAATCAGGTTCTGGATTTTGACTATTCTTTTTTTTCTGGCCAGTCTTATGACTTTAAAACTCAGATAATACCCATGAATATAAAGGGTAAAAGAATTTCAGTGATTGGCGCAGGCAAGAGTGGTCTTGCTGCGGCTGAGCTGCTTGCTGCAGAGGGTGCGGAGGTGCTGCTCAGTGAGGTTGGCTCTATCGGCGAAAGGGAGTGCGCACGAATGAAGGAGATGCAGATTCCTTTTGAGGAGGCGGGGCATTCAGGGCGGGTGTATGATGCCGATTTTTGTGTTATCAGTCCGGGTATTCCGCCTCAAGCTCCTGTTGTGCAGGCTATGCAGGCAAGAGCTATTCCTCTCTACAGCGAGATTGAAATTGCAAGTCTCTTTTGTAAGGCAAGGATTGTCGGGATTACCGGTACCGATGGAAAAACCACGACATCAACCATTGTTCATCGGATTTGTGAAGAGGATGGCCGCAGGCAGGGTTACCGCTCTTTCAGTGTCGGAAATATCGGTGTGCCGTTTTCATCTCTGGTGAAAGAGATGAACGCTGGCGATGTGGCGGTTGTGGAGCTGAGCAGCTACCAACTGGAGCACTCACCCACCTTCAGGCCAGAGGTTGCCGTGATAACCAATATTACACCAGATCATCTCGATCGTTATCAAGGTGAGATGGAGAGGTATGCGGCTGCAAAGTTTCAGATCTATGCTAACCAGCGGGAGTCAGATACGCTTGTCTATAATGCCGATGATCCCCGGCTCTCGGCCAATTTTACCTTGAATTCTTACCCATTCCCTTTCAGCATTATTCCATTCGGGATGGAATCGGGTTCTGATGGCGGGATTGATCGTCGAAGAGTCATGCTCGATGGGGAGAAGATCGTGGTGCGCAGGCCAGAGGGTGATGCAGAGGTGATGTTGACCGCTGACTTTTTGAAAAACAGTTTTCGAGGGCGACATAATATTTCAAATGTGCTTGCTGCCGTTGCAGTCGCGGAAGCTTTGGGTATTGGTCATGAGCCTGTCCGTTCGGTGCTCCGCCTTTTTCAGGGAGTGGAGCACCGCCAGGAATTTGTCAGAAACATCAACGGGGTTGACTGGGTCAACGATTCGAAGGCGACCAACCTCAATGCGATGCGTCAGGCGCTTGAGTCTCTTCCGTCAACAGCGGTGCTCATTGCCGGTGGAAGGGATAAAGGAAACGATTATGAGGCCATTGCCGGGATTGTCAGGCAGAAAATCTCTCTGCTGATTGCCATTGGTGAATCGCAGGAGAAAATCATGACCTTTTTTGAGGGGCAGGTTCCTCTCAAAGGGGCAGCCTCACTTGAAGAGGCTCTCCTTTTCGCCAGTGAGGCAGCTTTGCCTGGTCAGACGGTGCTCTTTTCGCCAGGGTGTGCAAGTTTCGATATGTTCGAAAATTTTGAGGAGCGCGGATGTCAGTTTAAACAATGTGTTCATCAATTACTGTCATGTTGAAGAGAGACTTCACGACAGCTTCTCCGGTTCAGGCACTGCCGGTACCTCCCTCCATCGGGGAGGTGATTGCCGGAAAACTGTTGATGCTCATTGTGTTTCTTCTGATGTGCATTGGCATTGTTATTGTTTACAGCAGCGGGGCGGGGTGGGCGGTGACCAAGTACTCGAGCTCGGAGTATTTCCTCTGGCGCCAGCTTACCTTTGCCGTACTTGGAAGTCTTACTGTTCTGCTTGTTGCTCAGCTCGATTATCATCTCTTCTGGAAAACCAGCAAGATTATTCTTTTTGCCAGTATTGTGTTGCTGACGCTTCTTCTGGCCATGAAGCTGGTTGGTCTTATCTCCGGCGCAGCACGCTGGATCGGTTTTGGGCCTATAAAATTTCAGGTGTCAGACTTTGCAAAGTATGCCATCATCTTTCATTTCTCAAGGTTGATTACTGAAAAGCAGAGCTATATAAAGGATTTGAATAACTCTTATTATCCTTTGTTGACGTTGTTAATGATCGTGGTGGCTCTTGTGGCCCTCGAGCCTAATTTTAGTACAGCATCATTGATTGCTTTGATTGGTTTTATGCTGATGTTTATTGGCGGGGTTAATGTTCGCCATCTCCTGACAACGTTTTCTTTGCTGATACCTGTCGCAGGTGTTTTTGCCGTTGCGGCGCCTTATCGGGTGGCGCGTCTACTCTCTTTTACGAGTGGCAATGAAAAGGGGCTAAGCTATCAGGTTGTGCAGGCATTGATTGGACTTGGCAATGGCGGATTGTTTGGTTTGGGGATCGGGGCAAGCAAGCAGAGGGATCTTTACCTTCCTCTCTCTTACAACGACTTTGTTTTTGTTGTCGTTGGGGAGGAGTATGGATTTATTGGCGCTCTGGCGGTTATAACCTTGTTTGCCGGTTTTTTTGTCTGTGGTATCATTATTGCCAAGCATGCGCCGGATAATTTTGGCAAATATGTGGCCAGTGGAATTACGACAGCAATTTCACTTTTTGCCTTCATCAATATTGCGGTTGCCTGTCATCTGCTTCCTACCACAGGTGTTGCACTTCCTTTCATCAGCTACGGAGGCACAGCACTTCTTTTCAACTCTCTTGGTGTAGGTATTCTTATGAGTATATCGAGGTACAAGAAACGACAGCTTCAGAAAGGCCAGCAGCCTGAGGCTGCGGAAGGGCGGTCGGCATGAAGGTCTTGTTTGCTGGGGGTGGAACGGGAGGCCATTTATATCCGGCTGTTGCCATGGCTGGAGAGTTGAAGAGGCTTGTTGCGCATATTGGGATCTCATTTGTCGGGACAAGCAGCGGGATTGAAGCGACTGAACTTCCCAGACTTGGTTACAAGCTCTCTCTTCTTCCAGTGAGAGGACTGAAAAGAGGGCGGTCACTGGCTGACATGGTTGCAAACCTGGGGGTGCTTCTTGATTTTGTGGTAGCTCTTGGCCGTGCCATTGTTCTTGTTCATCGGGAGTCTCCTGATGTTGTCGTCGGTACAGGCGGTTTTGTCAGTGCTCCACTTCTGCTTGCAGCCCAAATCATGCGGAAAAAAAGCCTTATTCAGGAGCAGAATGCTTTTCCCGGCATCACAACGAAACTGCTTGCCATACTGGCCAGTGAGGTACATCTCTCATTTGAAGATGCCCGACGGTTTCTTCCAAAATCCAGCAGGGTTTTTGTCTCCGGAAATCCAGCGCGTTTGTTTGAAGTTGAAGAAGTTTCAGTTGCAAGAGCACGATTTGGCCTGCACGAAGCGCGTCCTACTCTTCTTGTGTTTGGCGGGAGTCGGGGAGCGCGTGCCATCAATAACGCTCTACTGCAACATTGTCAGGAGATTCTTGCCTCATGTAATCTTGTCTGGCAGACCGGTGCGCTCGATTATGAGCGGATCAAGGGAGAGCTCTCTCCCTCCCCTTATCTCTGGCTCGGAGCGTATATTGAAGAGATGGGTGCCGCCTACAGTGCCGCCGACCTTGTGCTCTGCCGGGCAGGGGCCTCCTCTCTTGCCGAAGTGACAAATCTTGGCAAGCCCACTCTCCTTGTGCCTTACCCTTATGCGACAGGAGACCATCAGCGTCATAATGCAAGGTCGCTGGTGATGGCCGGGGCCGCCACGGTGATTGAGGATGATGCTCTTGGAGAGGCAGAATCGCTTGAAAATATTCTTGGTTTATTAAATAATCCCGAAAAATTGAAGGAGATGGGAGAAGCTGCACGAAAACTGGCATATCCCGATGCGGCCCGTCAGCTTGCGCTGCGCATTATTGCTCTTGCTAAACAACATTAAGGAGTCGAATCCATGGAACTGGGAAGAACAAAAAGTGTTCATATCGTTGGCATTGGTGGCGCGGGGATGAGCGCTATAGCGGAATTGCTCCTTAAATCAGATTTTGGCGTGACCGGTTCTGATCTTTCGACGGGTGAAGTGACCGATAAACTTGCCGAGCTGGGTGCTCTCATCTATAAAGGACATCGGGCAGAACAGGTCACTTCGTGTGATGTGGTTGTCTACTCCTCAGCGATTCGGGCAGAGGAGAACATTGAGATCATTGCTGCCCGAATCGCTGGTATTCCGGTCATCAAGCGAGATGAGATGCTTGGTGAGCTGATGCGCTATAAGTACGGAATATGTATTTCAGGGACACATGGCAAGACAACGACCACCGCCATGATTGCCACGATGCTGATCGAATCGGGAGAGTTGCCGACAGTCATGATTGGAGGCATATCTGATTATCTGAAGGGGAGCACGGTGGTTGGTGAGGGGAAATATATGGTTATTGAGGCTGACGAGTATGACCGTGCATTTCTGAAACTTACCCCGACAATTGCCATCGTGAACAGTCTTGAGTCGGAGCACATGGACACATACGGAACTCTGGAGGAGCTGAAAAAGGCCTTTATTGCCTTTGCCAACAAGGTGCCTTTTTATGGGCGGGTTATCTGCTGTGTTGACTGGCCGGAGATCAGAAAGATTATTCCTTCAATGAACCGTCTCTATACCACTTTTGGTATTGATGAGCCTGCCGATGTTATTGCTTCCGACATTGTTCTTGAAAAAGAGCGCACCATGTTCACGGTGAACGCTTTTGGAGCTGAATATCGGGAGGTCTGTATCAATGTTCCTGGACGGCACAATGTTCTTAATGCCCTGGCGGCCTTTTCAGCAGGTCTGGAGCTGGGAATCATGCCCGAAAAGCTGATTGCGGGTCTTGGCCAGTACAGTGGCATGAGAAGGCGCTTCCAGGTGAAATACGATAACGGCTCCGGTCTTATGGTTGTGGATGATTACGCTCACCACCCTTCAGAGGTGAAGGCAACGGTCAGGGCCGCAAAAAGCGGCTGGGTGAAGTCGAAGGTCATCGCAATATTTCAGCCGCATCTCTTTTCCCGTACCAGAGAGTTTGCTGATGAATATGGATGGGCTCTCTCAAGGGCGGATGTTGTCTATGTGGCAGATATCTATCCGGCACGGGAAAAGGCTGAGGACTATCCTGGTGTTGGAGGTGATTTGGTTGCGGCATCCGTCCGCAAGGCGGGAGGCAAGCATGTAGAGTTTCTTGCTGATCGTGAGGCTCTGTTTGCTCTTGTTATGGAGCAGGCGGTGAACGGGAATATGCTGCTCTTTATGGGGGCAGGAGATATAACCCGTCTCGCATCGCGAGTTGCAGGATGTTGCAATGCTCTCTGATGATCTTTCAAGGAGCAATGGACGGGAGTTGTGTCATGAAAGAACAAAAATATTTCTATGTCTGATTCCGAACAGAGAGAGTATTCAGATGATCTGACGGAGCCGGAATCCGGGGAGTCACCGATTACCCCTGTACCGGGCTCTGGTGGCAGCAAATTGCTGCTGCTCATTATGTTGCTGAGCGTTCTTGCTGCTTTAGCAGTGCTTGCCTCATCTGCATCACACTGGAAAAAAGAGGTGATTGTGCGGGGATTTGTTGTTGATGGAGAGTCAATTATTCCTGAGCAGGAGCTGATGTCACGGTTATCCGATTATAAAGGGCTAAATTTTCAGGAGATTGATTCCGATGAGCTGCGGCAGAGGGTTATGGTGCATCCCTATCTCCAGAGCGCAGTGGTCACCAAGGAGCTGAACGGGGTGTTGCGGATAAAAGTGTCTGAGAGGGAGCCAGTTGCACTTGCGGTTCTTGGCAACTCGACGATGGTTCTCGATCGTGAAGGGTTTCTTCTTCCGTGGCGGCAAGAGGTTGCTGATCGTTACCCGGATCTCTTTTCAATTGCTGGAATAAGCCATGTAAAAATAGTAAAAAATGGTTTGCAGCAGCTTGACAAGCGGGATGTGGGTTTGATACTAAAGTTTCTTGAAGCTCTTTCAGGGGCGGATTATGCCAGGTTGCTTATCAAGGAATTGCACCTTGCAGGGAACAATTTGAGCTGGTGTATTGCGGGGAACTCACCCACCCGTTTTATTATCGGTAATGATGGCAACTTTAAGGAAAAGTTGAAAAAATTTGAGATATTCTGGCAAAAGGTTGTTTCAAAAAAAGGGTTTGGATTTTATGATACAGTGGATCTGCGTTTTACAGGCAGGGTTTTTACCACAGTGCCTGTCTCTCCAGAGGTGAGCCCAGATCATTCCCGATAGTGATAATCAAGGAAGTTTAGAACGATGCTGAAAAGCAATATTGCAGTAGGTCTTGATATTGGAACGACGAAGGTTTGTGTTGTGGTCGCTGAAAAGGATGAGCTTGGAAAGCTGAATGTGCTTGGAAAGGGTCGTTCCAATTCAGATGGTCTTCAGCGGGCGACAGTTGTCAATATCAACAAGACCGTTGCGGCGATAAGGGCGGCAGTGGCCGATGCTGAGCGCGAGTCCTCCATTCGTATTCATGGAGTGAATGTAGGGATTTCCGGTGCTCATGTCCACTGCATTCACAGTAACTCCGAGATCAGTATCAACCAGACAGGAATTGTCAATGAGTCTGATGTAAAGAGGTTTCTGGAGAAGGCAAAGACCAATATCCGCTATCTGGATATCGATCATGAAATAATCCATGTTATTCCCCAGGAGTTTATTGTTGATGATCAGGAGGGTCTCCTTGACCCTATAGGAATGGCAGGGACGACGATGAGGGGCAGTGCCTATATTGTCGTTGGATTGAGAACAAAGATTCGCAATATCAGGCAGTGTGTTGAAAAGGCTGGTTTGGAGATCAGTGCAGTTACCTTTGAGCCAGTGGCATCGGGTATGGCGGTGATGAAGGAGCGGGAGAAAAAAAGTGGCGTGGTGGTGATTGATATTGGCGGTGGAACTACCGAAGTGGCGATTTATATTGATGGCGCGATTCGTTATTCAGAGGTGATCAAGGTTGCTGCAAATGATGTTACCCTTGATATTGCACATGGAGTCAGGGCTCTCTATGAAGTGGCTGAGGATCTCAAGATAAAATATGGATGCGCTTATGGCAAGCTCAGTGGAGAGGATGAAGAGCTCCTTATTGAGGGGATAGAGGGGCGACCACAGAAATCGGTTCCCAGGAGTTCGTTGACGATGATCATTGAGGCACGTATGATGGAGATACTGGAGCTTGTGCGCGATTCAGTCAAGCGTTCAGGTTATTATGAGTATCTTAATGCGGGTGCAATAATAACTGGTGGCGGTTCGCTGTTGCCTGGAACGGAGGATCTTACTCATGATATTTTGGGGCTTGATGTTCGAATCGGTTATCCAGAAGGTGTGTCAGGAGGCATCAAGGGCTCTGTCAATAATCCAATGTATGCAACGGTGATGGGTCTTGTTGCCCACGCTTTTCAGAATAACCTTTCAGTAAATCACAGTTTTGCCTCTACAGCCGAGGTTCTTCCTGCGGAGGCTTCCTCTGGAGCACAGGAGGGAGCAGAGAAACAAGAGTCCTCTCCGGCCGGAAATAAAATTGTGGACCGGATGAAGAAATTTTGGGATAACCTGTGATCAACGACAGACAAGAAAAGCTGTTTAACGTGGAGAAGAACGATGGCATTTGAGCTGGATCCTGGCCTGTTTGACAGTGACCAGGGCAAGGGTGTTACGATAAGAATTGTTGGTGTCGGTGGTTGCGGTGGCAATGCCGTCAATAATATGATTGATCGGAAAATAAGTGGTGTTGAGTATATAGTTTTTAATACGGATCGTCAGGCACTTTTGAATTCAAAGGCGCCGCTCAGGGTGCAGATTGGCAAGAAGGCAACAAGCGGGCTTGGGGCCGGAGCTGATCCGGCTAAAGGCCGGCAGGCGGCTGAGGATGACCGGGAGATTATTGCTGCCCAGCTCCGTGGCGCGGATCTTGTTTTTATTGCTGCAGGTATGGGCAAGGGTACCGGTACAGGTGCTGCGCCTGTCATTGCCTCTATTGCCCGGAATATGGGGATACTCACCATTGGTGTGGTAACAAGGCCATTTAATTTTGAGGGTCAGGTCAAGTCGAGGATTGCAGACGGAGGTATTGCGGAGCTGCGAAAGTACATTGATACTCTCATTCTTGTAGAAAATGAGAAGATCTTGAGTATTGCCGAGGAGGGGGTAAGTGCTACTGACGCATTTAATATGGCAAACGATGTTCTTTACAGAGCCGCCAAGGGTATCGCTGATATTATTACCCGTCATGGGCATGTTAATGTCGATTTTGCAGATGTCAGGAGCATTATGTCGGGTGCGGGTGATGCTGTTATGGGCTCTGCCGCAGCGGCAGGTGAACGACGTGCCCTGAAGGCATCTTCTGATGCGATCAACAGCCCTCTGCTTGAGGGAGTTTCGATCAAAGGCGCAAAAGGCGTTCTGGTCAATATTACCGGCCAGGTCACTATGCGAGACATGTCTGATGCCATGAACTATATTGAGGAACAGGTTGGTAGCGAAGCCAAGATTATCAATGGTTACGTTGATGAGCCGCAGGTGTCGGGCGAGATCAGGGTGACGGTTATTGTGACCGGTTTCAGGCGAAAGGATGGGGATGAGGGCAAGGCACCTGTGGTACGACATCCTGTTGCTGCTGTTCCAGGCATGAGGCAGGGACAGATGCCGACAACAGGCAGGAAACCAGTATCTCACTATCCTGAACGCCAGGAAGAGGATTTGAGGATTCCGGCTTATATTCGCAGGCAGCTATCAATACATGATCCATCTGAGGTTGGTTTGAGGAAAAATAGTGTACGGGACGTTGATCACGCCCCCCCGATTGTGGGTGGGCGTGGAGTCCATGAGGATATCATTCAGAAAGGTTTGTCAGATACGCCGGCATATCTTCGGCGAAAAAATAACGGAAATTAAAAGGGGTTCATGCACTATTGTACGCTTTCCGCAGAAGATGCGGTAGCAAGAATAAAGTCAGGTGACAGAGTATTTTTGCACACAGCGGCCGCAACGCCGCAACGGTTGATTGACGCTATGGTCCAACGGGCTGGCGAGTTAAAAAATGTTGAAATTGTAAGTCTCCACACCGAAGGGGAGGCGGCATACGCGAGGCCGGAATATCGTGAAAGTTTCAGGCTTAATGCGCTTTTCGTGGCCAAAAATGTCCGTCAGTCGGTACAACATGGGGACGGCGATGCCATCCCTGTTTTTTTGAGTGATGTCCCGTCACTGTTTTATAACAGAATTCTGCCACTTGATGTTGCTCTTGTCCACGTCTCGCCACCTGATCGACATGGTTACTGCTCTCTTGGGGTCTCTGTAGATGCGACACTTGCTGCGGTGCAATCCGCAAGACTTGTAATTGCACAGGTGAACCCCCAAATGCCGCGAACACATGGCGAGGGGATGCTTCATGCAAGCAAGATTCATGCGATGGTAGAGGTTGATGATCCTCTTCCTGAGACACCTCGTCATGAAATGGGAGATGTTGAGACTCGCATTGGTCGGCATATCGCATCAATAGTTGAGGATGGCGCTACCTTGCAGATGGGTATTGGTGCTATTCCTGATGCGACTCTTGCAGCACTTTCTGGCCACAGGGATCTTGGCATTCACTCTGAGATGTTTTCGGATGGCGTGGTTGATCTTGTTGAAAAAGGGGTGATCAACGGCAGTAAAAAACGAAGTCACAGAGAGATTATTGTCGCAAGTTTCCTTATTGGCACAAGGCGTCTCTACGATTTTGTCGATGATAATCCGCTTGTTGAGATGCTCCCTTCAGATTATGTCAACGATACGCGGGAGATAAGGAGAAATCCGAGAGTGACAGCTATTAACAGTGCTCTTGAGATTGATATGTCCGGCCAGGTATGTGCCGACTCGATTGGGCAAAAATATTACTCCGGTGTTGGTGGTCAGATGGACTTTATCCGTGGGGCGGCGCTTTCCAAAGGGGGCAAGCCGATTATTGCTCTACCATCAACAACAAAGCATGGCCTGTCAAGAATTGTGCCCCAACTCAAGCCCGGCGCTGGTGTCGTCACGACAAGAGCGCATGTGCAGTATGTTGTTACCGAGTTTGGTATAGTGAATCTCCATGGCAAAAATTTGAGGCAGAGGGCAGAGGCTCTTGCAAGTATTGCGCACCCTGATTTTCGGGAGGAGATATCTCGTCAGGCCCATGAGCTCTATGGCTCCTATGGCAGGAGATTTACTTAGAGGGTTATGAGCTGGCGACACCAATGAGGCTGACCATCCGTCCTGTGACTCCCTGATCTCGCCGGAACGAAAAAAAAAGATTGTTGTCACGAAAAGTGCAGTAAGAAGAGCACTCTATGCTTGATGCCGGTACTCCGGCATCAAGCAGTTGGCGATAGTTGGCCATCCTGAGGTCCAGTTGATATTTTTCATTCTCCAGTGAGTGATGCAAACGTCTGGTGCAATCAGGAGGAAATGCAGAGGCCACATTGTGTCCGACCTCATAAGCTTCAACTGAAATACCTGCGCCGATAAAGGCAAGGCACTCTTCGGGATTTGTGTCAAATCTCCTCTGCATAGCTCGCATGGTTTTTTTGACTATCATCCCCGCAGTGCCTTTCCAGCCTGCGTGAGCTGCGCCTGAGGCTCTATGGCGGGGGTCGTAAATAAGCACAGGATAACAATCTGCAGTAAAAACGCAGAGGAAAAGATTCTGCTGATCAGTGATGAATGCGTCATATCCCTGATAGTGGCCCGGCTTTTCAGCGCAGAGAATCCGTGTGGCATGCACCTGTTCCGAAGAGACCATTCTCTCTGGATTGATACTGAGTTGATTGCAAAGGAGTTGCATGTTGTTCAGAACCAAATCCGGTACATCTCCGGTATTTTTCCCAAGGTTCAGTGAAAAGTAACTGCCCTTGCTGACCCCTCCGTTTCTTGTGCTTTGCAGTGCAACAAGGCCAGGAGAGTTCCTGAAGCAGTCAGGGACAAGATATCCATTTGCGGCACCAGGGGTGGCTGCCGTTTCTGCTGAAAATGTGTTGGCTAAAGGCATGGAGATGTTGTTTGCGAACTCTGTGAAGAAGAGGTCAATGACGCAATAACTCTTACAAAAAGAGAGCGAAGAGATTAATATCCGTCAAAAGATTCAATATATGGCGAAGGAGTCGTATCTTCAGCAAGAGATTGTAATGACTCAAAAAAGTACTGCTTCACATTTTCCGTTGAGTTGGCGGGCTACTGGAATCAGAGAGAAGCAAAAAATGGTGCGGGTGCGCTCATGAATGGAGAGAAAAGGTTTCCCGAGGATTTTGGTCATTCTGTACGGGCCTCGTCTGACTATATTGGATTAGGGCTCCAGGTCTCCGGGGGGTTCGCATTTTTTGTTTTTATCGGATACTGGGCTGACAGCAAAATTGGGACATCCCCCTTTTTGCTTCTTGCTGGCGTGGTTGTTGGTATGGTTGGAATGGCGCTTGTTCTCATGAAAGTGGTGAGAGCAGCGAACAAAAAATAGGGAATTTTGCGGTTAATAAGGCTGTCCATGAGAAAGAGGCATTTGTTATGAAGCCACTATTTGAATTTTTTATTAAGTTGTGTATCTTATCCATCGTTTTATGGGGGGTACTCTATTTCCCGCTTGAGGCAGGGAGGGTGGATTTTTGGGCACTTTTTCTTGCATGGGTGATGGTGATTTCAAATACAATCGCCGGATATTTGCTCTTTGATTATGCTCTTGATAAAGATTCTTCATCGTTCACAAAAGTTGTGTTCGGTGGGCTTGCGATACGAATGCTTCTTATGATGGCGGTCATTGCGATTGTCATTCTTAATGGACTTGCAGTCGTTAATGATTTTGTTTTCTCGTTTTTTGCTTTTTACTGTATTTATGTTATTGTTGAAATTCTCGGATATCAAAAGAAAAATAAACAGAAAAAGAATACTGCATGAAACGGTCTAATCCCATACAACCAAAAGCTTTTTTAGGGTTTTTGCAATTCTTGTACCTCTGCTGTTCAATCTCAGCGGTGTTGCTGTCGCCTCCACAGAGCGGCAGGCGGTTGGTGAGCAGTCCGTGGCGACAGCTCCGGCGGTTCCGGGCGAACATTCTGGTGAGGCTGAAGCTGAGACTCCTGGTGCTGTGATCATGCATCACGTTATGGACAGTAACGAGTTTGCTTTTGAGCCGTTTGGGGCTGTTGAGCTTCCCAGGATGTCAATACCTGCGTCGGTGCCTCTTTTGGGAGGACTGGATATCTCGATAACCAAGCGTGTTGTGATGATCTGGATTGTGGCAGTCGCTCTTGTGCTGATCTTTTCGATAGTTGGGAGTAAATACAAGGCTATGGGTGTCCGGCAGGCACCTTCGGGTATGGCAAATACCATGGAGGCTCTCGTTGAGTTTATACGTCTTGATGTGGCAAAGGCAAATATTGGACATGGATTCGAGAAGCATACCCCCTTTCTGCTGACGGTTTTTATGTTTATCCTTTTCTGTAATCTTTTTGGACTCATACCTTATGGCTCTACCGCCACTGGTGATATCAATGTTACTCTGACTTTGTCGGTCTTTTCCTTTTTTGTTATCCAGATAGCCTCGGTAAGAGCGCATGGAGTTGTTGGTTTTCTCAAGCACCTTACTGTCGGAACCCACTGGGCCCTCTGGATTATCATGGTTCCTATTGAGATCATTGGACTTTTTACCAAGCCATTTGCTCTGACGGTTCGTCTTTTTGCAAATATGGCCGCTGGTCACATTGTCATTCTGAGCTTGATCTTTATCAGTTTTATTATAAAGAGTTATGTTGCCGCAGCAGTGGTTTCAGTTCCTTTTGCAACATTTATCTACTTGCTTGAAATTTTTGTTGCTTTCCTTCAGGCCTTTATCTTTACGATGCTTACGTCGCTCTTTATCGGGTTGGCTACGGCACATGAAGGCGGCCATGATGAACATGATACCGCCGTTGCTCATCACTAAATTATGGCGCGGATTGTCAAGGAATAGATTATATTTTCTTCTTTCTTTTTCTGGGTTTCAAACGGCTAATAATACTTTAGCAAAAACATACAACAAATAAACGGAGGTAATTACACGATGGAAGGTTTAGCTTATGTAGGTGCAGGTTTTGGCGCTGGCCTGGCGGTTATTGGTGCAGGACTTGGTATTGGCAATATTGCCGCATCCGCAACTGAGGGCACAGCTCGTCAGCCGGAGGCAGCCTCTGATATCCGCACAACCATGATTATTGCCGCCGCTCTTATTGAAGGTGTTGCTCTTTTCGGTGAAGTTATCTGCGTACTGCTTGCTCTTAAGTAAGTGTTTGCAGTCAACGACTGAATACAGAAGATATCCCGGTTGCCGTCAGAGATTCAATCAGGCGGTAATCGGCTCTTATTAACCGTTAACAGAACCATTTTTCATGCTTACGTCAGGAGTTGTGCTTCTTGCGGGTAGTCTTTTAACCCCGAATCCCGGGCTTATTTTCTGGACCGCAGTAACGTTTGTTATTGTGTTGGTAATTTTAAGAAAAGTGGCATGGGGGCCTATTATCTCCGCTCTTGAAGAGAGAGAAAAGGGAATTCAGTCATCTATTGACCGTGCTTACCAGGCGAAAGAGGAATCTGAGGCTATTCTTCGTAAAAACAGAGAGTTGCTTTCGAAAGCTGATGCCGATGCTGACAGGATCATTCGCGAAGGAAAAGAGTATGCTGAAAAGTTGCGTGCTGAGCTTACAGAAAAAGCACAGGATGAGTCCAAGAAGATGATTGCTGCGGCGATGGATTCTATCGAACAGGAAAAGCGACGTGCACTTGATGTTCTGCGCAATGAGGTTGCTGACCTTGCTGTGAAGGGAGCTGAGAAAATTATCAGAACAGCGCTTGATGCCGATATGCAGAAAAAAATAGTGAACAGCATGATTCAGGATCTTTCATCTAAACGTAACTGAAAAAGGGCACGAGATGTCAAGTTTAATTGCAAGCCGTCGATATGCCTTGTCTCTTTTGACTGCGGCCGTGGAGGGAAATTTTCTTGATCAGGTTGTTGGTGAGCTGGAGGTGATCAGGGAGGTACTTCATCATTCACGCGATCTTGTTCACACGTTGCGGAGTCCGGTTGTCAAGGGTGACAAGAAGATTAAAATTCTTGAAGAGGTTTTCAAGGGGGCGGTTGGCGACAAGATGTTTGTTTTTTTAAAGCTCGTGGCACGAAAAAAACGGGCAGGCCTGCTTCCCGAAATTATTGACGAGTTTCAATCTCTCCTTGATGAAAGGCAGGGGATTGTCAATGCAGAGGTTAAAAGCGCTGTTGCACTTTCGGATGAGCAGACGGCAGAACTCATAGCAAGACTTGAGTCTTATACCGGGAAGCGAGTAAGAGCGCATCTCTCTCTTAACGAAAATTTTATTGGTGGTGTTTCTGTTAAAATAGGCGACACTATTTTCGATGGAACCATCAGCCATCAGCTTTACAGACTCCGAGAGACTCTTCTTGCTGAAACCGCATGAGGTGGGTGCGTTTTTGATGGCTTGACAGTCAATAGCCTGCTTTGCAGGCTATTTTTTTATTTTCCGCTTCACTGGAGAAGGTGTCGATATTGGGGCTTTAGCTCAGTTGGTAGAGCGTCTCGTTCGCAATGAGAAGGTCAGGGGTTCGACTCCCCTAAGCTCCACAATGAGTAGATCTCCCGCATTGTTACTGCTGATTACTATGCAATCTTTCTCCATCACACCTTGTCTCAAGATAAAAACGGAATGGCTGATTGCTAATCAGGCAAAGAAATTGTAACTTCGCGATGTTGGAAGTCAGGCTTCCCCCCAATCATTAATTCATATTATTCTTAGAAATTATGCCAAAGAATATTGGTAAAACCGACAGAATCATCCGTATTGTCACAGGAATTCTGGTTATTGTTGCTGGCGTTGTCGCGCACTCCTGGTGGGGAGCGGCAGGCATCATACCATTGCTGACATCGACTCTTGGATTTTGTCCACTCTACACTCTTTTTGGAATATCAAGTTGTGGACGTTGTGCAATAGAGGAAAAACCCGGGAAAAGCAGTTCTCGTCTCTCCTGAGCCTTATTCGATCGGTGGCATGCTCATCATAAGTTTTCAGTTCTGCAATGAAGTACAGATTCAATTTATAAGCGATAACGGAGCGAATGTATGTCAAAGTCGGTTACAAGATATTTTTCACGTTCAGCACTCTTGCTCCTGGCCACGGGGGTACTGATGAGTTCCGGCTGTTCCTCCTCCAGGCCACCGTTGCCAACGGCTGTTGTTGTGAGCGAAGGCTATACAAGGGCGTTGAAGCAGTATAACAAACAGGATTATCAGGAGGCGGCTTTAGGGCTGGAATCGCTGTTGTTTACCTCTCGCGCTACAGCACTTGAAGATGATGTCCTCTATCTTCTTGCGCAGACATACTACCAGTCAGGTCAGTACCTTCTGGCCACTGAGATGTTTGCCCGTTTACAGCAGCAGATGCCTGCCTCTCCCTATGCCAGAGCCTCACAGTTTATGATTGCAAAATCTTATGAGAAGCTCTCCCCTCCTGTAGGACTGGATCAGCAGCCAACCCGCAAAGCGATAGAAAACTTCGCTCTCTATATGGATCTCTATCCAATGGCAGATTCATCAAAAATCGCAAGTGATGTCGAGACCTATCGAGAGTTACTGAAAATCAATCCCAAAAATGATGGATACAAGCAGCACTACGAAACGGCAACCGGCCGGTTTTCAAGGGTTGACAGTCTAAGATATTCAGAGAAAGCAATTACCACTCTTCGGGAGAAACTGGCAAAGCATGTTCTTATGGTCGCCAGAGAGTATGTCAAGCTGGGAAAACTGAAGGCTGCCAGCATTTTCTTTGACGAACTGATTGAGCGTTACAGCGATACAAGCTATCTCAAGCAGGGGATTGAGGGGAAGATAGAGGTGCTGGTCAAGCGGAAAAAGTGGTTTGATGCCAGCCAGACACTCGACCAGTATCTCAAGCGTTTCCCTGAAAAGAAGAGAGAGATGCAGAGCATCAAGAATAAAATTGCACAGAATATAAAAATCTGATCATCCATAGTTGTGCATATCGCAGTTTTTGGTGGAAGCTTCGATCCGCCGCATAATGGCCATCTTGCCCTCTGCCTCTTTGCAAGAGAGCTGCTTGAGATTGACTGGATCATCATTTCGGTATCCAACAATCCCCTCAAGCTGGGCTCAAAGGTTGAAGATTATCACAGAAAACGAATGGCAGAGTTACTCTCATCAGAGCTGAACGAAACCGGATTTTGCAGCGAAGTCAGCAGTTGGGAGCTTGAACAAAAAAAGCCTTCGTACACAGTTGATCTTATGAGGCACATTCACGATCGTTATCCATCCGACAAGGTAACACTCCTTGTCGGTGAGGACAGCTTTACTAAGTTTCCATTATGGAAGGAGCATGAGCGACTTTCTGAGCTTTGTGATGTTGTGGTCTTCAAAAGAGACTCAGGCCTGCCACAGAGAGGGCAAAGTGTCTTAAGGGTTATTGATTTTACCTGTCCAGTGTCGTCGACTGAAGTGAGACGACGAGTAAAGGCGGGAGAATCTTTTTCAAGAGTTCTTCCATCTTCACTTTTCAGGTATATTACCACACAAAAGCTTTACAGATGACAATTCTGCTACATTGAATCCGGCGCAGAGACACCAAGAATTTTAAACCCATTGCGCAAGACCTGTCGCGTTGCTAAAGAGAGTAAAAGTCTGGCTGTGCAGATATCAGTTTCAGCTTTGAGGATAGGACACTCCTGATAGAAGCGGTGAAAAAGTTCTGCCAGTGAGTGGAGGTACTCAACCATTTTCTGTGGCTCAAGCAGACGGAGGCTTGTTCTAATCATAGGAGGATAATCAAGCAGTGCTAAGCCAAGCTGGAGCTCTGCTTGCGAGCTGAGTTTTCGGAGAAGATGATGGTCTGCACTGCAGTCAGGGTCAAAAGCTCTCTCTTGCAATGCCAAACGCAAGAGGCTGCAAATTCGGGCATGGGCGTAGTGCAGATAAAAGACAGGATTCTCTTTTGACTGCTTTTTGGCAAGCTCCACATCAAAATTAAGGTGCGAATCCTTGCCACGCATAATGAAAAAAAGTCGAGTGGCATCTACGCCGACATCATCAATCAAATCGTCAAGCAGATCGGCATTCCCTTTTCTTGTCGACATTTTAACTGTTTTTCCATCAACAGTTGTGGTAACAAACTGATTGATGGCGATTTTAATTCTTGCAGTGTCGTAGCCGAGAATTTTCAAAGCTTCAAGCACATCAGGATATTCATCAATATGATCGGCCCCAAAAACGTTTGCGATAACATCAAAGCTACGCTCAAACTTTGTGATATGGTAGGCGATATCAGGAAGGCGGTAACTTGGCTCTCCTGAGGATTTCACAAGAACTTTATCCTTTTCCTGCCCAAGCTTTGTCGTAAGAAACCAGGTAGCACCGTCATACTTATCGATAAATCCTTTTTCTTGCAGTGCATCAATAACCCTTTGATTGGCAGAAATTCCACCCTCATCTTCCTGGTAAAGAGCGTGCTCATTGAAAAAGGTGTCATGGCGAATTCCCAGCCGTTGTAGTGTCTGGCGAATAGAATCGAAAATAGATGTTTCAGCGCTCTTTTTGAAAAACGAGAGTTCCTCACTCTCTTCAAGTGTCTTGCCATTGTTCGCATAAAGAGATTCTGCAATCTCCCTGATATACTCACCCTGGTAGTGTGTTGCAGGGAGCTCAATCTGTTTGCCGCAGAGTTCGAGATAGCGCAAGCGTACTGATTCACCAAGAATCTGCATCTGCCTTCCCGCATCATTGAAATAGTACTCTCGAGTAACTTTATAGCCTTGTGTCTCGAAGAGGTTAGCTATACAGTCGCCCAAAACGCCTCCCCTGCCTCTTCCGATCGTCAGTGGGCCGGTTGGATTAGCACTGACATATTCTACAAGAGCACTCTTGCCGATGCCGAGTTCTCCTTTTCCGTAATGATCACCATCAAGCAGCACCTGCTCTACCGAACGCATGATAAAAAGTGGCGAAAGATAAAAGTTGATAAACCCTGCTCCAGCCACCTCAATTTTAGCAACAGTGTCCGGGGGGAAAAGCAGAAAAGGAATGAGAGCATGTGCAAGTTCACGCGGGTTTTTCCTGCACTCTTTTGCGGCCAGCAAGGCAATATTGGTAGAAAAGTCGCCAAACTTATGGTCGGAAGGCTGTTCAATCTGGATGGCCTTTTCTGTGGTAATACCTGCGGCCAGCAGTGCTTTTTGGATGACAGGAGAAAAAAATTCGAGCATAGAAGTTGGTAGTAAAAGAGTCAGAAGTTCTCCCTTGAGAATTTTCGAAGGAGATCGCCGGGTGAGAGCGTCGTAAAGTCGTCGATGATACCCACGACATTGTTAAAGCCACGAAAGGTTTCGGCGCTGTTGGTTGTCGTTACGGCAACGCAAAGCATGTTCGCCCGCTGTGCGGCTTCAACCCCGGGAAGAGCATCCTCAAAGACGATACAGGATGAAGGAGATACCTCCAGAAGTTCAGCAACCCGCAAAAAAATATCGGGATGAGGTTTACCCCTCTCAACCTGTGATGGGTCAACAACAGCATGAAACATATCAGTCAGCTTCAGGAGGTCAAGCACATACTCGATATTTTTTGCACAAGCACCACTGCCGATCCCAAGGAGGATGTTGTTACTTTCAGCGGCACAAAGAAATGGTTTGAGTCCTGGAATGGCGGTGATGAGGTCTCGCGAGCGGACACGGTAGAGAAAATCCTTGAGTTCCGTCAGTCTTGTGGCTTCTGTTTCGCTGATCTCGGGATTGAGAAAGTAACGAAGCACATCATGCCCCTTCATCCCTGCGGTTTCAACGAGATAGCGCTCAGCATCAAGTCCCTCAAGTCCGAAGTCACTGAAGAGTTCAACCCATGAATCGGCATGGAGGCGCATATTATCGGTAAGCACACCATCCATGTCAAAAATAAAGGCGTTTTTCGACGGGTTCAGCATGAAGAGGTACAGGTATGGTTTGTCAATGGTGATTCTCCAAGCTTCATTGCAGCTCGTACCTGCTGCATGGTGGCGCTGGCCAGACTTCTTGCCTTTTTCTCTCCCTCAAACAGAATCTCTGTGACCATATCCAGTCGGAGTTCATAATAGCGGCGGCGGTCAAGCAGAGGGGCCAGCTCGACAGAAATATTGGTAGCGCACAGTTTTTTGCAGTCCACACAGCCAAGGCTCCCTGCACGACAATCTTCAGTGATGGATCTGAGCTGTTCTGGAGCGGTGAATTTTGCATGGTAACTGAAAACGGTACATACCTCCGGATGGCCTGGATCATTCTTTCTGATTTTCAGGGTATCAGTAACAGCCGTTCGCATTTTTTTCAAGATCTCTTCCGGTGAGTCAGAGAGCAGAATAGTATTACCAAGAGATTTTGACATTTTTGCCTTGCCATCAAGGCCTAGAAGGCGTGAGAATTTCGTGACTTTTGGAGCTGGTTCTGCAAATACCTCTCCAAGAATCGGGTGGGTGTACTGATTGTTAAATTTGCGGGCGATCTCCCTGGTAATCTCCACATGTGGTATCTGGTCTTCTCCAACAGGGACAACGTTTGCCTTATAGAGAAGTATATCTGCAGACTGTAAAACAGGATAGCCAAGATGACCATAGGTCAGCGACTCCATATTAAGATCCCGGATCTGCTCTTTCAATGTGGGATTTCTTTCCAGGCGCGACGAGGTAATCAGCATGGCAAAAATCAAAAAAAGCTCTGCATGCTCCTTGACCTGAGACTGCCGGAAAACCGGACTTTTTTCAGGATCAATTCCTGCCGCCAGCCAGTCGATCAGCATATCGATTGAATGATTGTAGATATCCCCGGTTTCAAGCGAGGTGGTCAGGTTGTGATAATCGGCAATGAGAAAGCATGTTTCATAAGCCCTTGAGCCATTCAGGTCAAGCAGATTTTGCTGCTCAACCCAGTTTTCAAGTGCGCCGGTATAATGTCCGAGATGGAGTTTGCCGGTGGGGCGCATCCCGCTTAAAATTCTCTGAGTTCCCATAGGTGTGATTATTGCTGCCTCAAGTGGCAACGGCGCTGCTGTTTTTTGCCGGGCAGAGGTTCTTGCATTTATTAAAGCTCAATGAGCCTGAAGTTATAACAGTTGAGAGAAAGATAAAAGGCCTTTGTTTGTTTTTTGTTTTCACTGCCGTATACACTATATTCATGAACTTGTTTTCGATTCTCTACAGAACGATTGAGATTTCGAAAGCCAATACATTTGAGAGTAAGTCCTATACAACGCTCAGTTGCCCAACCATGTCAGATCCGGAAGGAAGCAGCATCCGGTAATTTGAGTGTGTGATATAGTCAGCTTACTCTCTTTTTTATTTTAAATCATATTGGGAGCAGATATGCTGTCAGGATTCAGAAAAGAGGAGTTACTGAGCGCACCGGTTTGCCATATTGATATCAAGCAACTGAATATTGTGCCTCTCATTGACCAGATGAGTAACACCGCTTTTCAGGCGAGAAATCTTGCAAGGGCGGCCTCTATTTTTGATCTTATGCAGCAGGACAAGGAGTGCGCCGTCATTCTGACTCTTGCCGGTTCATTGATAAGCGCTGGATTGAAGCAGATTATCATTGACATGATTGAGAGCAATATGGTTGATGCCATTGTCTCCACGGGTGCCAACATTGTTGATCAGGACTTTTTTGAAGCACTTGGCTTTCGTCACTATAAAGGAAGTCAGTTTATGGACGATACCCTTCTCAGGGAGCTCCATATTGATCGTATTTACGATACCTATATAGACGAAGATGATCTTCGTATCTGCGATGATACGACCGCCATTATCGCCAACTCCATGGAGCCGGGTGCTTACTCTTCACGTGAATTTATTGTTGAGATGGGGCGATACATTGAGACAAATAATCACGACAAGAACTCAATTGTGTATAAAGCTTATGAAAAGGGGGTGCCAATATTCTGTCCAGCTTTTTCAGACTGTTCAGCCGGATTTGGTTTGGTGCATCATCAGTGGAATAATCCTGATAAACATGTCTCTATTGATTCGGTGAAAGATTTTCGTGAACTGACCAGAATCAAGATCGAGAATGACAAAACTGGTGTTTTCATGATTGGAGGAGGGGTGCCGAAGAACTTTGCCCAGGATATTGTGGTTGCTGCAGAGGTACTCGGCTATCGGGATGTCTCCATGCACACTTATGCGATACAGATTACTGTCGCCGACGAGCGTGATGGAGCACTTTCCGGTTCAACCCTTAAGGAGGCCAGTTCGTGGGGCAAGGTTGATACGGCTCATGAACAGATGGTCTTTGCCGAAGCCACCATTGCATTGCCACTCATCGCAGGGTATGCCTACCACAAACGTAACTGGGAGGGGCGAGCGGCCAGAAAATTTAACACTCTGCTTGATTGTTAACAGGTAAACAGAGAGGAGCCCCTGCCAATGCAATATTTTTATTGATACAGCCAAACCTCGACGAAATCAGGGCAGTAATCATGAAAAAATAATTCGCTCTTCCTCTGGCTCTTGGAGCCGCGTTTTTGCTCAGAACGGGAAATCTTTTTATGGGGATAAAACCTCAATTTTAACGGTCGCGGTGCCCTTTTCGTAAAAGCCAAGTCTTTTTGCCGCTTCGGCGCTCAGGTCAAGAACACGGTCTCCAATGAATGGGCCTCTGTCGTTGACACGGACAACAATTGACGATTTGGTAGCAAGGTTGGTCACTTTGACCAGGGAGGGCAGCGGGAGATACTTGTGTGCGGCACTGGGTTGTGTTGGATCAAAAACCTCTCCATAAGCGGTTAACTGCCCGTTGTGCTGGTCAAGTGTCTCCTGGCCATACCACGAAGCCGTTCCAATCTCCTCATAAGCAGTTGCCTCCTCATAGCTCATTGGCACATAAACTTTTCCGTCAATCATATAGGGCGTGTTCTTGATCTTGCCCAGCCGGAAAGCATCTTCAGGAGAGATGCCATGAACATCTCCTCTTCCGCCCCAGTTTGTTCTTGAAGAGGAGCATGCGCTGAGTGCCAATGGGAACAGAAGAGAGAAAGTCAGTAGTGCCTTGCGCATTGTTTTCTGTTGTTATTTTTCGTTCCGTCGTTCAGTAATATTGAACAAAACATAGCCAATTTACAGGAATTTTCCCTATAACTTGTATCTTGCCTGAAGGTCGCGTCTGTTGATGAGAAGTCATGCATATTTTTTCAATTTACCTTCATGGCGGAACAACAAAACAGGAGAAGTTCTCTTGGCGTTCTTATTCTGCATGGCTTTACCGGAACTCTTGAGAGCGTCAACGCTTTGTACGATCCTCTGAAAGCGCTGGGTATTCCGGTTTTCATGCCTCTTCTTGCAGGACATGGTGCAGCTTCACCCGAGGCACTGAGGGGGGTGCAGTGGGATGAGTGGTTTTTGGATGCCGAACGGGCCATGCAAAAGCTTCTCTGTTGTGCAGAGAGGATAATCGTGATTGGACATAGCATGGGTGCTCTTCTCTCCCTGAATCTTGCTGCCAAGTATCAGGGCTGCATTGATTCTCTTGTTCTGGCAGCGCCAGCGATCAAGCTCACCTCCCTGTTTGCTCCGGGACGCCCCTTGCATCTTGTTGCGCCTCTAGTCAGTACGTTCTATAAAAACTGGACGTTACAGAGCCATTCTTCAGATGGCGTTGGTGCTTATGCTCCTTCCCATTATCCCTGGGTACCGACAAATGCTATTCTCTCTTTTTTCGATCTGATCAAACAGACACTGCCGCTGCTTGATCGTGTTTCAGTACCTCTTCTCATCCTGCAATGTCGCAAAGAGAGTACGGTTCTTCCTGAAAGCGCAACGATACTTCTGAACAGGATAGCTACAGAGCCTTCGGCAAAATCGGTTCTCTGGTTTGAGCACTCAGAACACCAGATTTTTTGTGATGGTGAACGCACCAAAGCGGTTCAGGCAGTTATCAATTATGTTTCAGGGAGAATCTCAAAAAAAGGGGGTGCAGAAGGATCTCCCTTTTTGATCTGAGTCGGTGGATTGAGCCAGCAAGAACCTGTTATCAAGCTCTCTACGGGACAGAGACGTTAAGGTGCGACTGACAGCTTTCCCATGAACATGGTGAAAGGAGTTCTCTCCCCTGTTCGGTTAATTGTGCCTGAGGATAATATTTTTATTGGAAGTTAAATAATGGAGCAGTAACTTCACACCCGCCGGATGACATAATCCACTGTTCTTTCCCATTGAAATAAACACTGTATGAACACTATGTTGTTGTATTCATCCATTACCAAAAAAGTATTTATGGCACTGGCCGGACTTTTTTTGATCAGCTTTTTGTGCGTCCATCTTGGAATTAACCTGATGTTGCTGAAAGATGATGGAGGACGTGCGTTTACTGAGGCAGCAACATTTATGGGCACCAATGCTCTCATCAAAATCTTCGAGATCGTTCTGTTTGCGGGATTTTTCATCCATATTTTTTTTGGATTGCTGGTTTCAGGCCAGAATAAAAGTGCTCGACCCTCTCCTTATGCGGTCAGCAACCATTCAGAGACAGCCCCTTTTTCCAAGTATATGTTTCATACCGGCATTATTGTCTTGATCTTTCTCGCAATCCATTTTTTCGATTTTTATTTTATCAAAATCGGTCTTGTTGCTCCGCCTCCAGGCGTACCAGCTCACGATTTTTACCACCGCACCCTGCTTCTTTTTTCCTCTCCCTGGTATTCCTTGCTTTATATAACCTGTTTTGTCGTTCTTGGTATTCATCTGAATCACGCCATTCAATCTGCCATTCAGACGCTTGGATGGAACCACAGCAAATATATGGATGCGGTGAAGGTTATTGGTTCAGTCTACTCATGCACGATTGCAGCGGGATTCACTCTTGTCCCCCTTTTCATCCTTTTTTTCCGGAGATAAGCAACTTTTGAACGAAAGCAACCTTCACAACACTCTTCAATGACACGCCTTAACGCCAGAATCCCTGAAGGGCCGGTGGCAAGCAAGTGGACTGCCTATAAATCGGCTTCCAGGCTGGTAAATCCCAACAACAAACGGAAACTTGATATCATTGTCGTGGGCACCGGGCTTGCCGGCGCATCGGCAGCGGCATCGCTTGGGGAGCTTGGTTACAGGGTCAAAGTCTTCTGTTACCAGGACAGTCCTCGCCGGGCGCACAGTATTGCGGCGCAGGGGGGAATAAACGCAGCAAAAAATTACCCCAATGATGGCGATAGTGCCTACAGGCTTTTTTACGATACCATCAAAGGTGGTGATTATCGTGCTCGAGAAGCCAATGTGTATCGGTTAGCTGAAGTCAGCAACCAGATTATTGACCTTTGTGTTGCCCAGGGAGTTCCCTTTGCCCGTGAATATGGTGGGCTGCTTGCCAACCGTTCTTTTGGTGGCGCACAGGTATCGAGAACTTTTTATGCCAGGGGGCAGACCGGTCAGCAACTGCTTCTTGGTGCCTATAGTGCCTTAAGCAGGCAGATAGCACTGGGAAATGTCACTCTTTTTAATCGTCGTGATGTGCTTGATACGGTGCTTGTGGAGGGCCGGGCGCGAGGTATTATTACCCGTAATCTTGTTACAGGCGAGATAGAGCGTCATGCAGCTCATGCTGTGGTTCTGGCCAGCGGCGGATACGGTAACGTCTTTTTTCTTTCGACGAACGCCATGGGTTCCAATGTAACCCCGGCATGGAGTGCCTATAAAAAAGGCGCGATGTTTGCCAATCCCTCTTTTACACAGATTCATCCCACCTGTATTCCAGTACATGGCGATACCCAGTCAAAGCTCACGTTGATGAGTGAAAGCTTGCGTAACGATGGCAGGATATGGGTTCCCAAAAAGGTCAAGGATGTTGAAAAGCTGAGAAACCAGAGCATCAAGCCAGCGGATATTCCAGAAGAGGATCGCGACTATTATCTGGAGCGCCGTTATCCTGCATTTGGTAATCTGGTGCCGAGGGATGTTGCCTCACGGGCAGCCAAAGAGCGTTGCGATGCGGGTTTTGGTGTGGGCCGAACCGGTGTTGCTGTTTTTCTTGATTTTGCTGATGCCATCAAACGAAAAGGGCATGATACAATTGATGCCCTCTACGGAAATCTCTTTCAGATGTATGAGCAGATTGTGGCAGAGAATCCTTATGAGACACCAATGATGATTTATCCCGCAGTCCACTATACAATGGGAGGTTTGTGGGTTGATTATGAGCTGATGACTACAATCCAGGGGCTTTTTGCCATTGGAGAGTGCAATTTTTCGGATCACGGAGCCAACAGGCTTGGAGCTTCAGCGCTCATGCAGGGGCTGGCCGACGGCTATTTTGTGCTTCCCTATACCATCGGCAACTATCTGGCCGCAGAAATTCATACCCCACGTTTTGATACCTCATCCTCTGAATTTACCATTGCGGCGCAAGCCGTCACCGATCGTCTTCAGCAGATCAAAAACTGCGGCGGCAAGGAGTCGGTAGACCATTTTCATCGCCGTCTTGGCAAAATTATGTGGGAGTATTGCGGTATGGCCCGCAATGATGCGGGACTCACTGAAGCTCTTTATCAACTTACGGAGCTTCGTCACGAATATGCTCGGGGCGTGAGAATTCCCGGTGGGCTTGATGAATACAATCCTGAACTGGAGAAAGCGTGCAGAGTCGCAGATTTTATTGAGCTTGGAGAGCTTATGGTGCGCGATGCCCAGCAGAGGGCAGAGTCTTGTGGAGGACATTTCAGGGAGGAGCATCAGACCAGTGAGGGTGAAGCATTACGGAATGATGACAAGTTTGCCTTTGTTGCTGCATGGGAATACAAAGGTCGTGAAGTCTCAGCCACTCTTCACCGCGAGGAACTTCAATTCAACGAGATCAAGCTCTCCCAGCGGAGCTATAAATAACGGGTAATTATGAAATTTACGCTGAAAATCTGGCGGCAGAAAAACGCTACAGCCAAAGGTGAGATGATCTCTTACGATGTTGCAGGGATCTCTCCTGACAGCTCTTTTTTTGAAATGCTTGATACCCTCAATCAAAATCTTGTCATGACAGGTGGTGAACCTGTGGCTTTTGATCATGACTGTCGGGAGGGAATTTGTGGCACATGCAGTCTTTATATTAATGGTCGTCCCCATGGGCCTGTCAAGGGGGTGACAACATGTCAACTGCATATGCGCTCATTTGTCGATGGCGATACCATCCATATCGAGCCCTGGAGAGCAAAGGCATTCCCTGTCATCAGAGATCTTGTTGTTGACAGGAGTGCGTTCGATAAAATTATCCAGGCCGGTGGCTATGTTTCTGTTAATACAGGAGGGGTTCCGGATGCCAATACCATTCCTGTACCCAAAGAGAAGTCCGAGGCGGCAATGGATGCGGCGGCATGCATTGGCTGTGGTGCTTGTGTTGCAGCTTGTTCCAATGCGGCGGCAATGCTTTTTATTGGTGCAAAAGTTTCTCATCTTGCTCTGCTCCCGCAAGGGAAGGTTGAGGCTGCAATGAGAGTTCAGAAGATGGTGGCATGCCTTGATGAGCTTGGCTTTGGTCTTTGCAGCAATACCTACGCATGTGAAGCTGAATGTCCGAAAGGAATCTCTGTTGCCAACATCGCCCGAATGAATCGGCAGTTTATTGGCGCAAAGCTTTTTTCAGAGAAGGAAAAAACGGTCAGAGACTCGCTTTGATGTGCGATTATTATTTTCGGAAGAGGGGCAGGCACCCCTCTTTACATATTTTTCCATTTGTTCCATAGATTAAAATGTTTTAACTTGGAAAAAAGGGGAACTCTTTCCCGAAGCGCAGAGTTACAACAAAAATCACTCTTTACAACCTTAAAACAGTAAACATTATGTCAAACGGAAGCAACGATTTATCAGGCGCGATCAGCACCCTCATTGAAACTTTTGGCAAGCTTGCCCAGCAGCAGGTTGAGCTGATCAGCAGTGGCATCAAGGCCGCCGCTCAGTTTGCCGAGCCACTTGGCAAAACAGCTACTGACCTTGTTGGTAGTGTGGTTTCCACGCTGAGCCAGGTTTTGCAGAACATCACTTCAGCAATTGCTCCTAAAAAGTAAGTGCTGAGTTTTTTTGAAAGCACCCTGTACCTTTGCTGTGCAGGGTGCTTTTTTTTTGCACTTGCTCTCTTGTCGTCTCTCTCTCTACCGGTTCATTCTCGATGGGAGAGAGCCTGAGAAGCAGTGCCTCGTCGGATGATTTTTCGCTAGTTGAGCCTCATGTTACCGGGAAGCTGATCTCAAATGTTGCAGTATGACCATCCAGAACAGTATTGCCTCCCTTTTCAGGTACTCTTTCCGTAGTGAGCCTTCTGGCATAGCCGCCATACAGGGCGATGCTTCAAGTCGTCAGTATTTCAGAGTTTCCAGTGCCGGCAGCAGTCTTATCGCCTGTCACGATCCGGTTTTTAACGCTGCAACCCAGGCAGGGTATACATTTCTGCTTCTGCACGGGATTTTATCTCGTCATGGCCTCCCTGTTCCAGCTCTCATAGCGATTGATGCTGAACAAGGGCTTCTGTTTCTTGAAGACTGCGGAGATCTTCTGCTGCAAAATCTTTTTGCTTCACCAGATAAGACAACAATTTCTGATTGTTATCGTGAGATTATCGATCTGCTGATACAATTTCAGTCAATTCGGGGTAACGATAAAGAGCTGCCCTTCGGCCTCAGTTTTGATCGGGAAAAACTGATGTTCGAATTTGATTTTTTTATTGAACATGGCTTGCGCAATTACTTTTCTCCCCTTTTTGATGAGAAGTCGATTGGTGCCTTACGGCATGAGTTTGAGTCGATTGCCGAAATTCTTGTCCAGCCCCGCCATTTTGTGCTGAACCATCGTGATTTTCACAGTCGTAATATTCTGATTCACCAGAACAGGCCGGTGATTATTGACTTTCAGGATGCCAGGATGGGGTTGCCGCAATATGATGCCGTTTCACTCATCAGGGACTCTTATGTCACCCTTGATCCGCTCTTGACGGAGGAGCTTAAACTATATCACTACAAGGCACTTCGAAGCCATCATTTGAGTGCCATGAGCTTTGATGAATATCTTTACTATTTCGATATTATGGCATTTCAGCGAAACATCAAGGCCGTCGGCACCTTCTCTTACCAGACAAGGGTCAAACAAAACAGCAGCTTTGAGCACTCGATTGCTCCAACCCTGGCCTATATTCCGGAGTATATCAATGCACGCCGTGAACTGAGAGTGGCTGGCAACATCCTGCAACCTCTGCTTGAGCGTGAGGTATCATGAAAGCATTTATCCTTGCCGCCGGTCTCGGCATCCGTCTTCGTCCACTGACGTCCAATATTCCGAAACCGCTGATTCCAGTACTCAATATCCCCAGCCTATTCTATACCGTTTCTCTCTTGAAACAGGCTGGAATCAGCGAGATTATCTGCAACATTCATCATCATGCCGAGTCGATAAGAGGCATTGTTGAAGCAACCCATCTGCCCGGTGTACAGGTCACTTTTTCAGAAGAGCCAGTTATTCTTGGCACGGGAGGGGGGCTCAAAAAATGTGAAAAACTCCTCGGTGATGAAGATTTTATTCTGGTCAACAGCGATATTATCACTGATATTGATTTCAGAGCACTTGTTCAGCATCATCAGAAGTCGGGTTGCCCTGGAACGCTTACTCTGTATGCCACCCCGGAGGCAGCCGTTATTGGTTCTGTTGGTGTCGAGGGTGGACAGATCAAGGATTTTGCGAATCGCCGACATACCGGACTTTACTCCTCTCTCATATATACCGGCACAGCGGTTCTCAGCCCGGAAATATTTCGTTTTATGACACCTGAGCATTCGAGCATTGTCGATACAGGCTTTACAGGGCTGATTGATCATGGCGGGCTTGGCTGTTACGAGCATCAGGGGTTGTGGATGGATATCGGCACGATGCAGCGCTACTGGCAGGCCAATCTTGACCGGAGAGGGGTTATCGGCAATCTGGCAGAGTCGATGAGGCTTGCCACCGGCCTCTCTCCCCATGCAATCTCTTCAGAGGCCATAGTGAGCCAGGACGCAGAGATCTCGGGCTCAGTTATTGGCAGTGGATGCCGGATTGGGGCAGAATCTGTTATCAGGAATTCAGTTCTCCTTCCTGGGGTAGAGATTAAGCCAGGCAGTGTTATTATCAATTCAGTTCTTGACCCTTACAGTGTGACGGTTATGGCGGAAGAGCAACAACAGGAGATGCCGGGATGATAGCAACAGGGCTTGACAAACTGCTCAGAAGTACAGAGAGCATGACAAAGAGGAGCATCGGTTTGATTGTCAATCAAACCTCCGTTACCTCTGATTTAAGATATTCCTGGAGTGCTCTGAAGGAGAGAGGCGTTTCTGTCAAACGGATTTTCACGCCCGAACATGGGCTGTTTGCAACTGAGCAGGATCAGGTTGCGGTCGGTTATCAGCCTGATCTTGCTTGTGAGCTGGTCAGCCTTTATGGGAATTTAGCCGAGACGCTGATACCCGATCCTGCGGTGCTTGATCATCTTGATCTTGTCATTTTCGATATTCAGGATGTTGGCTCCCGTTATTACACCTACATCAATACGCTTGCGCTCTTTATGGAGGCAGTTTCAGGTCGCGATATTGAGATCATGGTGCTCGACCGGCCCAATCCTCTTGGTGGAGAGATTGTTGAAGGGCCACTGCTCGATGATGCCTATGGCTCATTTGTAGGCATTTTCCCGGTGCCGGTACGCCACGGTATGACCGCCGGTGAGCTTGCATTACTCTATCGTGAGGCTAAGAAGCTGGATGTCAACCTTACGGTTCTTCCTATGGAGGGGTGGCATCGTTCCATGCTTTTTCCGGAAACGGGCCTTTTTTGGGTTCCACCATCCCCGAATATGCCAACCTTTGAGACGGCAGAAGTGTACCCCGGGATGTGCCTCTTTGAGGGGCTTAATGTTTCAGAAGGAAGAGGTTCAACCACCCCTTTCAAGCTTTTCGGCGCTCCCTTCATCCATCCGTTTGAGCTGGCAGAACACTGCCGCTCCTCTGGGCTTGAAGGTGTCCTCTTTCGTCCGCTGTGGTTCAAGCCGACGTTTCATAAATATTGCGGAGAGGTTATTGGTGGTATCTGGCAGCAGGTGACTGACCACTCCCGTTACCGCTCCTTCGCCACAGGTGTTGCCATGATTGCGGCGATCCATGAACTCTATCCCGGGCAGATCAAGTTTTTGCGAGGGGTTTACGAGTTTAACGATACCATTCCTGCGTTTGATCTTCTTGCCGGTAACAGCCATATCCGTACGGCTATTGAGAGCGGTGGGGATGTCCCCACGATTCTCTCCTCATGGCATCATGATGAAGTGGAGTTTTTGGGGAGAAAGCAACAGTATCACCTTTACCACTCATAAATTGATGACCATGCAGCCTCTTGATCTTGCCATTATTGTGCTTTTTCTGGTTGGAAATACCCTGTTCGGGCTCTGGCATGGCAAAAGCAACAAAAGCAGTCGCGACTATTTCCTCGGCAATAAAAACCTGCCGTGGATTGCCTCCATGCTCTCGATTGTTGCCTCCGAAACGTCAGTGCTCACCTTTGTCAGCGTTCCCGGGCTTGCCTACAGGGGCGACTGGAGCTTTCTGCAACTCGCCATGGGTTACATTGTGGGAAGAGTGCTGGTGAGCGCCATTCTCCTGCCCATGTATTTCAAGCACGGAGTCAGCTCTATTTATGAGATTATCGGTCTCCGGTTTGGGCAGGGAATGCAGAAGGTGGCGGCAGTGGTCTTTCTTGTCACCCGAACGCTTGGCGATGCTATCCGCTTTCTTGCTGCAGGGGTGGTGGTGCAGGTGGTCACCGGCTGGTCACTCCCACTTTCGGTGATGATTATCGGCGTTGTCACCCTTGTCTATACGCTTTCAGGCGGCATCAAGGCGGTGGTCTGGCTGGAAAGCTTTCAATTCAGCCTCTATCTTCTTGGCGGCGTGCTCTCTGTCATTTTTCTCTTTGAAAGCATTGGGCAGGGGGTTCCGGCAATTGTCGCTTCTCTGTTAGATGCCGGAAAATTGAAGATTATCAATACTGACCCGCACTTTTTAACCAATCCGTTAACCTTTTTCAGTGCTTTTATCGGCGGTATTCTTCTCTCACTCTCTTCCCACGGCGTTGACTACATGATGGTACAGCGGGTGCTGGGCTGCAAAGATCTTCGTTCGGCAAGAAAAGCGATGATCGGGAGTGGCTTTTTTGTCTTTTTTCAGTTTTCCGTCTTTCTCCTTGCCGGTTCACTGATCTCCGTTTTCATGCACGGTGCACCAATGGAAAAGGATCGCGAATTTGCCTGGTTTATTGTACACCATCTTCCGGTCGGGCTGAAGGGGCTTTTGATAGCCGGGGTCTTGTCAGCCGCCATGTCAACCCACAGTTCAGCCATAAACTCCCTTGCATCCTCGACGGTCAACGATATTCTTGGAGGAAAATCGTCATTGGGAATGTCAAGGCTGATCAGTTTTTTCTGGGCAATTCTGCTTATTCTTATTGCGCTCCTCTTTGATGCCGGAAACAAGGCAATGGTTATGGTTGGCCTTGAAATTGCGTCGTTTACCTACGGAGGATTGCTGGGGCTCTTTCTGCTCTCCAAAAGCAAGCGCAACTTTCATCCGGCAAGTCTGGCCACAGGGCTTGTCGCAAGTATGGCCATTGTTTTTGTGCTGAAATATTATGGACTGGCATGGAGCTGGTTCATTCTTGTCTCCGTGACGTTTAACGTCATTGTTGTCTGGTTGATGGATATTATTTTCAGAGTATTTCAGCCAGAGAGCAAGGTCTCTGACGGCAAAAGGGAGCACTGAATGCCGAGCTGGAGCTCGGCGTTCCCAGGGGGTGGGGGGGAGTTCAAAGATTTTGAGCTGCTGGTTGGGGCTTCCTTGTTATACTATTTTCGGAAAATCAGGAGGCAGGGCATCATAACATTGTTCGAGACTTTTCTGTGGTTCTTCGCTCTCATTAATCACCTCAAAAGTCCTGTTTTTGGCATTCTCAAGCCACAAGGAGATGACGAGAAGCTCTGCCACGTCAGAACGGTTGATAAAGCCGTTCCACAGTCGGTCACCAGTGTCGACACGAAGCTTGTGAAGCAGTGGCTCGCCATCTTTAAGGCCTCCCGGCCTTACAATGGTGTACGATCGTCCCTCTTTGGCAAAGATGGCGCGGAGATGCTCTTCCGCCTCCCATTTTTTGCTCAGGACACCGGCAAAAAGATTGAGTGGATGATACCATTTTGTTACAGCCAGGGAGCTGATGATGGCAAAGTGTTGTACTCCGGCCTTGGCCGCTTCATCAATAAGTCTGATCACCCCGTCGCGATCCACCTCTCCTGGTGATGACTCTCCTTTGATGGAGCTTGACCCGAGCGTTGAAATAACCGCAAGGCACCCATTGAGAGCGCTTGAGATATCGTTACTGCTTTGAATTTTTCCTTCAAAAATCTCCACACCCTTACCAAACAGCGCCAGTGCTTTCTCCCGACTTCGTGAGAAGACCCTGACGGCAATGCCGTAATGCAGCAGTCGCTGAACAACCCACTGCCCTGTTTTGCCGGTTGCGCCAGCCACAAGAACTCTGCCCTGATACCTCAGGTTCTTTTCCATGATGTTTTGATAAATGGTGGACAAGAGAGCCTCAGCTCATGCGAAGGAAGCGCTTGCGGTACATAAGGTGCTGAATCGGATTGGCCGTCGTGATATTTGGGTCAAGGGCCTGCAGCCTGTTTTTTTTCCCGGTTCTGGTAATCACATCAAGTGTGCCATCATTATTGACCTGTGCAACTTCCCAGAACTTGTCAATAATATAGTGATAGTCCTCTCCATGTTCGAGAGGATACACCTCCCGCGCTCTCGGGCTTGGGCAAAAGGAGCTTTTTGGCTTATGATAGATAATCTTGTCCCCAACGCTGAATTGTCTCATTGTAGTCTCCTTTTCTTTATATGATATCGCATCATTTTATAAAGTGCATTATAACTCTTTATACAAAAAAAAGGGGGGAAAAACAAACTTATCTTTGTGCTGGCTGTCAAGAGCAAGAGTTTTTCAACCAATCAACCCTGCTTTTTGGGTGGTATATTGAATAATTTGCACGAGAGCACCGGAAGAAAGAAAATAGTAACCGTGATACATGAGGTGACGATATCGGCCTCATGCCCCTCCATCACTTTGACAAAGGAGGATTCTGGATAGAAATTCCCGACAGCGGAAAGGGAGAGTTTTGCACCGAGTAACCCGATAACCAGAAAGGCACAGCTCTCAAGAAAGGGATATCGTTCCATAAGGCCGACAAATGCCTGGGCGACGAAACGCATGGCCAAAATACCAATAAAAACACCGACACAGATGAGCAGAAGGTTGTCCGTAAAGGCCACGGCAGCAAAAATATTGTCTATGGAAAAGGCAAGATCCATGATTTCAATGAGCATGACGGTCGACCAGAAAGCACCTAACCTGCCGGAGGTCATCTGATAAAAGCGGTTACTTTGTTTGTCGAGCAGATCATCGCTTTTCTGAGGAGTCTTTCTCCCTTTCATCCAGGAAAAGACCAGGTAGAGAAGGTATAACCCACCAACCGGCTTGAGCCACCATACCTGTATAAGAAAAGATGCAAAAAGTAGACAGAGCCCCCGAAAGAGATAGGCCCCGATAATCCCGTACTTCAGGGCTGCAGAGCGTTGCTTCTCCGGCAGATCCATAACCATGGTGGCCAGTACGGCCGCATTGTCAACAGAGAGCAGGCTTTCGATAATAATGAGGTTACCGACAACCAGCAGTGAAGCAAGAGGCTTGTCAACAATTTGCTGCAACAGCTCAACCATAGTTCAGATTTGTACCAGAACGCCTATTTCAATGACCTGACCTGCTGGCAAATCGTAGTAGGCTGTTGCACTCAGGGCATTACGAGCCATCAGTGCGAAAAGTTTTTTGCGCCATAAAACCATTTTTGACTTCAGCCCGGTCACAATTTTTTCACGGCTCAGAAAAAAGCTGATAGCTTCAGGTTTAAACTGTAATCCCTGACGATTTGCCAAGGCAATCACCTGTCGGATATTGGGATATTCCAAAAAGCCATATCGTGCAACAACCTTGAAGAAGCCATTGCCGAGTTTGGTCACCTCCACCTTGTGGCTGTTTTGCACTCTCGGAACACGTTCAGTGCTGAAATGAAACAAGGCCACTTCGGAGTGCATCATCTTGTTATGACGAAGATTGTGGAGCAGAGCAATTGGGACGACATCAGGGTTTGCCGTCAGGTAGACCGCCTGTCCGTTTACCCTGTGAGGTTGTTGCAAGGAGAGGCTCTGAATAAACTCTTCGGTGGTAAGGGTGCGCTCCTGCAACTGTTTTAAAAGCAGGCTGCGTCCCTGTTTCCAGGTCAACATCAGTGTAAAGACCGCAAAGCCGATCGCAAGAGGGAACCATGCGCCTTGTAAAAGCTTGCTTATACTCGCTCCAAAAAAGGAGATATCAATGATGGCAAAAAAACCAGCGAGGAGGTCAAGTGCGATTTTGTTCCATTTCCAAAGATCACGTGCCACATAATAGAAAAGAATCGTGGAGATCAGCATGGTCGCTGTTACCGCGACACCATAAGCGGCCGCAAGCTTGCTGGATGAACCAAAGCCTGCGACAAGCGTTATGGTTGACATCATTAACGCCCAGTTGGCTGCAGGAACATAGATCTGGCCAATATGCTTGGCGGAGGTATGGGTGATGGTCAATCGTGGCAGATAGCCGAGCTGGATAGCCTGCTGGGTTAAAGAAAAAACACCTGTTATCAGTGCCTGAGAGGCAATAATGGTTGCCAGAGTTGAAAGAATCACCATCGGAATCATTCCCCAAGTGGGCACCAGAGCGTAAAAAGGGTGGTGCGATTGTTCAGGAAACGCAAGCAAGAGCGCTCCCTGGCCGAAATAGTTGAGGAGTAATGCAGGCAGAACTAATAATGCCCAGGTGAGCCTGATCGGACGTTTGCCAAAATGTCCCATATCTGCGTAGAGAGCCTCGGCCCCGGTCACGGAGAGAAAGACCGCCCCCAGCACCATAAATCCCTGAAGATGGTTGCTTAACAGAAAGGAGATCCCGTACCAGGGTAGTATTGCCTGTAAAATCTGTGGAAATCTTATGATCTCCACTAAACCAAGCAGCCCGATGACAACAAACCAGACAAGTATAATCGGCCCGAAGAGGGCACCTACCCGTGCAGTTCCATGATGCTGGAAAAAGAAAAGAGCGATGAGTACTACTATCGTCACCGGTATGACAAGATCTTTGAAGGCAGGGGCGATAATCTGAACCCCCTCCACGGCACTCAGCACTGATATGGCTGGTGTAATCATTCCGTCCCCGTAAAGCAGCGCAGCTCCGAACAGGCCAATGATCACCAGGAAACCCCGTTCATAGCCTTTTTTGCAGCTTTGCGTGATAATAAGAGCAGTTAAGGCAAGAATCCCCCCCTCGCCATCATTATCTGCCCTCATGATAAAAGTGAGATATTTCAGGCTGACAATCAGGAGAAGAGACCATACAAGGAGAGAGAGTACGCCAAGGATATTGTCGTGGGTAATAGGAATACCATATTCTCCATGAAAACACTCCCGAACAGCATAAAGCGGGCTGGTACCTATATCTCCGAAGACGACACCCAGAGCAGCAAGAGAGAGCCCGGCCAGGCGCTTCATTCCGGTTTGTTCTGCATGATTACCTGCGTGAGGTTTTTCCGATATTGTTGACATCATCAATCAAAAAATGAAAAAAACATTGACTACATGCATGGGGTCGTGCTAAACCAAAAGTTCAAGCCCTGAATATAGGCAATATGATCGTAAATCAAATAAAGCCCCTGTCGTCAGCGGTTGAGGAGAGAAAATGAAACAATATTGGAACAAAGTCAGTCTGGTGAATATTATTCATAATAAAGAATTGATGGTATCTTTATTCATGGCGTGATGTGACGTAGCAATATGCGATACCAGTGTAAAAAGCGCATTGATTACGCCGTTATGGCGATTATTGCGGCGATTTTAACGCACAAATGAGATCTTTCTGGTCGAATTGGTTGTTTAAAGATATTTTCGTTATATTTGGGCTGTGACGCGACTGAATAGCATTTTGATTTTTATTCATTTTTTGCACTCCATCTTGAGAAACATTGTCTGAGGAGTTGCGGGCTTAAACCATGAGCGTATGAAACATGAGAAACATTTTTTTAATTTGCCGCTCTTTGCCGTACTGATAGGTATTGGCTTTTCATCATTGAATATTCTCCCTTTTAATCCATTCAACAGCACAGCAGAGGCTGCCCAACGAAGAGGGCATGCAAAAAAGAGGCATGTTGCAGCCACTGAAGGCACTGCATCATTTTACTCCGGCCAGTTTCACGGACGCAAGACTGCAAACGGCGAAACCTTCAGCAAGGATCAGTTGACGGCTGCCCACCCCTCCCTCCCTTTTGGCACATGGGTCAGAGTAACCAATCTGAGCAACGGGAAAGATGTTGTTGTGCGCATCAACGATCGCGGGCCGTTTGTCAAGGGGCAGATTATTGATCTGTCGGCAGGCGCGGCAAAAGAGATCGGTATTATGCAAACGGGTGTTGTACAGGTCAAGCTCGAAGCACTGAGGGCTCTTCCGTCAGCATTTGTCTCCGGCTGAATCTGATTTGCGATCTCTCCTTGAAGAGACAAAAAAGCCTGCTTGAGAGAGCAGGCTTTTTTGTTTGATGATCAAAGAGGAATCTATTTTCCTCTCACATATTTGTTCAGATGTCCAAGAAAAGGATCAGCTTTAAGAAAACCAACTATTTTGCTCTCAGGGATCTCTTTGCCGGTACTGTCAAAAAAGATGATGCCTGGAGGGCCGAAGAGACTGAAGCGCTTCATCAAGGCCACATCATCAGGGGTGTTGGCAGTGACATCAACCTGGAGCAATGTAAGGTCATTAAGTTGAGCCATCACTTTGGGATGATGAAAGGTGAACTTGTCCATCTCTTTGCAGGCGACACACCAGTCCGCATAGAAATCAAGCATGACCGGTTTTTTTGCCGAGATCAGTGCCTTATCGAGATCGGCTACAGTTTTGATCCTGGTAAAACTTATTCTCCCCTCCTCTTTGCCACCCAGGCCAGATCCACCAGTGCCACCGGGTCGTGTTTCTCCCTGAAGAGGCGCAAGCGGCTCAAGCACATTGGTATGACCTGATGCAGCACCGACAAGCTCCAGTACTCCAAACACAAAGAGCACAAAGCCAAAAGCTTTCCCAAAGCGCTGGGCAATAGTGGCTTTACCGGTTGATGCGTCAAAAATACCAAGAAAGAGGGAGCAGAGGATAGCAAAGGCACCCCAGAAGAGCATGGCGACCTGCGCCGAGAGAACCGGTGAGACCATCCATATTGCCACGGCAATCAATAAAAGACCGAAAACATATTTGACACTGACCATCCATAAGCCGGCCTTGGGGAGCAGACTGCCCGCAGACAAGCCGACCAGCAGAAGCGGCACACTCATACCCATAGCCATGGAAAAGAGCGCCAGCCCGCCGAGGAGCACATCCTTGGTTTGGCTGATATAGACAAGTGTTCCGGCAAGTGGCGCAGCGACGCAGGGACCTACAATAAGGGCCGACAGGGCACCCATAAAAAACACGCCGGCAAAACGTCCTCTTTTGAGCCCGCCCGACGCTTTGCCAAGTTTGCTCTGTATGGCCGCAGGCATCTGCAACTGATAAACATCAAACATGGAGAGTGAAAGTGTGACCAGCAGCACGGCAAACATGATCAGTACCCAAGGCTTCTGCAAGGCTCCGGAAAGACCTTCACCTGCCAGCCCTGCCGCAATGCCAAGAGCGGTGTAGACGAGAGCCAGCCCAAGGCAATAGGCAAGAGCCATAAGAAAGCTGCGCTGGCGCGTTACCTCACCCTCACCGACAATAATGGAGGAGAGAATTGGCACCATTGGCAGCACGCACGGGGTAAAGGAGAGCAGCAGCCCGAAGAGCAGAAATGCGAGAGAGACTTTCCATAAACTCCCGCCGGCAAGTGTTGATGCGATGAGGGAGAGTTCGTTCTGGCCCCCTTTTTCCTGTGGATCGGTGCCTGGCCCCGGAGTTGCGACAGGAGGAGGCGGAGCCGTTGTTGTTGGCCCTGAAGGAGCACCCTGGTCGCCTGCGATGAGGAGTACTCCGGGTTTGGCGGGGTCAACCGTGAACAGTTTTGTTATTGGAGGATAACAGAGGCCATCCTCAGCACACCCCTGATAGCCGACACTCAGGGTGAAAACCTTGTCAGCCTTGGCAAGCGGCACCTCGACATCAAGCTTGTCGTGGTAGATCTCCAGCTTTTCGTTTGATGTGGGATCAGTGAAGCTGATTCCTTTTGGCAGAACAGGGCTTTTTATCTCGTCTTTGCCATTTTCAACAGTGACCGTCACCTTGTCGCGATACAGCTTATATCCTTTGGCAATCTCCCAATGCAGCGCAACGGTTCGTGAGCCATTGAGTTCAGCCTTCAATTTGAAGGCCTGATCGGGATCAAGGAATTCCGCGGCGAGAGCAGCGCTTACCCTGAGGCAGAGCGCCAGAAAAACAACAAGAAAGGCCATCGTACGCCTCAGAGAAGAGTATTTCATTGTCTTTTTTTTGAATAAAAATTGTCGAGAAGAGTCGAAAAAAATGTGTCAGGTGTTTTTGTGGTAAATCTTGCCCGATTGATCCATCGCCAGATACCCCAATCCTGATTTCTCAAGAAAATCAAGGCCCTCAGCCTCTTTTAACATT
>CAIOLC010000173.1 GCA_903859055.1 uncultured Chlorobiaceae bacterium | reverse complement strand
CCTCTTTCATCACATGCTCCATAAATGACTTATAGTGCCTGGACGAATCAATCCGAACCCTGACAAAAGCATGAATATCAAAGCCAAGCTGCCGCTCATCGACATCCATGGTAAAACCTTTGATAATACCCCCCTTCTGCAACTTGTCGAGCCGCTCGCTGACTGAAGGAATCGAAAGTCCAACCACTTCAGCAAGCTCACTCAGCCGTACCCTGCCGTTCTCTCCAAGAGACTCAATAATTTTAAGATCGATGAGATCAAGATGGCCAGACATAAATACTATTCCATTTCAATGTTGGGAGAAATTACATAAAAGTAAGAAAAAAACAATCCATTTCTTAATAATTCATAAAATACATAGCAAATATCTTAATTAATTTAGGTGATAGCACGATTTTCATTCATTGAGTGAAGCATACGGTGCATAATAGTTCGCAAGTCAACAATTTATTGGTAAGGCTCATCCAGCTCCTCACCTGACAGCGAGCCATAACCATTTAAAGGTCGTATTGCCTCAACTCATCACAGCCACCTCCCTTTTATCCATAGCTCCATCCCCTTGTAGCTCTTCTTTTCAGGATACTCTTCCAAATCGGAAAAATTTCAATATCTTTCGTCCTGATTTTACGAAAAGAGAGAAACACCTGGTTAAGAACAATGTTTTCAGCGGAAAAGGTTTTTCGCAATAAAGCAAGCATAAAAATATCTCTATATGTCACTTAAAGCACTGATCCCTAAATACAGATGAGAATAGCAATTTTCGGCGCCGGAGTCGCTGGTCTTGCCGCAGCGGTGGAGCTTGTCGATAAAGGCCATACCGTAGAGATTTATGAAAAACGCAAGGTGCTTGGGGGGAAAGTTTCAGTTTGGAAGGATAGTGATGGCGACTCTATAGAATCGGGGCTGCATATCGTTTTTGGTGGCTACGAACAGCTTCAGAGCTATTTGAAACGGGTCGGTGCTGAAGACAACTATCAGTGGAAAGAGCACTCGCTTATCTACGCTGAAGAAAATGGTAAACAGTCGGTCTTTGGAAAGGCAAATCTGCGCAGTCCATGGGGAGAGATTGTTGGTTGCCTGCAAACCGACTTTTTGACACTCTGGGATAAAATTTCTCTGATCAAAGGGCTCTATCCTGCAATCACTGGTAACGAAACCTATTTCCGCGGCCAGGATTGCATGACCTATTCGGAATGGCATCGATTAAAGGGGATTTCGGAGCACTCGCTTCAGAAACTGTGGCGTGCAATTGCTCTGGCGATGAACTTCATCGAGCCAAATGTGATCAGTGCCCGCCCGATGATTACCATTTTCAACTATTTCGGCACAAATTACACGGCTACAAGGTTTGCCTTTTTCCGTAAAAATCCCGGCGATTCGATGATTGAACCGATGCGTCAGTACATCCAAAGCAAAGGTGGTCGCATTTTTGTGGATGCAAAACTTAACCGATTTGAGCTGAACGGCGATACTACCATCAGGGAGGCTCTCCTCATGGATGGCCATAAGGTTACTGCCGATGCCTACATATCAGCCTTGCCTGTCCACAACCTTAAAAAAATCCTGCCTCTTGAATGGCTTGAACACAAATATTTTCGCAACCTGCACGAATTTGTTGGCAGTCCTGTCATCAACTGCCAACTCTGGTTTGACCGCAAAATAACCGACACCGATAACCTCATGTTTTCTCAAGGTACGCTTTTTGCGACCTTTGCCGATGTCTCAATCACCTGTCCTGACGATTTCCAGAGTGGAATGGGAAGTGCCAATGGAGGCAGTGTCATGAGTCTGGTCCTTGCTCCAGCCCATCAGTTGCTTGATATGCCAAACGGCTTTATTACCGATCTCGTCGTAAAAGAGATTCATAATCGCTTCCCGAAGTCACGAGATGCCAAACTGCTTAAATCAACTATTGTTAAAATTCCCCAGTCTGTCTACAAGGCGGTGCCGGACGTCGACAAATTCCGTCCAGATCAGATCAGCCCCGTAAAAAACTTTTTTCTTGCCGGTGACTACACTGATCAACACTATCTCGCCTCCATGGAGGGTGCTGCGCTCAGCGGAAAACTGGTTGCGGAAAAGCTTCTCGGTAGATATGGGAACTGAATAAATCATTTTGAAAAAATCTTTTAGCCAGATGTGAGCTTCTCAGGTACCGGCTTTGGCATACTCCCCGCAATTACCTCTCCATAAAAAGGGCTGCTTAAGGTGAATGACCTTAGTAAATAAGTTGTTATATTCAAAAAAATACCATCCAACTACCCACCATCAATATACTTTATAATTATGGCCGCAGAAGAACTCAGCAACCCGGCAGGCACACCTGCATCACTAAAAGATACGGAAACCGGTGCCGGAAATGGTGACATGGCTCAACTTATCGGAAGCATGGGCTCCCTTATTGATTCAACTATTGTATCGGTACAGGAAGCAATCAGTTCGGTAAGCTCAACAACTGGACAGATCATTGAGGGTGTCTCCGCAACTATTCAGTCGGAGCCAGTGCAGGGTGTTATCAACTCGGTAAGCACCGTCACAGGACAATTGATTAACGGTGTCACCTCCACGATCAATGCAGAGTCGATTCAGGGAGTCTTTAACTCAGTCAGCTCTGCTACCGGGCAACTGATTGATGGTGTTGCCGCTACCATCAATTCGCAACCGGTGCAGGAGATCATTAACAACGTCAGCTCTGTTTCAGGACAGGTGATTGATGGTGTTTCCGGTTTGGGACAGAACTCCTTTCAGGATCTTGGAAAATTATGGACCAGCCTGCTCGAAAACATGAATGCTGCTGGCAGTGCAAATCAGATTCAGAACCTTTTCAACAATGTCAGTGCGGGACTTGGGCAGCTCATGAACAACTCCTTTATGCCAGGAGCGATGGGGAATCGTGACAATCGCTCTAAAAAAGATGTTACGGAGATACGCTTCACTCCTAAAGGGCCAACACCTTCCTCTGTCGCCGCAAAAGAGGTTGTTTTTCAGCCAGCCGTCAAGGTGATTGAACCGAAAAATGTTTAAAACGCTGAACCGGCTACAAAGGCGTTTACTTGTCGGAAGGGCGGTGGCAGCCACTTCTCTCAGAGTAAATTACCTCTGAGTCAGATAATCCAGTACAACTCAAGCTGGGCGAAGTCACCGTTCCATGATGGATACTTCGCTCAGTTTTGAAGCTACGCTTCCTGCCTCCCTGTTCCGGTATGTCCAAACCCCTGTGCGCCACGAACGGTTGGAGCAAGCTCACCAACCTCTTCGAAATAAATCTGCTCAACCCTTGCCACCACCATTTGGGCGATACGGTCTCCATGGTTCACCGTAAAGGGCTCTTTACCATAATTGATGAGAATCACCTTGACCTCTCCACGATAATCGGCATCAATGGTCGCCGGAGAGTTGGGAAGAGAGATCATTGAACGAAGAGCAAGCCCGCTTCGGGGTCGGAGTTGCGCTTCATACCCTTCAGGAAGCTCAATGGCAAAACCGGATGGAACGAGCATGGTTGAAAAGGGGGCAAGCGTCACCGGCGCGTCAAGGCAGGCTGAAATATCCATACCTGCGGCATGAGCAGTCGCATAAACCGGCACTATCGCTTGTTTGTTAAGACGAACTATCTTTACTTTGAGCATCAGTCAGAAGAGGTTTGTTATCAGTATTTTTTATAGAACAACAATATACAGGACAATTGAAACAATCATCCCAAACAATTTATGCGCTTGCATTTGGTGCCCACCCGGATGATGTGGAGCTCTCTTGCGGAGCAACACTCCTTAAAATTATTGAAGAGGGCGAATCCGTCGCTGTCTGTGACCTCACAAGAGGAGAAATGGGAACACACGGCACCCCTGAAACAAGAAAAAATGAGGCTGAGACTGCTACAAAGCTTATGGGGTACAACAGTCGTATCACCCTGAATCTTGGCGACTCAAAACTTTTCCATACCGAGGAGAACATTGCTGAAATTATAACGGTTATAAGAGAGTTACAACCAACGGTGGTCTTTGCCAACCCTCCTGATGAACGCCATCCCGACCACATTAAAGCCTCAAGACTTGTCACCGATGCCTGTTACTATGCCGGACTGCAACAGGTCACAACTACTATAAACGGAAAAGCACAAGAGCCCCACCGTCCCAAACACATCCTCTACTATCTCCAGTACAAGCACCTTGAACCAGACATCATTGTTGACATCACAAAAACGTTCAAGGCCTCAAGAAAAGGAATCCTTGCCTTTCGTACACAATTTTACCAGGAGGGAGCTGAAGAGGAGGCAAACACCTTGATCAAACGCCGAGAATTTCTCACCGCTCTCGAAGCGAGGGCTCACTACTTTGGTGAACAGATCGGCACCCTTTACGGTGAAGGGTTCAAACTCCCGGGCACCTTCGGGATCAGGTCATTTTGCAGTAATTTTGCATAGAAGAAGGAGCTAAAGAGAGAACGTACTGCACCGAACTCTCCCTGTTGTCATATCTGAACCTGATTGTGCAATGACCATAAGGAGCAGTGCTGACTCATGGCCCCTCCACAAGAGCAATAGATCGGGGGAATACACGAGCTCGAAGCAGAACGTCGAGGGAGTAGTTCACATAAATCTTGTCTGCTTCCTGAGCATAACCCAAGGGATTATAGATTCAAAAAATATTTACAATCATCAAAGAACGTTTAAGGCAGCAACGCAAAAATACGAGCTGGCGAGCCAGTGCCATCCTTGATAAGCATCGGAATGACATAGAGCATTGCTCCCTTTGCCGGCAACTTGTCAAGAGCTGCAATATTTTCAATGGCAAGTTTATTGGCAGCAAAACAGATCCGATGCACCTGAAAATCTTTTGATTTTCCATGATCAATGCTTGGTGTATCAAGACCTATTCCTTTGATATTTCTCCTGGTAACCAAAAATTCTGCAACCTCTGCTGAAAATCCGGGGAAACTCAATTCAGGCAGTGCCTCTTTTCCGGTTTTTGCCGTCCCCAAAACTTTTTTTCTGTCGGGATAATATCTGGTATCAACACCTGTATACATAAGAACCCATACATTCTCGGGCAGTCTGCCATTTTTTTCTTCCCATTGTTGCACATCTTTTACCGTCAACTGATAATTCCGGTTCTTTAAACATTTTGAGACCACATCAATTTTCACTGCCTGCCCAATCCATTCGTTCAGGGGTATCTGATCGATGGTTCTCCCCTTCTCGGCAAAATGAACAGGCGCATCCACATGAGTACCGCCATGTTCAGAAGCACCATAATTGTTGGATGCGTACCACCAGCCACCCGCATTGACTTTCCAGTCCAACTTTGACAGGGTGAATGGCTCGGCTGTCGGCCAATAAATGGTATTTTCATCAAAAACATAGGTCATATCAAGCAATTTCCCGCCATCAGGGGCACCTTTGGGCTTTTGGGCCAATACCGGACTACAATAGAGAAAAAGAGTTATGACAACGAAGAGAGCCGTATGACAATTGAACAATAGCACACGACTCATCTTCATTATTTTTGCTGTTTTGGTCAT
>CAIOLC010000172.1 GCA_903859055.1 uncultured Chlorobiaceae bacterium | reverse complement strand
GTCGTCGAGGCTGCTGAGGATATTCGCAATGGCTTTTTGTTCTGGAAGAGGAGGAATCAAAATCTCTAATTCTTCGATCATGCCCTTGGTTAATGCTTTTCGAGTTGCGCCAATTTCCGATTGCATTAACAGGTCTTCTTTTTTTGCCTGAAGTAAGTAATAAATGAAAGAGTAGCTTGCTGCGCGATCATTTAAACGAATTATAGCAACATGCTGGTTAACTCTTGCAGGTAATACAGCTTTAGGCACAATACAACATCTGGCTACACTATCTCCTGTGATATTTAAAAGAACATCATTTTCTTCAACACTCACATTTCTAAGTTCATAAGCCTGAACCTCATCAATAAATGCCAACCCACTATTTGAAAACTTAAAATCCAATATGTTTTGGCTTCTTATCAACGATATTCCGGATTGCTTATAGGCATTACTTCCACCTGCAGGTGTTGCTCCGCTTCCGATTTTTACAGCAATATCACCAAGCTTACATTCCCGCCACCCCCTCAAACCTTCACTCATCGCCACCTCCCAACTCCGCCTCAATCTGCTCGATACTCGGCAGGGATGACTGAAATTCTATGGGCAGGTTTTTGGTAATCAGGTATTCACTGACACCAATCGGCTTGTGAATATCCTTGAGAGCATATTCCACCACCACGTCATTTTTTGACTTGCATATAATGATGCCAATGGTGGGGTTGTCCTGTTCGGTTTTCAGGATACCATCAACCGCCGAGACATAAAAATTCAGTTTTCCGGCAAACTCCGGCTTGAACTTTACCGCCTTGAGCTCAATCACCACAAAACAGTGCAAGCGGGTGTGGTAGAACAAGAGGTCGATAAAAAATTCGTCGCCACCGACTTCCAGCTTGTACTGCCGCCCGATGTATGAAAAGCCTGCGCCGAGTTCCAGTAAAAATCGGGTGACATGCTCTATCAATGCCTCTTCAAGCTCTTTTTCGTCGTGCTTTTTGCGCAACAAGAGAAAATCGAAATTATAGGGGTCTTTGAGGATTTGCTGGGCCAAATCCGATTGCGGGGCTGGCAGGGTTGCCTTAAAGTTGGTGATTGCTTTACCTTCGCGCTGGTAGAGGCGGGTTTCGATATGATGGGTCAAAACAGCCCGCGACCAATTGTTCTGAATGGTTTGCTGCACATAAAAGAGCGCTTCACCCTGCTCTTTGATTTTGCTGATGATGACAAGGTTGTGACTCCACGGTATTTGGGCAACAGGCTGTTGCCCAATTGCAGGTTTATCCAATTGCGAAACAGCTTGTTGCGCAATTGCATTCGTTCCTGACCAGAACCGATACCACTGGCGCATATATTTCAGGTTGCGCACGGAAAACCCTTTCATATCAGGAAATTCAGATTGCAGGTCGTGGCTTATCTGCACGAGAATGCCGTCACCCCAGGCCGATGCCTGTTGGCGGGCAATAATGCGTTCAGCCAAATCCCAGTACAACTGAAGCATAGTCTGATTGACCGATACCGCTGCTTTGAGTTGTGCTGATTGAATCCGGATTTTGAGTTCCTTGAGAAACTCCCTGTACTCTGTTGTGTTGAGCTGCGTGTTCATATTTTTATCCTCGCCAAATTCTCTATAATTGCCTTGTTCAGCTCAGCCTCTTCCGCCAACTGCGATTCAAATTCAGCCTTCAGTGCAGCAAAGCGTTCAGCAAAATTAAAGTCATCCTCTTCTTCAGCGAGACCAACGTAGCGCCCCGGTGTGAGCACGTAGTCGAGTTCCTGCACTCGTCCCAACGGGACGGAGGCACAAAAGCCTTTTTCATCCTCATACTCACCTTCGCCGGTTCGCCAGTCGTGGTAGGTTTCGGCAATGAGGTCAATGTCGTCACCCGAAAGTTCACGGGTACGGCGGTTGATGAGGTGGCCCAGGTTACGGGCATCGATAAAGAGAATTTCGTTCTTGCGCGGGTGGCCGTTGTTCCTTGCCCGGTTCAGAAACCAGAGCGCGGCAGGAATCTGGGTGTTCAGAAAGAGTTTTGCGGGCAGGTTGACAACGCAGTCAATCAGGTTGCCGTCGGCTATCATGGATTTTCGGATATCGCCTTCGCCGCTGCTTTTACTGGTGAGTGCACCATTGGCAAGCACGACACCGGCAATGCCATTCGGGGCAAGGTGAAAGATAAAGTGCTGTAACCAAGCGAAGTTGGCATTGCCTGCAGGCGGAATGCCGTATTTCCAGCGGCCATCACCACGCAGTTGCTCACCGCTCCAGTCGCTGTCGTTGAAAGGGGGATTGGCTATAACGTAATCAGCTTTGAGGTCTTTATGGGCGTCGTTGAGAAAGGAGCCTTCGTTGTTCCATTTGACCTGTGAACTGTCGATGCCGCGAATGGCGAGGTTTATCTTTGCCAGCCGCCAGGTGGTCTGGTTGCTCTCCTGACCGTAGATAGAGATATCCTTTACACGCCCCTGATGCTCGGTAATAAATCGTTCGGACTGCACAAACATGCCACCGGAACCACAGCAGGGGTCCAAAACCCGGCCTTTGTAGGGCTCAAGCATGGAGACAAGCAGTTCAACAATGCTGCGCGGGGTGTAAAACTGCCCGCCCTGTTTGCCTTCGGCGAGAGCGAATTCACCGAGGAAGTATTCGAAGACGTGACCAAGCACGTCGCGGCTCCGTGACTTGGCATCACCGAGTGCAATATTGCTCATGAGGTCAATCAAACCGCCAAGGCTTGCGGGATCGAGGTTTTGGCGTGCATAGACCTTGGGCAGGACGCCCTTGAGCATGGGATTTTCCTTTTCAATAATATCCATTGCCTCATCAACAAGGATGCCAATATCCGACTGGCGGGCACTTGTCAGCAAAAATGACCAGCGTGCTTGCTGGGGGACAAAGAAAATGTTTTCTCCTTTGTACTCATCCTTGTCTTCCGGATCGGCTCCGGCATATTCACCTTCACCTGTCTGAAGTTTAGCGTACATCTCCTCAAAAGAGTCGGAGATGTATTTGAGAAACATCAGGCCGAGCACGACATGCTTGTATTCTGCGGCATCAATGTTTTTGCGCAGCTTGTCGGCGGCTTTCCAGAGCTGTTTTTCTATGGGCTCTTCTTTTATCTCTTTTGATGCGGTTGTTCTGGCCATGTGTATAATTTATTCTGGATCTGATCAATGGTTTGTTCTGGAAGGTGAGTTGTCTAAAGCCAAGGCCGACAGGTATGCCTGCATTGTAAAGGCCCTCAAGAGCACCATAAAGCTGATAGGGAAAATAAGAGCAACCCGTCACATCAAAGGACTGTACCAGCAACAGTGGCCTTGAATCTTTCGTGAAGCGTCACTGTTATGCATAAAAAGGCATAAGCCGTTTGCGGCTTTACATCCTCACAAGCAAAGCCGAATCAAGGAGCCTTGTCAACAGGCAGCATCCCCTCAAGTAGTGTTTCAGGGGGAATATCCTGCTGGTGGGGCCAGGTGACCGAACCATTTTTTACACTTGCCTGATTAAAATAGTTGATGTCCCGAAGTTCACTGAAAACCCCGAAATCAAGATAAGGGGTAACATCAAAGATACCTTTTCTGCCAGCCACAGTTTCTACGTAAATTTTATAGTCGGGCAGTGGCTTTACTTTTTTTATGTCCCAGTACATAGCATTGTTCCATTAGTCAATTTCTCGATTGCGCCTTCCCTAAACTACCGAAAATTCATCATAAAGAAAAAGAGTGAACGGAGTAATTTTGGCAAGGCCTTGCTCAATCATGCAGCACCCGATCCAGCATGGCCACACCCTGCTGTGGCTCCGTCCCATTTTTTGGGAATTTTTGAGCGGCTTTTCAATATTGGTAACAGCAATTTTTTCACAGTGAAAACAAAGCTTTGTTACATTGGAGGAGAAGCAATTTTCGGGATGCCATTAATCGATATCTGCCTGACCATGCGAAAAGTTTTTTCAGTTCCGCTCCTGATCGCTCTTTTTTTCCTCTTTCAGGCGGTGATGCTCCCGGTTCGTGATTATAATACACTCCATGCGGAGAAAAAGAAAATTATTCTCCAGCACGCTGATATCATTGAGGGAGGTGAGGCTGCGCACGGCAGTTTCAGAGCTGTCACTGGTAACGTGGTGTTCCGCCATGATACACTGACACTGAAGTGCGACAGCGCTACTGACTACGGGCGGGAGAACAAGATCGTGCTGAAAGGCAATGTCTTTTTTACCGATAGTTCAGTTGAAATTTATGGTGATAATGGGATTTACTACCCCGACAGGGGAGTTGGAGAGTTAAGCGGCAATGTTCGAGGAAGGATGCTCGATAACTCTCTTGCGGGCAAAGCGAGGCGAGCCACACTCGACAGGGCTGCCAGTCAGATTGCCCTCTACGATGATGTGCTTGTATGGCACGATCGTCAGCAGATCAGTGGAGAGAAGATTCTTCTCCATCTCAAGGAGCTGGGTCGCAGTCGCAAACGCCGGAGTATTGATGAGGTTGCGGTACAGGGCAACGCCTTTTTTGCGGTGCAGGATAGTCTTGCAGTTTCTTCCGGGGTGTACGATCAGTTCAGCGCAAAGAGTATGCTGCTTCGATTAAGCGACCGCTCAAAAATAACCGATATATCTCTTGAGAGTCAGGCAGAAATTCTCTATCACCTCTACGATGAGAAGCTAAAGCCCGCCGGTATCAACTCTTCGAGCGGGGATATGATCCGGATGTTTTTCAAGGAGGGTCTTCTCCGTCGGGTAAAGGTTGTGGGGGGCGTCGAGGGAAAGCAGTACCCGGCGAGCTTCAGTGGCGACGGGAGTATCAATCTGTCAAACTTTGTCTGGAGAGAGATGGAAAATCCTTTTAAACAGCAGAAAAGCCTTCCGTAAGGCGGGAAGGCTTTTCTGGAATCGCTTTCATGGGTGAATTCTAGGACTTTTGGCATCCGGTTGCGCTCTCTCTCATCAGCGGCATGGATACCGCACCCGTGAAGCTGGCACTATGAAGCCATCGGGCAGGAGCCGCCAGCGCAGGCACCGGTAGCACAGGGGCTTGGAGCTGCTGGAGGTTTGCTGCTGTTGTAGTCGGTTTTATAAAATCCTGAGCCCTTGAGCACAAATCCACCATCGGCTGATATGACCCGTTCAAAGCTCTCTTTTTCACATTTCGGGCAGATGGTGAGAGAGTTATCGCTTATTTTCTGGACTATTTCAAGTTCATTTCCGCAACTTTTGCATCGATACTGGTAGGTTGGCATCTCTATAGTTCTCCTTGATTATTCGAGTTTTTACTGCTGTTTTCCAGCGATTGTCTATGGTTAAAAAAAGTCTGTAGCCATAGTGTGGCCATGTTTTTGTATATAAATATATTTCCCAACATATAAAAGTTCAGGCTGTGATAGTCAAAACCCGTGCGGTTATTTTACGGGAAACTAAATACCGCGACCAGTCGAAAATATGTTTGCTCTACACCCGTGAGTTCGGTAAAATGTCGGTCATTGTCAAAGGGGCGCGGAACCCCAAGAACAGGCTCTCCTCCCTTTTCAGCCCGGGAAATGTGGTCGATATTGTGCTCTACAAACGAGATGGCCGGGATATTCAGCTTGTCAGTGATGGCAACCTTGTTTTAAGCCCAATGGTTCCCGCCTCCGATCTTGAGCGTTTCGCAATTCTTTACAGGATTATTGATCTTCTCAAGCAGACGACCGATGGAGATGAAAAAAACATTCCACTTTTTACCCTGCTGGCCACTACCCTTGAGCAGCTCTATCGTCCGCATACCGATTTTCGGCAGCTTTACGCCTGGTTTCTTCTGCGTTTTGTCTCGCTGCTTGGTTTTCAGCCCTCTCTTCGTAAATGTCTCTTTAGTGGAGAGGAGATTGCTTCTGCAATAACCACTATGAAGCTTTCGGAACTCTATTTTGTGATGAATCCCGGTGGGCTGGCATTGCCTGCTGCGGCTGGCTCTGGTTTTGGAAAAAAAAGGCTTCTTCCGGCGCGCATTGCTTTATTGCTGAATGCCCTGGCATCAAGCGCACTCTCTGCTGTTGGAGCCATTGTGTCAGAGGCTGGCGATATTGACACTGTTTGCGAACTGCTGCAAGAGTATTGTGCTCTGCATCTTGACCACTACAGATCACGAAAAAATCTTGCTATCGTCTCACAAATTCTTCAGAAGTAGCTTGGCCCTCTCTTTTTTTTGGGGTTTTATATCTTCTGGAGTATTTCTATCTTGACCCACCATTTTATTTCTTTTTGTGACCTCTTGTTTCAATCCTAAACTGCATTTTCCGACATGCCTCAAATCACCAAATCAGTTGAACTCTTTGAAAAAGCAAAGAAGTTTATCCCCGGCGGCGTAAATTCTCCGGTGCGAGCATTCAAATCGGTTGGCGGAACTCCAATCTACATGGCGAAAGGGTCGGGGGCATACATGACCGACGTTGACGGCAACACCTACCTTGACTATGTTGGTTCATGGGGTCCCTTTATTCTTGGCAGCATGCATCCGAGAATAACCGCAGCGCTCGAGTACACGCTGAAAAATATCGGCACCAGTTTTGGCACCCCGATTGAGATGGAGATCGAAATTGCCGAGCTTCTCTGCAAAATAGTTCCTTCGCTTGAGATGGTGCGTATGGTCAATAGCGGTACGGAAGCCACCATGTCGGCAGTCCGCCTTGCACGTGGCTATACTGGCCGCGATAAAATCATCAAATTCGAGGGGTGCTACCATGGCCATGGCGACAGTTTCCTCATCAAGGCTGGTTCAGGTGCTCTGACACTCGGTGCTCCCGACAGCCCTGGCGTGACCAAAGGCACCGCGATGGATACACTGAATGCGACCTACAACGATATTGAGTCGGTAAAACTGCTTGTTAACGAGAACAAGGGTCAGGTTGCCGCTATCATTATTGAGCCTGTCGCGGGCAATACCGGTGTTATCCCGGCCCAGCCGGGCTTCCTTGCCGCACTTCGCGAACTCTGCGATCAGGAAGGCATTGTCCTGATTTTTGATGAAGTGATGTGCGGTTTCCGCGTGGCTCTTGGCGGCGCGCAGAGCCTGTACGGCGTTACGCCTGATTTGACCACCATGGGCAAGATTATCGGCGGAGGGCTTCCGGTGGGCGCTTTCGGCGGCAAACGTGAGATCATGGAGCGTGTTGCTCCGCTCGGCGATGTCTATCAGGCAGGTACCCTTTCAGGTAACCCGCTGGCACTGACCGCAGGCCTTGAAACCCTGAAAATCCTTATTGACGAGAATCCTTATC
>CAIOLC010000171.1 GCA_903859055.1 uncultured Chlorobiaceae bacterium | reverse complement strand
GTTGCCGTCTTCTATGGTGATCTTCGAACCAAGTGCGAAACCGCAGGTGTGACGCTCTCACCACTTGACCTTATGATTGCGGCTCATGCTCAGGCAGTCAATGCCGTTCTTGTCACGGGAGATAAAGCGTTTACCAGAGTCACGGATCGGTTAATTATAGAAAATTGGACACTGTCACCATACTGATCATCATCTGGTACAATCCATTATGGTGTGCTGGCTCTTGAAGGTACTCTCTATCGCCAGCACCCATGCAACACCCTTTTATTCAGGCTCGGCCCATTTTTCGCAGTCGCGCCAACTCATGATTGTGACCCCGTTGCGCTCATAGGAATCATCACCTCCATAGATCAGCCAGGGCTGAAGCGCCTCTTCTCCAGCAAATCGTGCGGCTTTGAGCCCTGCGCGGATATAGTCACCTGTGATGGTCTGGCCTGATTTTATTTCCACTGTTTGCAGTTTTGTGCCACGTTCAAAAACAATATCCGCTTCAAGCCCATTATTGTCACGCCAGAAGTAGAGATCGGGAGGCAGCCCTCGGTTATAGCGGGATTTGAGAAACTCGCTGATAATGAATGATTCAAAAATTGCTCCTCTCATGGGATGTAGAGCAAGGTGTTCATGCGAACGGATACCAAGCAGCCAACAAGCGAGACCCTGATCCAAAAAATAGAGTTTTGGCGTTTTTATAAGTCGCTTTCCGAAGTTTCGAAAGTATGGCGGGAGCAGATGGACAATGTAGCTTGATTCCAGAACAGAGAGCCATGAACGGGCTGTTTTCTGGGAAACACCTGTTTCACCCGCCAGTGCATTAAGGTTAAGCAGTTGTCCGTTTCGACCTGCACAGAGACGCACAAAGCGCTGGAATACCGATAAATCATGAACTCGTAACACCTGCCGGATATCCCGCTCGATATAGGTGGCGATGTAACTTGCAAACCAGTCGGCAGGCGATATCTCCCTCACATGAAGAGCTGGATAAGAACCCTTTATGATCAGCGTGTCGAGCGATAGTGACGATTGCGATGCTGCCGGAAGTTCTGAAATGGACAAGGGGAGCAGAGCGGTCATACCAACGCGACCGGCAAGAGACTGGCTGACTCCGGCGAGCAGTCCGAATTGCTGTGAACCGGTCAGAATGAATTTTCCGGGAATCGGCTCTTCATCAACCATGCCCTGAAGGTATGAAAAGAGATCCGGCCATCGTTGAGCTTCATCGAAGATGGCTCCATCACGAAACCGGTGAAGGAACCCTTTGGCATCTTCAAAGGCAAAGGCACGTTCTGCAGGGTCTTCAAGGGTTATGTATGGCTTATCGGCAAAAACGGCTTTTGCCAACGTTGTTTTTCCTGACTGCCGAGGCCCGGTTATTGCGATAACAGGAAATGTTTTGGCCAACCGCTGAAGGGTTGCTGTTAGTTTGCGATAGATCATAGGATATTATACAAATAAAGAATTGAAAGCGCAAATTGTATAACTTTTCGCTTCCCTAACGCCAAACTCCGGTTCCGCCCAAGCTTTTTCCCCTACACCGAACCATCAGCCGAAGTGGATGTCACCTGCTACCTCTGCGGCGGCAAGGGGATGCAAAAAATCAGGCTTGCTCGAAATCATAAGCTGCGGTATGGGACACCCCAACGTCATGCACAACTGCGGGCATAGACCCAGAAGAATCAGGTTGTTGTTTGAGAATGATTTGAGGATGTTGAGGCTGTTTGGGACGGCGTGAGGGTATGAGCTCTCGTAACTCTCGTGAAAGCCGATCTGGTTCTCCGTCCCGTAGTCCTTGAGCTGCCAGTAGGGCGGTGAGGTGACAACAAGATGCATCGACCTGTCAGCGAGGAGGTTCATCTGTCGGCTGTCGCCGTGGATTATGGTGTGGTGGCTCTTCAAGGTGCGCTTGGGTGTTTGGGTTTTCTTGTTGGTGG
>CAIOLC010000170.1 GCA_903859055.1 uncultured Chlorobiaceae bacterium | reverse complement strand
CGAGTTTTACCATGTAACACAGCTAATCCGTGAGGCAATCCTAATACCCAAGTTGCTGTGGCACCCAATCCATAAGCCAGATAATTTCCATGATCGAGAAATCTGTTCGCTGGATCAGTACCTTGCCCCCTTTTGGATCTTGTGAAATCACCATAGTCAACAGCTTTAACAGCAACCTTAAAAAGCAGTTTACTGAGGCGCGCTTCCATGGTAAGTAACTGCATGGTGTCTTGCGCCAAAGGGATTTCTACAGCAAATTTATCCAATAATAATTTCAGTTCAGCACTATCGACGACAAATCCTTCATTTCGTAACTCTTTTTTTTCCCATTGAAAACAAATGAAGTTCAGTCTTTTTAGTTGTAAGGTTTTGGCTGCTTTGAGTCGCTGCACGTCATTGAACCAAAACTGTACCCACGCTTGCAAGTATTCTGTAGGTCGATATTCACACTGAGGAGAAAACCAGGAAACTTCAAGATCAAATTCATTTGCACTGAATAAGGGTGTTCCTCCTCCTCCACAAAAACCAACTAAAACGCCAGCTTTTGCTAACTCTCGCATGGCTGCCTGTGTGATTGATGTTCCTGTTCCAAGAAGTACGGTTGTTGTATTGGCAATTGGAATGTTCCAATAAAGAGATTCTTTGCCAGCATCGTTTAAATACTCTACACGACCACCATTAGCCAAAACCCGGCAGTGCTCCAGATAGTAAATATTTGCACGCTTAGAATGAAGTATCGTTTTAAGGTCAGAAGAGGATATATCCCGCATACTTGTTAGTGTCGTTTCATTGAATGAAAGAAGTGCTGAAGCAGAATTTTTCAACCCAGAAGATGGGCGGCCGGTCGTAACGATTGATGTGCCATAGAGATGAGTTGAGCCGAGAGAGTAGAGACTTAAACACGCCAACCACACACTTCAGTTTACGCAAAAGCTTTGCCAAACAAAAAAGCAAAGTGTTTTTGTTTGGCGATTTAGGTATTTGTGGTCTTGATTAGCATTTCAACGGTTGGTAACGTGGTGTAAAAAAATGTTCAAAAAAACATACTCAGCAAAGCAAAGCGCTTGTTAATAAATAACTGTAACAATTGAGTTGTGATTAGACACTATTCTATAGTTCTATTTATCATGAAATTCATTTTTTAATAATGCGTTATCATATAACTCAGTATTGATGGCTTTGGCGTATCTTGTTACAGTTATTCTCTAACGCTTACAAAGATCGTTTCTGTCCGGCGCAGGGAGCATCAGCAACCTTGCGGAGGAGCCATTTCACAGTGCTGCCGTCGGGACAGCTTGAGGACTCACAATTGTTTCGGCATTGGGCAATAAGCTGCTCAAAAGGCAAAGCCCTATGGTTGCCATGCCATAGGTGAGCGATAAGAGGAAAAAATTGCCGACCACGCAGCAACCCGTGCATTTTTCCGCCTTGTAATTAGTTAACCGTTATGTTAACTTAATCCATGCGCAACATCATTTTTTTACTACCTCTTCAGGAAAAAAGCCGGTAGCGGAATTTCTGAATTCCCTCTCGGCAAAAGAGGCGCAGAACGTCTTATGGGTATTGCAACTGATTAAAGAACTTCCTGCTGTATCGGGCGAATACTTTAAAAAACTGCAAAACAAAACAGTGACGATATATGGGAAGTCCGCGCAAAACTGGGCAATAATGCCTTCAGGCTTTTAGGCTTTCTTGATGAAGGTTCGTTCGTGGTTTTGACGAATGGGTTTGCAAAAAAAAGTCAAAAAACACCGGCATCTGAAATTAACTCTGGCGGAACAACGAAAGAAAGAGTATCTCAGGAGGAAATATTCATGGATGATCTGCAACGATATATTGAACAACGAAAGGATCTTGAATTTGCCAAGACCTTTGACGAAGGTTATGAGCAATTCAAAATCGGTGAACTCCTGCGCTATGCAAGAGAGCGTGCAGGGTTTACACAAGAAGAACTTGCCGGAAAGTTGAATACGAAAAAATCAGCAATTTCACGTATTGAAAATCATTCCGAGGATATAAGGCTCTCTACCCTTTTTCGTTATGCCGACGCGCTGGGAAAGAAACTTCAGGTGTCTCTTCAATAGGGGATAGTTTTCTCATGAGTTGAGCCGAGAGAGTAGGGAATTAAACGTGCCAACCACACATTTCAGTCTACGCAAAAGCTTTGCAAAACAGAAAAGCAAAGTGTTTTTGTTTTGCAATTTTGGTATTCGTATTGTTTGATTGTTGAATAATTTTCAGATCATTTCCTGTCGCTCATCACGTTCAGGTACTCAGTCTCAACAAAATAAATCCTGAGTTGCTGGAAGACCGTATAAAGGAAGACCGCTTACTCAATAAAATCTTCGCTTGGCAACGTGCCTTCCCATACGCATAAGAAGGGCACGTTTATTATCCCAAGCGGAGGGAAATTAAAGAACTTTTGCATAGACCTCAGTCATCTTGATGTGACTCTGTGAAAAAATCTGAATTTAGTCTATATTTAGTCTTTTGGTTACGTGTTCACATAGAGGAATCAACATGAAGCTCTCAGAAAGGGTTCGCCCGATATCATACCTTAAATCTCATGCTGCCGAGATTGTAAGGGATTTTGAAGAGAATCGGAGCCCGCTTATTGTCACCCAGAATGGCGAAGCTAAAATAGTGGTCATGGACATTCGCACTTATGAAGAGCAGATTGAGACCATGGCTTTTTTGAAAATGATCAACATGGGTAAAAAAGAGATTGCTGAAGGGAAATTTCAGGCGGTTGAGAATTTTTTTACTGAGATGGAGGGGGAGAAGTAGTGGCGCATTCAGTTTTTGTCCTCGACTCTGCGAAAGATGATTATCGTGAAATCAGAAAACAGGTGAGGATTAAATTTGGTGCGAAGGTGTGGAACGATTCAGAGCTTCAATACAAAGAGGTTTTACGAAATATAGGAGAGTTCCCTTTTGCAGGTTTTGTTCCTGATGAGGCAGTCAAGCTTGGCTTGCAAGGGATTCGGGAGAGGTTCGTCGGGCAAACAAGAGTTATCTATGAGGTTATGCCGCAGGAGGTTTATGTGCTTATGTCTGTCTCGACGCGTCGGGATTTTATGACAATGCTGACTGACCGGTTGCTTAAAGGCTGATAACGGATATCGTGGACACTTGTTCCAGAGAGAAGGCAGATGCTTCGCTACATTTTAGATCGACGGGAAAAGGTTTGGAAACAATGTTTCAGCCGCCCCGACGGGGAAACGAAGTGAGAGGGATCCTTTTGGGCTCTCTGAACCAAGTATGCCGTTTTCAAGTAATGATGCAAGCAATGTCCTTGCAGTTCTCTCTTTCAGCCCGGTAATCCTGCTCACCTCTCCACGGGGAATCTCGCCTTTAGATTTCCCCGCCCGTCAAGATCTCCCTGACGAGGCATATCGGCATAATCCATCATGCTCATATAATCCATTCGGCTTTCAAGGCCACGGGCAAGACCTCGCGACACTGACCAGAGGCCATGAGCACCCACACCAGCCTGAAGCGCCATTGCATGACTCATGAGGCGACTGACACGGCCATTGCCGTCAGGAAAGGGATGAATATAGTTAAACCGGTGATGCGCAGAGGCCATGGCTGCCAGGCGCATCCCTTTGCCAAGAGGCGTGAAGTTATAGTGCTTCTCGAAATAATCCATAAAAGATTCAACGGCACTGCTCTCTGGAGGAAGATGCCGACCGATAGAGACATCATGAAGCGGCTTGTTTCGGAACTCTCCAGGCACAATAAGGATTTTGACCTCTTTTCTTTCCATAGAGCGCATTGACTCTGGGAGATCCTTATAAAACTCCCTGTGCAACCAACGGATAAACTGGCTTGAAGCTGCATCTGCCAGTAACCCTGCAGCATACATGGTGTCAATCTCCCGCTGTACACGAATATGAGCTATGGCTTCTCTCTGGAGATTTCGCCTCTCACCATCCGCATTGAAAAGGTTCTGAAGCGCATCTGCAATCTCTCGTGGTTTTGTATTGTGTCCCTCAATAAGATTGGAGTAGTAGCAATTCATGACCCTGACAAGATCGGCGAGACTTCCTGCGGTTGCAGGATGGAGGCGGGCTCCTAATTTTTCGGCTGATGTCGACAGTGCAGCAATCAGGTCAACAATCCCCGGTTCCAGGGTCTCCGGCAGGCAGGGCTCAAGACGTGAAGGCGTTTCAGTGATCATTTTTTTGCCGATGATACAATCAGTTTATCTTTTTCATTATAGCCCGTTACTACAGGAAATATATAAAAATTGCCGATGTTTTTATGATTCTCCGCTGTTGGCCAATTTGCCAAATATGCAAAGCAAGCTCTTGAGTCGTAAACGTGGAAAGGGAAAACAGGCAACATTGCTCGCCCGGTCATCCAGAATAGCATCGGGTGATTCTTGTTTTCCGATCACAAATGTCACGTTCATCATATCGCGTTCTTATCGTAAGAATCTTGTGAGCAATGCTCGTTTTGTTATATTTCTGTCATTAACCATGCAAATCATGGAGTGAATATCTATAATTGACAGGATGATTCTCAGGACTCTTCACCATAAGCTCCTTGCCGCCCTTGCCCAGTTTCCGGCTGTGGTGCTGCTTGGGCCTCGTCAGGTTGGAAAAACAACCCTGGCGCTCGAAATCGGCCACACCTGGCCGAATGCACATTATCTTGATCTCGAATCGGAAGAGGATCGGGCCAAAATGGCACATCCGGAACTCTATCTTTCTGACCATCAGGATCGGCTTGTGATTCTCGATGAGGTGCATCGTCTTCCCGCCCTTTTTCCCCTTCTTCGAGGTCTTATCGACAGTGCCCGCCGTGCAGGTCGTAACAACGGGCAATACCTGCTTCTGGGCTCGGCATCCCTCGACCTGCTCAAACAATCCGGTGAGACTCTCGCAGGCCGGATTGCCTATCTGGAGCTTCCCCCTTTTGATGTTATCGAGACAGGTGCGCTTCCCGTTGATGACTTGTGGGTTCGGGGCGGTTTTCCTGACAGTCTGCTTGCCCAAACATCTGCTGGAAGTTTTCAGTGGCGAAAGAATTTTATTCGCACCTACCTCGAACGCGATATCCCCCAGTTTGGCCCGCGCATTGCCGCCGAAACGTTACGGAGATTCTGGGTCATGCTCGCCTGGCAACAGGGTGGACTGCTCAATAGTGCCCAGTTTGCCCGAAACCTTGGTGTCGATGTCAAAACCATTAACGGCTATATTGACTTGCTGGTCGATTTGTTGCTTGTTCGCCGTCTGGCCCCATGGCATAGCAATATTGGCAAGCGTCTGGTCAAGTCACCAAAAGTCTTTGTGCGTGACAGCGGACTTTTACACGCACTGCTCGCCATCCCCGACAAGGAGAGCCTTCTCTCTCATCCTGTTATTGGGCAAAGCTGGGAGTGCTTTGTTATTGAAAACATTCTCGTGGCCGCCACTGATGATGTCCAGGGATCTTTTTACCGGAGCGCAGGAGGCGCAGAGATTGACCTCCTGCTCTCATGGCCAAACGGAAACTTGTGGGCGATTGAGATAAAACGCAGTATGACCCCAAAACTGGAGCGCGGATTTCATTCAGCCTGTGCCGACCTCAACCCTTCCCGAAAAATTGTGGTCTATCCCGGAAAAGAGCGTTACCGGCTTGCCCCTGATGTTGAGGCACTCCCGCTGCAACTTACGACACAACAGTTGTTCGATCTTGCCAAAGCGATATGAGAACGATACGAATTGTCGCTGAGAGAGCCTGTTCGGGATGCCGAAAACATCTTTACGATACCCAGATTATCTCCCAATCAAACTTGCTGACGTTTCTTGGCCTGGGCTCAAAGACGATGCCAATCAGGTAGCGTTCCCCTGCGTATTTTTCGTAATATTTCATTTTTTTGGTCTGCTCAAGGGGCTCCTTGTCGGTCACCTTGAACTCAAACAAAAAGGTTCTCCCATCGGCCTTCAGCGTCAGGTCAATTCTCCCCTTGTTGTACCACCGTTTGAGCTGTTCCATATCCACACCTTCGAAAACAGCCAAGTTATATCGTCTACTGGCAGTCAAGAATTGACAAAGCGACTCACCTGATAAAATGTTTTAAGCCGAAAGAGCCGGTAAGTGATGAACTTTTCAAGAGAATTTGCGACGGCCCGCTGTTGTTAACACATACATTGCAAACGCGCAAAAAAACATGATTGAAAAATTACCTTGTTTTTTGCTCTCGCTTATGCAATATTAAAGTTGAACTATATTATTGCACAGTATGATTGCACGTCATCTCATGCCGACCCTGCAAAGTCGGGCCTCACAATATCCGGTTGTAACGCTTACCGGCCCCAGGCAATCAGGAAAAACCACTCTTTGCAGAACAGCGTTTCCTGAAAAACCTTACAGCAATCTGGAGCGGCCCGATACCCGTCATTTTGCACAGCAGGATCCCGCAGGATATTTGGCCCAGTTTCCGAAGGGTGCCATTCTTGATGAAGTGCAGCGTGTACCTGAGTTGCTTTCATGGATTCAGGTTCGTGTTGATGAACACAACACTGCGGGTGAATTTATTCTGACGGGAAGCCATCAATTTGAACTGAACCGTCATATTAGTCAGTCACTAGCCGGAAGAACCGCATTGCTGAAGCTGTTGCCCTTATCTGTTGCTGAACTGTGTGATGCAGGGCAACCCACTGGCGTTGACCATCTCCTGCACACTGGTGGTTATCCACGTATTTATGCCGATCATCTTGATCCGGCAGTCATGCTCGGAGATTATTTTGCCACTTATGTTGAACGCGATTTACGGGAGTTGCTACAATTACGCCAGATACGTGCATTTGAAAACTTTGTCCGTCTGGCAGCAGGAAGAGTGGGACAACTGCTCAATCTGCACTCTCTTGCTGCTGATGCCGGGGTTTCGAGCGCGACAGCAAAAAGCTGGCTTACCCTGCTTGAGGCCTCTTATGTTGTTTTTTTACTTCCCCCATGGTTTACCAACACCGGAAAACGATTGACAAAGTCACCAAAACTCTATTTTTACGATGTGGGTCTGGCCTCCTGGCTGATCGGAATAACGCAGGAGTCGCACCTGCAAGCTCACCCTTTGCGGGGATCGCTATTTGAAAACCTGGTGGTTCTTGAAATGCTCAAGGCTCGCATTAATGCTGGCTTGCAGACGAATCTCCATTTTTATCGCGACAGCAGCGGACTGGAAGTTGATGTTCTGCTGGAGGAGGGAAACATGATCAGGCTCTTCGAAATCAAGTCATCGCAGAGCATCAATCAGGAGTCGTTTATCCAGCTCAACAAAGTGGCGGCCATTTTTGGCGAACGTGTCGCAAAAAAAGTGGTGTTGTATGCTGGTCATGAACAACAAATGCGCAGTAACGCCGAGGTCGTGAGCTATCTCTATGCCGGTGCAGCAGGATGCAGTGACGAGTAACAGTGAATAATTTAGTTCCCGATCACAAATGGCTCACTTGGGGGATACAATGGCCGTCCCCATGTATGTGGTGTGTGTTTTCGAACGAGTAACTTTAGATGCATCTTACTGAAGGGTACCAGCCAGAAGTTGCCTCCCTTGTTCTGTAATCAGATAACGCTGATTTTTACTGGTAGGTTTATCTGGCAATGTCATTGCAATCCATTTTTTTTCAATGGCAGGCAAGACATTTCGGTTAAAGTTATTTGTGTGTATTGAAAGTCCCAGATAATCAAGTATTTCGTTCTTGCTTCTTGCCCTTTGGCAGTATCTCACTATTGCAACTTCGACACTATCTTCGACACTCGCTTGCTCGTGAATGGGGAAAACTGTCAAAAAATAGGAACAGTGCTCGTCAGTCTCCAGTACAGGATCAGGTGAACCATTGTTTTTCATGGCTCTATTAATGGTTGGTATGCCAGTACCTCTGCCTTCAGTTAAATGAAGCTCTTTTAAAAAATCTCCAACTCTTCTGTTGCGGTAATCCCGGGCGACGACTCTTTGATTTTTTGCAAGAATGGTTGCTGTTACAGGTGGCAAAGGCCCCGGAAAGCTCAAAATCTCTATTTTATCATTCCAGATCTGTATTTCGATTGGTGCGCCGGATTCGTAGCTTTTGTGATAGACGGCATTGGCAAGCGCTTCTTCTACAGCGATGTAGGGGAAGTTGAAAAAACGTTCAGCTTCAGCTCTATCGGATATTTTTCTGACATGCTCTTCAATGGTAGAGCCCTTGATGAAAGAGAGAGCGTCCCGTAACTGTATATGCAAAGGCCCTTTGAAATAACGTTCAGTGAAATCTTTTCCAGCTTCGTCTTTTCTGAGCACAACTTCTATCCAGCTCCTTGGAAAAAATCGATCGGGTTCTCTTGAGAAAAAAAGTAAACCGGCATTTATCGGCCGTAGCGCCTCATCGGGCCCTCTGGCAATATTCATGAGCCGACATAGCTCTGAAAATGGCATTGCGCCGCTTTCCTCGAATAGTTCGCTTTTGATCTCATTCAGGAAGCTTCGAATCAATCCAAGATCAAGATCCTTGAGTGTTGCTGCGGTATGAATGCGGTCGTCAAAAGGAATCCGGGATGCAAGTTCCTGAAGACGGCGAAGAGTATCTCCTTTGGCTCGGATGGAGCGTGAACCAGAACGGACGAAATGGTACCGCGATTGCTTGCCACCTCTCAGGAACCTGCCTCCCATTCGGCAAAGAGTGCGTTCAGCTCCTTGCAAAGTACGTGGTAACCGTCGAGAATTTTGGCGGTCTCATTCTGGCTTTTCTGGTAGAAATCTTCGTTGGCCATGATGGTTTCAATCGATTCTTTCTTTTGTTCGAGCTGGTTAATTTTATGCTCGACCTCGTCCATCCTCTTTTTGTCTTTTTTGGATGTGGCACTCTTTTTGGCCAGCTCTTTCTCTTTTTCAACAGATTTTGCAGGAGCCGACTGGCTTTTTTGCTTTGCGGTTGCTTCGAGCTTGCGCTCAGCTTCAATGGCTTTTTCGGCGGTTTCAAGGTATTCGGCGTAGCTGCCGAGGTGGAGTTGTAGGGAGCCGTTTTTTATTTCAACCACTTTGTTGACAAGGCTGTCGAGGAAGTAGCGATCGTGGCTGACAATCAGGAGCGTGCCGTCATAATATTCAAGCGAGTCGATCAGCATCTCTTTTGATCGCATGTCGAGATGGTTGGTCGGTTCATCCATAATCAGAAGGTTCGATGCCTGCAACAGGATTTTTGCGAGGGCGACCCTCGATTTTTCTCCTCCTGAGAGCACTCGTATCTTTTTTTGGACGGCATCTCCGCTGAAAAGGAAGCAGCCGAGAATATCGCGAACCTTTTTCTGTGCTTCGGACGATGGGGCAGAGTCCATCATCTCCATGTAGACGCTTTTGTCTTGTGCGAGGTTTTCGGTCTGGTGCTGGGCAAAGTAGTTGAGGGTCACATTGTGGCCTGTGGTCAATTTGCCCTCGAAGTCGATCTCTCCGGCCAGAATTTTGCAAAAGGTGGTTTTGCCTGCGCCGTTTGACCCGACAATGGCAATCCGGTCGCCGCGCATCACCTCAAGGTTGATGTTGTTGAGCACCTGCTTTTTGGAGCCGTCGGGCAGCAGGTAGGCTTTTTTGACTCCGTCAAGCCGCATCACCTCACGTCCGGAAGGGTTGGCCTTTGGAAAGCGGAAAGAGATGCGTGAATTATCCTCCTCGGGCGAGAACATGTTTTTCTCCATCTTCTCCATCTGTTTGAGGCGGCTCTGTGCCTGGCGTGCCTTGGTGGCCTTGTAGCGAAAGCGGTCAACAAATGCTTTCAGCTCGGCCATTTTTTTCAGGTCATTGGTATATTGGCCCATCATCAGCTCGTAGCGCTCAGCCTTCTCCTTTTCGTAGTAGGAGTAGTTGCCCTTGTATTCGTTGATACGCTCAAAGGCAATTTCAAGGGTTTTGGTGGTGAGCTTGTCGAGAAAAAAGCGGTCGTGCGAGACAATGATATAGCTGTGCTCGTAGTTGAGGAGATAATTTTCGAGCCAGCGAAGTGAGTCGATATCAAGGTGGTTAGTTGGCTCATCGAGCAGGAGCAGTGTCGGGTTCTGCAGCAGCAGCTTGGTGAGGTGCAGGCGCATCTGCCATCCGCCTGAGAATGCCTTCACCTTTTTATGAAAATCTATTTCGCTGAATCCAAGACCGGCGAGCACCTTTTCGGCATTGGACTGCATGGTGTAGCCGCCGAGATGGTCAAACTCGTGCATGGCATCAGAAAATCGCTCGATCAGGCTATGGTAGGCTTCGCTCTCATAATCCTGTTCAGGCAGGGCGAGTTCGTGCTCCATCCGGGTAATTTTTCCCGATAACTCGAACAGTCTTGCGTTGGCCTGAAGCGCATACTGCAGGGCAGTTCTTTCAAGGTCGGCATCAAAAGATATCTCCTGGGGAAGATAACCGATGGTGGTTTCGGCCGATTTGAGAAACTGTCCATCAGTGATGATAGCAGAGTCTTTGGATGGTCCGCTGATAAGGCGCAGCAGTGTTGTTTTTCCGGTGCCGTTCAGGCCAACAAGGCTGACATGGTCTTTGTCACCGACGCGGAATGAGGTATCGGCAAGGAGTTGTTTGGATCCGACAGTGAGTGAGAGATTACGGGCTTCAAGCATAAAGAGGAAGAACTGGTGAAATGATCGACATCATCGAAAAATTGAGCAATATAGTGACTCTTGGCAAAAACTGCTACAGGAGAGGGGGGATAAGTGTTTGGCAGGGTAAAATTTTCTTTGTACTTATCGCTATTGTATGCAATAATTCAAGTTGAACTTTCAAATTGAATACAATGAGTGGGTGCCATCTCATGCCGATCCTGCTGAGTTTGTGTTTTCATGTCGGACTGCCAGAAGCTGGCTGACCCTGCTTGAGGCATTGTATATTTTTTTTTGCTCCCACCGTGGTTTGCCAATATCGGCAAGCGATTGACCAAGTTGCCAAAACTCTATTTTTATGATGTTGCTCTTGCCTCATGGTTGATGGGCATAACGCTGGAGTCGCATCTGCAAGCTCATCCCCTGCGAGGCTCGCTCTTTGAAAATCTGATTATGGGCTATTGACAAATGATTGACTGTTACAAGTGAAGTCCGGCAAAGCAGAGGTGAAGTCCTCTTTATCTCACAAAGAATTTCAGTTGCGCAAGCTTTCTGGGCGACTGTCGTCGAAGAGTAGGAATGGTTATCAATGAGAAAGGGGGTGAATCGAATGGCTTTGTTTATGAAATCGAAAATATATGTCTTGGTGCTGCTGTTTTCTCTGCTGGCTCTGCCGCTCTACGCTGTTGAGTCGCTGACTTGGCAGCAGTGTGTCAGTGAAACCAGAGTGGCGCATCCTGATCTTGCATCTGCTCTGGCGCTGTTGCAGCAGGCGGAAGCGGATAAACGTATTACAAAAGGGGGAATTTTCCCCAGGCTCAGTCTCGGGTTGAGTTCCCAGGAGCAAGGGGTTGCGAATGGTGGCTCCTCTTCGCTGTTTTCTTACTCACTGTCGGCACAGCAGCTCCTGTATGACGGAGGCAAAACCTCAAGCCAGGTTGCCGGTACCAAAGAGGCAATCAAGGCAGCTCAAAACAATTACAGTGCAGTTTCAGCCAATGTCCGTTTTGCGCTGAGATCGGCATTTACAGCGTTGCTCAAGGCGCAGGAGCTTGTGGGGCTTACGGTGGAAATTGCGGAGAGACGGCAGAAGAATGTCAGGTTGATCACCCTCCGATACCAGGGAGGACGCGAAAATATTGGTTCATTGCGTCAGGCGGAGGCCGATCTGGCACAGGCTAAATTTGAAGTTGCCCAGGCTGAACGGGGGCTTGCGCTTGCCCGGACCACCCTTGCCTCGGCGCTTGGGCGTGATCTTCATCAGCCGGTCACCGTGCAGGGTGCTTTTAACGCCAGCCTCTTAACCTCGCAAAAGCCTGTACTGGCTTCGTTGGCGAAAAAGCATCCCCTCTACCTGCAGCTTGACGCAAGTAGCAGAGCGGCACAGTATGAGTTCGATGCTGCCAGACACGCCTTTTTCCCGCAACTCTACCTCACCTCATCAGTTGGCAGAAGCACTCCTGACCGTTGGGATTTTGACGGGGTGGACTGGAGTGCCGGGGTAACACTCTCACTGCCGATATACGAAGGGGGAAGTGGTGGTGGCCGGGCGGCGAAGGCTAAAGCGGTGGCGCAGCAGCGCAATGCACAGGAAAAGAGTGGATACCTCCAGATTCTTAATGTTCTGGAGCTGAGCTGGAAAGATTTTCAGGATGGCCGCCAGATGGTTGTGGTGCGCAAAAAGTTTCTTGATGCTGCTGTCGAGCGTGCAACCATTGCCACAGCGCAGTATTCGAATGGTCTTATCTCGTTCAACGACTGGGTGATGATCGAAGATAATCTTGTGAGTGCAAAAAAAGGGTTTCTCAATGCCGGAGCAGATCTGCTGATTGCCGAGGCGCAATGGATTCAGTCAAAAGGGGGAGGGCTTGATGGTCAAGAGGAGTAAGGTTGTATGGGGCAGCGTTGTTGCTGCCCTGCTTGTCGGGATTGGGATAATTTTTCTCTTCAGGGGAAAGAGTACTCCCGAGCAGAAGTTTGATGAAATTCGTCCCGCAAGGGGCACGATCAGTTCATCAGTCTCAACAACGGGAGCTGTCGAACCGAAGAACCGTCTTAAAATTCAGTCGTCAATCTCCGGGCGCATCGAGGAAATTCTCGTTCAGGAGGGGCAAGTGGTAAAAAAAGGGACGGTGCTTGCCCTCCTCAGCTCGACTGAGCGTGCCGCCCTGCTTGATGCAGCACGTCTGCAAGGAAAACATGAGGAGGCTTACTGGAAAAATGTCTACAAGGAGACAGCAGTCATAGCACCTCTTGACGGGCAGATTATTGTCCGAAGTATTGATCCCGGTCAGGCCGTGACGGCCAGCGATTCACTGTTTGTTCTCTCCGACCATCTTATTGTCAAGGCGTTTGTTGACGAAACTGATATTGGCAGAGTTAAAATCGGCCAAAAAGCGGTGATCGGGCTCGATGCCTATCCCGATATTCGGGTGAACGGTGTTGTGGATCATATCTATTATGAGTCGCATCTGCAAAATAACGTGAACATTTATAACGTTGATGTTCTTCCAGAGCGCATTCCTGATGTTTTTCGTTCGGGCATGAGCGCCAATATTGAGATTCTGGTTCTGGAAAAGCAGGGGGCACTGCTGCTGCCTCTTGGGGCGGTGCAGAGCAGGAATGGTAAAACGGTGGTGCTTCAGAAAAAGGGTGACAACGAGAAGGGAGTGCGCTACAAAGCAGTTACGACAGGCTTGCAGGATGGTCGCAATATTGAGATTCTTGATGGATTGTCGGAGAGTGCGATTGTGCTTCTTCCCGATACCTTGTATGTGCTTCCCGGTAAAAAAGGGGGTTCAAATCCATTTGCCCCGCAGCGCAACAAACCGAAAAAATGAAGAAGCCACTGCTTGAGCTTGTTGATGTCCACCGGACATACCTTATAGGAGAGAGTACCGTCAATGCTTTGCGGGGTGTTTCGCTGCGTATAGAGCAGGGTGAGTTTGTTGCCATTATGGGTTCGTCAGGATCCGGCAAATCCTCTCTGCTCCATATTCTCGGACTGCTTGACAATCCTGACAAGGGGGAGTATCGGATTCTTGGCAACAATGTCAATACCCTTTCGGAGGATGAGCAGGCCAGATTGCGCAACAGTGTTGCCGGTTTTGTCTTTCAGCAGTTTCACCTGCTGAAGAGGATGACGATTGTTGATAATGTCCGTTTGCCCCATATCTATAGCGGAAAGAGAGGTGATTTTCGTCAGGAGGCGATACAACGTCTCTCTCTGGTGGGGCTTGACAAGCGAATGGATCATACGCCCAATCAGCTTTCGGGAGGTGAGCAGCAGCGTGTGGCTATTGCTCGCGCCCTGATTCGTGATCCCCTGATCATTTTTGCCGATGAGCCGACGGGCAATCTTGACTCGAAAAATTCCGGGGAGATCATGAAGATTTTGAAGGGGCTTCATGATGAGGGCAAAACCATTATCATGGTGACCCATGAACCCGACATTGCTGCTTATGCAGGGCGGGTTATTACCATGAGGGACGGAGTGATTCTTGCCGACGAACGCAAAGCAGGAGTGCAATCGTCAACTGCAACTGCTCGTGCAATCGAGTTTGATAGCCATTTTGCCGGAAAAGGTTCAGTGTGGCAGAGTGGGCGATTTTCCGGTTTTATGGCACAGGCTTTTCAGGCAATTTTTGCCAACAAGATGCGTTCATTTCTCTCTGTTCTTGGCATTCTAGTGGGGGTCGCCTCCGTCATTGCCATGATGGCGCTTGGCGAGGGGGCAAAAGCTGCCATGCAGGAGGAGTTGAAATCCATGGGCTCCAACATGCTCTCCATTCGGGGTGGATCAGCCAAAATCAGGGGAGCTTCGCAGGGCACCGGAGCAGTGACTCGGTTTACCTTCAGGGATGTCGAGGATATTACGCATCTCAATCCACTGGTGCGAAATGCTGCGGGGGTGGTCAATGGTGCCGGTCGTGTTGTCTACGGTAACAAAAACTGGAGTTCCTCCCTTATTGGTGCCGGATTTGAGTATGGAACGATGCGTGCCGCGCTCCCCTCCGTTGGGAGATGGTTTACCCCTGAAGAGATTCAGACGAGGGAAAAGTCGGCCATCATAGGAGTAACCGTGGTCAAGGAGCTCTTTGGCGACAAGAATCCACTCGGCAAGACCATAAAGATCAACAGGATTAACTTCAAGGTTATTGGCATAGCTCCAGCCAAAGGCTTTTCTGGGCCGCAGGATGAAGATGATGTGGTTATTATTCCTGTAACAACGGCCATGTATCGTGTTCTTGGCCGCGATTATCTCAGCGGGATTTTTGTTGAGGTGACCGAGTCGTCGAGGATAGATCAGGCTAAAACGGTTATTACTGAACTGATCCGCAAAAAGCGCAGGCTTAAGGATGACGACGATTCTTTCAATATCAGGGACATGACCGAAATCCAGAAGATGCTCAGCAGTACAACGCAGACCATGAGTCTTCTGCTAGGCTCCATTGCGGCAATCTCTCTTTTGGTTGGTGGTATCGGCATTATGAATATTATGCTTGTTTCGGTAACAGAGAGGACAAGAGAAATCGGGCTGCGCAAAGCCATCGGGGCGCGCAAAAGTGATATTATGCTGCAGTTCCTGGTCGAGTCGGTGGGAATGACAATCAGTGGAGGTTTTATAGGTGTATTGACCGGAATTGGTATCTCAGTACTTCTCTCCCTCTTTGCTGGATGGGCAGTCAAGACTTCTCTGTTGTCGGTTGTTCTCGCAACAGCCTTTTCTGCGCTGACCGGTATCTTCTTTGGTCTTTGGCCTGCCAGAAAAGCGGCAGAGCTCAAACCTGTAGAGGCGCTTCGCTATGAATAGTAGAGAATAATATGGCGCAAGATTCCGGAAAAAAGATCGTCGGACGGAGTGATGGGCAGAAAATACCATCAACAACAGGCCGGATTGCAGGAGGCGATGCACAGGATACTGCTGAAAAGATGCTTATAAGGAGATGTTATTGAACCGGCTGGTTGTTGATATGGACGGCGAAGAGAGGTTGTTTTTTCCTCTTCCCCGTCCTTTTTTTTGCCTTGCAGAGAGCGGCAAGCGAGAGGCAAAAAATTAACTTTCGCAAGAAAAGAAATATATAAATCAGGTTTTGTTTTTTTACATAATTCGCTTACATTGTCTGTCCTTATGGATTTTTAGCATTTGTGTATTTTGTAATCAGAGGTTTTTAAAAAGAAAGAGAGTTTCAGTATGCCGACGATTCAGCAGCTCATCAGGCTCGGAAGAAGTGTAAAAGTGTCAAAAACAGCGTCACCGGCGCTTGAGAAATGCCCGCAGAAACGTGGGGTTTGTACTCGTGTTTATACGACTACACCAAAAAAGCCTAACTCCGCGTTACGCAAAGTTGCGCGTGTCAGGTTATCTAACAAAATTGAAGTGACGGCATATATTCCTGGAGAGGGTCACAATCTTCAGGAGCATTCAATTGTTTTGATTCGTGGCGGAAGGGTAAAGGATCTTCCCGGTGTTCGGTATCACATTGTGCGCGGATCGCTTGATACCTCCGGTGTTGCCGATCGTAAGCAGAGTCGTTCAAAGTATGGGGCCAAACAGCCGAAAGCTGGTGTCGCAGCGCCTGTCAAGGGTAAGGGTAAAAGGTAGATAGGTCGAATTATAAACTCAGAGAAGAACATGCCCAAAAAAGTTGGCTATAAAAGAATTGGCGTTGATTTTCGCTACAGTGATGAGAGTGTCGCCCGTTTTATCAATGCGGTTATGCTTGACGGCAAGAAAGCTGTGGCTACAAAGATAGTTTACGATGCCTTCGCAATCATTGCTGAAAAGATGACTGGCGAGGATCCGCTGGAGGTGTATCGCAAGGCGATGTCGAATATTGCCCCTGTTGTTGAGGTTCGCAGCAAGAGGGTTGGTGGTGCGACCTACCAGATTCCAATGGAGGTCAAGGCCTCCCGGCGTGGTGCTCTTGCGTTTCGCTGGCTCAAGATTTATGCTGGAAGGCGTGGCGGGAAATCCATGGCTGAAAAACTTGCGGCGGAGTTGATGGACGCTGCCAATGAGCAAGGTGCATCGGTCAAGAAGCGCGATGAGGTACACAGGATGGCTGATGCCAACAAGGCGTTTGCTCATTTCAGGTTCTAAGTGTTTGTTTAAGTGTTATTAAAGGTCAAATTTTTTTATGGCGAGGCTGGTTGATTTAGATAAAGTACGCAATATTGGCATCATGGCTCACATTGATGCTGGAAAGACGACTACGACAGAGAGGATTCTCTATTATACGGGTCGTCTTCACCGGATGGGTGAGGTGCATGATGGTGGTGCGACAATGGACTGGATGGAGCAGGAGAAAGAGCGGGGTATCACTATTACCTCTGCTGCTACTACCTGTTTCTGGGTACCAAAGTTTGGAAATTATACCGGTATCAACCACAGGATTAATATTATTGACACACCGGGCCACGTCGACTTTACGGTCGAGGTAGAGCGTTCACTGCGAGTGCTGGATGGTGCAGTGGCACTGTTTTGTGCGGTCGGTGGCGTGGAGCCGCAGTCCGAGACGGTGTGGCGCCAGGCAAATAAGTATGGTGTGCCGAGGATTGCCTACATCAACAAGATGGACAGGACTGGCGCAAACTTTTTTGACACGGTCAAGGCAATCAGGGAGAGGCTGAGTACAAACCCGGTTCCTCTTCAGATCCCGATTGGTGAAGGTGAAATATTTGCCGGGTTCGTGGATCTTATCAGGATGAAAGGTATCATTTATGACAAGGAAGATGGTAGCACCTATAATGAGGTAGAGATTCCTCATGATTTGCAGAATGATGCGAGGACATGGCGAATCAATATGCTTGAGGCTGTCTCCGAGGTTGATGATACACTTCTTGAGAAATATTTGAACGGCGAGGAGATTACAGAGCAGGAGGTCAGGGCTGTTCTCCGCAAGGCGACGCTCAAAGTAACCATAATTCCGGTGCTTTGCGGGTCATCGTTCAAGAACAAGGGTGTTCAGTTTATGCTTGACGCAGTCGTCGAGTATCTAGCGTCACCGGTTGATGTCGGAGCTGTTGAGGGTCATCACCCGCGTACGGAGGAGTCTGTTATTCGTGAGCCGAAGGATGATGAGCCGTTTGCTGCTCTGGCCTTCAAGATTGCGACTGACCCGTTTGTTGGAAAGCTTACTTTTTTCAGGGTTTATTCAGGCGTTCTCAAGGCAGGGAGTTATGTGTTGAACACGATGACCGGCAAGAAAGAGCGTATTGGAAGAGTGCTTCAGATGCACTCAAACAAGAGAGAGGATATTGATTGTGTTTATTGTGGTGATATCGCTGCCGCTGTCGGTTTGAAGGATGTCAGGACTGGCGATACGCTTTGTGATGAAAACTATCCTGTGGTTCTGGAGAAGATGGTTTTTCCTGAGCCCGTGATTGAGATAGCCATTGAGCCCAAGACGAAAGCAGATAACGACAAGCTGGGTATGTCGCTTGCAAAGCTTGCTGAAGAGGATCCTACCTTCAAGGTGAAGACTGATGATGAAACGGGTCAGACCCTGATTGCCGGCATGGGTGAACTTCATCTTGAGATTCTGGTTGACAGGCTCAGACGTGAATTCAAGGTCGAAGCAAATGTTGGTCAGCCGCAGGTTGCCTATCGTGAGACCATCAGAAAGTCTGTGGAGTTTGAGGGCAAGTTTGTTCGTCAGTCGGGTGGTAAAGGGCAGTTTGGTCTGGTCGTACTCCGTGTTGAGCCGCTTGAAGAGGGTAAGGGATATGAATTTGTTGATGCAGTGAAAGGCGGAGTTATTCCGAGAGAGTATATTCCGGCGGTCAATGCAGGTGTACAACAGGCTATGAAAGGCGGTGTTGTCGCGGGTTATGCGATGCAGGACATCAAGGTTACCCTTTTGGATGGCAAGTATCATGAGGTTGACTCTTCTGAAATGGCCTTCAAGATCGCAGGTTCTATTGGTTTCAAGGGTGCGGCGAAAAAAGCTGATCCGGTACTCCTCGAGCCAATCATGAAGGTTGAGGTTGTTACACCCGATGAGTATCTTGGTGATGTGATGGGTGATCTGTCAAGTCGCCGTGGACATATTGAGGGTATGGGTCAGAGGGCCGGAGCCCAGTTCGTCAATGCTAAAGTGCCGCTTTCTGCCATGTTTGGTTACTCAACGGACCTTCGTTCAATGAGCCAGGGAAGAGCGAACTATTCAATGGAATTTGACTGTTATCGTGAAGTCCCGAGAAATATTGCAGAGTCTTTACAAGAGAAGAGGGTGAGCAAGGATTCAGACTAAGCGAGTAATTGCTGTATCAGTTTTAAGTACTATAAAACAATAACAGATAACCGACACGGAGACAAGTTATGGCAAAAGAGTCTTACAAAAGGGATAAACCCCATGTTAATATAGGAACCATTGGTCACGTTGATCATGGTAAAACAACGTTGACCGCTGCGATTACCTCGGTTCTCGCCAAGCAGGGACTTGCTGCGGTGCGTGACTTCGGCAGTATCGACAAGGCTCCTGAGGAGAGGGAACGCGGTATTACTATTTCAACTGCGCACGTCGAGTATCAAACGAAAAAACGTCACTATGCTCATATTGACTGTCCAGGCCATGCTGACTACATCAAAAACATGATTACTGGTGCTGCCCAGATGGATGGTGCTATACTTGTTGTCGCTGGTACTGATGGTCCTATGCCCCAGACACGCGAGCATATTCTTCTTGCCCGTCAGGTGAATGTACCATCACTGGTCGTTTTTCTGAACAAGGTTGATATTGCTGATCCAGAACTGATTGAGCTTGTTGAGCTTGAACTCCGCGAGCTTCTTACTCAGTATAACTTTCCAGGTGATGATATTCCGATTATCAAAGGTTCAGCATTGAAGGCCCTTGAGGGTGATCCAGAGGGTGAAAAGGCAATCATGGAACTTATGGATGCGGTTGATGCCTTTATACCTGATCCTGTTCGTGATATCGACAAGCCATTCCTTATGCCTGTTGAAGATGTCTTCTCAATTTCAGGACGCGGAACAGTTGGTACTGGCAGAATTGAGAGAGGTCGTGTCAAGATCAACGAAGAGGTTGAGATTGTTGGTCTTAAACCAACCCGTAAATCGGTTGTTACCGGTATTGAGATGTTTCAGAAGCTTCTTGATGAGGGGCAGGCAGGCGATAATGCCGGTCTTCTTCTCAGAGGTGTTGACAAAACAGAGCTTGAGCGTGGAATGGTTATCGCCAAGCCAGGAACAATCAAGCCACACACCAAATTCAAGGCCGAGGTCTATATTTTGAAAAAAGAGGAGGGAGGTCGCCATACACCGTTCTTCAATGGTTACCGTCCCCAGTTCTATTTCCGTACAACAGATGTAACCGGTTCTGTTACCCTTCCAGAGGGTGTAGAGATGGTTATGCCTGGTGATAACCTTGGTGTAGAGGTTGAGTTGCTTGCCCCTATAGCCATGGATGAAGGGTTGCGTTTTGCTATCCGTGAAGGTGGTCGTACCGTCGGTGCGGGCTCCGTCACCACGATTATTGAATAAGAGATTGTGGAGCGTCCCGGGGCGGGGCCGAAAATCCCGCCCCTTTTTTTTATTGATAACACGAAACAGGGTTGACAAGTGGCTGTACAGCAAAAGATAAGGATCAAGCTCAAGTCTTACGACCATAGTCTGGTTGATAAGTGGGCCTTAAGGATTATTGATGTGGTCAGACAGACGGATGCAATTATTTTCGGTCCAATACCGCTGCCGACCAAGTCGCATGTCTATACCGTAAACCGGTCTCCACATGTCGACAAGAAGTCGCGTGAGCAGTTCTCATTTTCTTCTCACAAGCGGTTGATTGAAATTATAAACCCGACATCCAGAACCATTGACATGCTGATGAAGCTTGAGCTTCCAAGTGGTGTTGATGTTGAAATTAAGTCTTAAAGAATTAGAAAAGGTAATCTTTATATGGGTGCGATTCTTGGGAAAAAAATCGGCATGACCCGTTTATTCAATGAGAAACGCGAGGCTGTATCCTGCACGATTATTGAAGCAGGGTCTTGCTTTGTAACACAGGTTAAACGATCAGGTAAAGAGGGTTACGATGCTTATCAGGTGAGCATCGGCGAAAGGAAAGAGAGCAAGGTAACCAAGCCATTGCTGGGGCATTATAAGAAAGCTGGTGTTACGCCAGGTTATAAGGTTGCTGAGTTTGATTTCACGGAAATGGGTCAAACTCTTGAGCTTGGTAGTCCTGTAAGTGTCGAATCGTTCAAGGAGGGTGAGAAGGTCAATGTTCTTGGGGTTTCCAAGGGTAAAGGCTTTGCCGGTGTTATGAAGCGTCATAACTTTTCCGGTTCTCAGAGGACGCATGGGCAGTCAGACAGGCAGAGAGCTCCAGGATCTGTTGGAGGTTCATCTGATCCGTCAAGGGTGTTCAAGGGTACCAGAATGGCTGGGCGCATGGGATCAGATAACATTACCGTAAGGAATCTTGAGATCTTTAAAATTATGCCTGAATCGAATCTCATTGTTATCAAAGGTTCAGTGCCGGGTCCAAAGAATTCCTATATCAAGATTGTTTCTACAAAAAAGTAAATGCTGAATGCACGAAGCTATGGAACTTAAAGTCTTAAATACTGCCGGTGCTGAAACCGGTGAAGTGGTAACGCTCCGTGACGATATATTCGGCGCTGAAATATCTGAACATGCGATGTACCTCGATGTTAAGTCGATACTCGCAAATAGAAGGCAGGGCACTCACAAGTCAAAGACACGTGGCGAGGTCAGGGGTGGGGGTAAAAAACCTCTGCGTCAGAAAGGGACTGGTAATGCGCGTCAGGGCTCAACCCGCTCTCCGCTGCACATTGGCGGTGGTACCATCTTTGGACCTGTACCCCACTCTTATGACCAGAAAGTAAACAAGAAGGTGAAACTTCTTGCAAGACGCTCCGCCCTGAGTTCAAAGGCAAAAGATGGCCAAATTATTGTGGTTGAGGATTTTAGACTTGAGCAAATCAAGACAAAACCTTTTGCCGATATATTGAAAAACCTTGGTCTTTCAGAGAAAAAAACTCTGATGTTGACCCCTGAGTATGATACGATTATGACAAGGTCTGGCAGAAATATCGAAGTGCTTACGATTATGAGTGCAGAAAAGGCTTCAACTTATGATATTCTCCACAGCAAAACGGTTCTTGTTCAAAAGACCGCTTTGAAAAAAATAGAAGAGACGTTAGGGTAACTTTCAGTTTGCAGAAAAAGGAGTTAATGAGATGATAAACCCGTTGTTGCGCCCGTTGTTGACTGAAAAAAGTACAGGGCTGACAGAAAAGAAAGGACAGTATGTTTTCGTTGTCAAAACGGATGCAGACAAGTGTGATATCAAGAAAGCAGTAGAGAAGAAATTTGGAGTTGAGGTAAAATCAGTTCGCACAGCTCGGGTTCTTGGTAAATCGCGTGCCCAGAATACCAAAAGAGGCAGAATTGTCGGGAAAAAGAGTGACTGGAAAAAGGCCATTATTACTCTTGAAAAGGGACAGTCAATAGACTACTACTCAGGTTCAGCCCAGAAGAGCGAAGGATAGAAATTATAAAAAGGATAGATCATACATTCAAATGGCTATAAGGAAATTAGCGCCGGTTACGCCAGGGTCAAGATTCATGTCATACCCTGCATTCGATGAAATCACAAAAAGTAAGCCTGAAAAAAGCTTGCTGCTTCCACTAAGCAAGTCAGGTGGTCGTAATGCCGCCGGTCGGAAGACTTCAAGGCATAGAGGTGGTGGTCATAAAAGACATTACAGGATTATTGATTTCAAGCGCAACAAGGATGGCGTTCCTGCAACAGTTGCTGCGATTGAGTATGATCCAAATCGTTCTTCAAGAATTGCATTATTGCATTACATTGATGGAGAAAAACGTTATATTCTCGCCCCGAAAGGTTTAAAGGTGGGAGACAAGGTGGAGAGTGGCGAGAAGGTTGAGATAAAGACGGGCAACACCATGCCACTGAAAAATATCCCTCTTGGCACTGATATCCACAATGTAGAGATGAAGGCGGGTAAGGGTGGTCAGATTGTCAGATCCGCAGGCGGATTTGCGGTTCTTGCAGCCCGGGAAGGTGATTATGTAACACTGAAACTCCCGTCAGGTGAAATTCGCAAGCTCAGGGTTGAGTGTCGCGCAACGATTGGTGTTGTCGGAAATGCTGATCATGAAAACGTAGTACTGGGCAAAGCTGGCAGAAGTCGCTGGCTTGGTATTCGGCCTCAGACCAGAGGTATGGCTATGAACCCTGTAGATCACCCGATGGGTGGTGGTGAAGGCAAGTCGAAATCTGGTGGTGGAAGAAAGCATCCAATGTCGCCATGGGGTCAGCTCGCAAAGGGGCTGAAGACCAGAAATAAAAAGAAGGCTTCACAGAAATTGATTGTACGGGGCAGAAACGCCAAATAATTATAGCGCTTAACAACAACAAGCAGAGATATTATGCCAAGATCACTAAAAAAGGGACCGTTCATTGATATAAAGCTTGAAAAGCGGATCCTTGATTTGAATAGTAAGGGAGAAAAAAAGGTTATAAAGACCTGGTCGAGAAGTTCGATGATTTCGCCAGATTTTGTCGGCCATACGGTGGCCGTGCATAATGGCAAAAGCCATGTCCCGGTCTATGTTGGTGATAATATGGTTGGTCACAAGCTTGGAGAGTTTGCCCCGACACGATCATTTCGCGGCCATGCTGGTGGTGGAAAGGCTGAGAAAGGCGGATCAGCACCAAGGAAAAAATAAATTGAAAAACGCGAAAGGTTAACGATATCATGGAAGCTACAGCAATCTTACGGAATACACCGACATCGCCCAGGAAGATGCGTCTTGTTGCAGGTCTGGTCAGAGGCAAAAAAGTAGATTTGGCCAAGGCCATTCTCCTTAACTCAACAAAAGCTGCATCCCGAAACGTTATGATGACTCTCAAGTCAGCCGTTTCTAATTACTCACAGCGTAATCCCAATGAGAGAGTGAGTGACCAGGAACTCTTTATTAAAGAGGTTTTTGTTAATGAAGGAATTACATTGAAGAGAACTCTTCCCGCTCCGATGGGCCGTGCATTCAGGATACGGAAAAGATCAAATCATCTTACTATTGTGATTGATAAGGTTAAAGATCCAGTAACTAAATAAAATAAGGAGAGAGCATTGGGTCAGAAAGTTAATCCTACTGGATTTAGGCTAGGAATTATCAGGGACTGGAGTTCACGCTGGTATGATGATAGTCCGGTTATTTCAGAAAAGATCAAGCAAGATCATGTTATTCGCACCTATGTTCTTGCCAGGTTAAAGAAAGAGCGTGCCGGTATAGCCCGTATTATTATCGAAAGAACAACCAAGCATGTCAAGATTAATATATATGCAGCTCGCCCTGGTGCTGTTGTAGGAAGAAAAGGTGAAGAGATTAATAACCTCTCGCAGGAGCTGAGTCGTATTACCGGCAAAGAGGTTAAAATTGATGTTGTTGAGGTTATAAAACCAGAGATTGAGGCTCAACTTATTGGCGATAATATCGCTTATCAGCTAGAGAATCGTGTATCTTTCCGCAGGGCAATGAAGCAGGCTATTCAGCAGGCTATGCGCTCAGGAGCTGAGGGGGTAAGAGTCAAGTGTGGTGGACGTCTTGGTGGTGCGGAAATAGCACGCTCAGAGCAGTATAAAGAGGGCAAAATACCCCTTCATACGATTCGAGCCAATGTCGACTACGCAAGTGTAACTGCTCACACGATAGCTGGTACTATTGGTATCAAGGTTTGGGTCTATAAAGGAGAGGTTCTTGTACAGCGTATCGATGCTATAGAGGAAGAGGAGATGAAGAAAATGAAGGATAGAAGAAGTGATGCGGGTCCAAGAGGTCGTGATAATCGCGATAGTCGCGATGGTCGTTCGAAGCGTCGCAACCGTACAAAGCGATCATAATATCAAGTACCATACAACAAGAAAAAGAATGGAGTTGCCTGTATGTTAATGCCGAAGAGAGTTAAATATAGAAAGACACAAAGAGGCCGTATGAAAGGCAATTCAGGCCGTGGCACGACAGTTTCTTTCGGTTCCTTTGGTTTGAAAGCTGTTGAACCAGCCTGGATTACCAGCCGTCAGATAGAGGCCGCACGTGTTGCCATGACCAGGTTTATGAAGAGAGATGGAAAAATCTGGATCAGGATATTCCCGGATAAGCCGGTAACTCAAAAGCCAGCGGAGACCCGAATGGGTTCAGGTAAAGGATCACCAGAGTTTTGGGTTGCTGTTGTAAAGCCTGGAAGGATCATGTTTGAAGCCGATGGTATTCCAATAGAGGTTGCCACAGAGGCTTTCAGACTTGCTGCCAAAAAGCTGCCAATCAAGACAAGATTCATTGTTCGTCCTGATTACGAAGGTTAACCACGCAACTAATTCGACAAGAGAGTTACTTATTATGAAAAAGTATGAAATTGCGGCATTGAGCCAGGCTGAGTTGGTTGAGAGACTCAGGGTTCTTGAAGAGAGGCTCGCCGATATTAATTTTTTTAGAGTTATTGAACAGCCGCAGAATCCAATGGTTTTCCGTAATTCAAGGCGTGATATTTCGCGCATGAAAAATCGGCTTCACCAGCTTAAAAATGCGGAAAGTCAGACGGTTTGACTGTAGTGTCAAACAATAAAATTGTTTACATACATGGACGAAAATAAAAAGGGCAGAGTATCTATGGAACAGAGTGCTCCACTGAGGGGAAGAAAAAAGAGTTGGTCAGGCAAGGTTGTCAGTGACAAGATGGACAAAGCCTGTATTGTTGCTGTAGAGCGTAGTGTTCAGCACCCGGTTTACAAGAAGTATTTCAAGAAAACGACCAAACTTATGGCCCATGATGAAAAGAATGAGGCGGGTGTAGGTGATTTGGTAAAAGTTGTCGAGTGTCGTCCGCTGAGTAAAAGAAAGAGCTGCCGACTCGTCGAGATTCTTGAAAAGGCGAAATAAGAGAAGTTTTTATACATTTATTAAAGATTGAAACAGGATGATCCAGAAAGAAACAAATCTGGTTGTTGCCGATAACAGTGGGGCCAAGAAGGTACGCTGTATTCATGTGTTCGGCGGAACCGGGAGGCGTTACGCCTCGTTGGGTGATCAAATAATAGTATCAGTAAAAGCCGCGGTGCCTGGCGGAATTGTAAAAAAGAAGGATGTCTGTCGTGCTGTTGTTGTTCGCTGCGCGAAGGAGTCACGAAGAAAAGATGGTTCATATATCCGTTTTGATGAGAACGCTGTTGTTCTTCTTAATGCTCAGGGCGAGCCGAGGGGTACTCGAATTTTCGGGCCTGTTGCAAGAGAGCTCCGCGACAGAAAATTTATGAAGATTGTCTCGTTGGCGCCAGAAGTTTTATAGGGAGTTTCAGGCGGGAGTAACTCAGTTGGTAGAGTCACAGCCTTCCAAGCTGTTGGTCGCGAGTTCGAATCTCGTCTCCCGCTCAGGATTTTATGAAATACTATCATATCAGTGAAAAATGAAAACAGGGATCAAGAAGATTAAGCTGCACGTCAAGAAGAACGACTCGGTTGTCGTCATCAGCGGCAACGATAAAGGTAAAGAGGGCAAGATTCTGAAAGTATTACCCCTTAAAGGACGAGTTATTGTTGAAGGGGTGAATATAAGGAAGCGCCATACCCGACCTGCTCAAGGGCAGACCCAGGGTTCTATTGTTGAGCGGGAGTTTCCCATCCACTCTTCGAATGTGAAAAAAAACTGACTGTATATACCTAATGTCAGGATGACCAAGACCATCCTGATCAATTGACAAAAGAACAAGATGGAGCAGAATAAAGAGATGACAAAAGATAATTCTTCAGAGGCAAGACTACAGACCTTTTATAAGGAGAAAGTTACCCCGGCTCTTGTTGAGCGCTTTCAGTACAAGAATGTTATGATGGTTCCGAGGCTGAAAAAGATATCAATCAATATTGGTGTTGGTGCTGCAGCGGCAGAGCCAAAGTTGCTTGAAGTTGCTCTTCAGGAACTTGCCCAGATCACCGGTCAGAAGCCACAGCTTCGTAAGTCCAAAAAGGCAATTTCCAACTTCAAGTTACGTGAGGGGCAGGCTATCGGTTGCCGTGTAACGCTTCGTCGGAAGGCTATGTATGAATTTTTTGATCGTTTTGTAAGTCTTGCCGTGCCAAGGATTCGTGATTTTCGCGGTCTCAGCGACACCAGTTTTGATGGACGTGGGAACTACACAGCCGGAGTCAGGGAGCAGATTATTTTTCCGGAAATAGATATTGACAAAGTACCGAGAATATCAGGAATGGATATCAGTTTTGTAACTTCCGCTGCTACAGATGAGGAGGCTTACGTACTGCTTTCGGAACTTGGCATGCCTTTCAAAAAGAAGATCAACTAAATAATTCAGAAAACAGATGGCCAAGAAAAGCGTTATAGCAAGGAACGAGAAAAGAATAAAGCTGGTAGCGAAATATGCAGACCTCCGTGCGGAACTTCTTAAAGCTGGCGACTATGAGGCACTTCGCAAGCTTCCGAGGGATAGTTCGGCGACGAGAGTTCGCAGTCGTTGTGTGCTCACTGGCAGAGGCAGGAGCGTTTATGCAAAATACGGATTGTGTCGTCAAATGTTTCGCAAGTTTGCTCTTGAAGGAAAACTTCCAGGAGTTAAAAAAGCAAGCTGGTAATATCAGCTCGTTTCAAGTCAAAGAGAGGTATTTGTTCATTTTCGAAAGTAACCAACGTTCGCTATGCCTGTAACGGATTCAATTGCAGATTATATCACCCGTATCAGAAATGCGGGAAGAGCAAAAAACAAAACAACCGATATCCCATACTCCAAGCTCAGGGAGAATCTCTCGCAATTGCTTGTGGATAAAGGGTACATTAAAAGCTTTACGGTCATTAGCACCGAGAAGTTCCCTTTTATACGGGTTGATCTGAAATATACAGCTCATGGTGACCCGGCCATAAAAGAAATTACAAGGGTAAGCAAGCCTGGTCGGCGTGTTTATGACGGAAAGGATATTAAAAAATATCTTGGTGGTCTCGGGTTGTATATCCTTTCATCGTCGAAAGGTGTTATTACCGATAAAGAGGCAAGGGCACAGGGAGTTGGCGGTGAGATCCTGTTCCGTATCTATTAATCCATAAGTCAAAGAGCATTAGAATACCATGTCAAGAATAGGAAAAATGCCCATAACCCTGAGCAATCAGGCAAAGATTGAGATCAGTGACAGGAACATCAGGGTATCTGGTCCTAAAGGTACTCT
>CAIOLC010000169.1 GCA_903859055.1 uncultured Chlorobiaceae bacterium | reverse complement strand
ATGCCGAAGCCCAAGTAACTGTTGCATTTCACTACGCTTCATCTCTCCATGCAAGACCGAGAGGAGCCGTCTGACTTCCCCGCTGACTTCCCCGGTGGGCAACGAAATATTCTCTGCTGCTGCACCAAAGAGAGCACTCTCCTTTCTCCAGATAGTGACTACAAACCCGTCCGTCAGGCTGAACTCCGGTTCACGCAGGCCAGCATTGCTGCAAAAAGTGATCATGTCACCCGTTCCCGTGCCCATTCGTTCAATGTAATTTGGAATATATTTTTCTAATTTAAACCGTTATAGATATATTTGAACGAAGATGGGGGTGGTTTGAAAAATATATATCTTGATGTCTGTACGCTTTGCAGACCATACGACGACCAGACTTATTCACGCATTCACCTCGAAACCACTGCGGTACGGTTGATATTGTCTGCTGCAGAAAATGGTCGGTATCAATTGATCTGGTCTCCTGTTCATATCAAAGAGATTGAAGCAACCACTGATGAAATGGAGCGAGCTGAATTGCTTTACTTGATAGAAAGAACACTCGGCAAGGCTGCGGTGATAATCATCGATAAAAAAACAACAAGAACGCGAGCAGAATATTTGACAACCTTGGGGTTCGGAATTGCAGACGCAGCTCATTTTGCCTACTCTGAAGCTTTTGGGGCAGAATTGATCACCTGTGACGACAAATTTGCCAAAAAGAGCAAACTGGTTAAACCTGCTCATTGGGTTGGAAATCCGGTTGCATTTTGTGAAAAGGAGGAATTACTATGAGCTTGACAAAAATGATGCCCGATAAGGAGCTTATCAAAAAAGTCACCGAAATTCTTTTTAGAGAGCTGGGTTATACCGATGCGATCCGGTTTTTATCTCTGCCAAAAGAGCAAAAAATGGAGAGTGTTGAACGACATCGCAACTGGCAGAACACCCTTGATAAAGATAAATTTTACAACGACATTTTTACGCCCGACAACAAGCAGGGATAATATCGCGTTGATGAAATAGTCAAGGCTACACCGCCACCTCTGCCGGAAATCAGGGAAAGCTCAATACCTCCCAATGGCCGCCCTTTGCTGGACCAACATAGCACAAGCGCCCCTCTTTCACTAATTTTGCACTTGCTCGTTCCACCGCTCTCACCGATTTATGGATTGCTTTAGCCACCTCAGCCAATGTCAGATCAGGGTTTGCCGCAAGCAGTTCAAGAATCCGATCGGGCGTTTTGACCGACGTTTTGACCGGCGTTTTGACCGGCGTTTTGACCGGCGTTTTGACCGGCGTTTTGACCGGCGTTTTGACCGGCGTTTTGACCGGCGTTTTACCAATAACATGTTTAGATGAAACATGAACCCCGCTGACTTCCCCGGTGGGCAACGAAATATTTTCAGCTATTGCTCCAGCCAGAGCACTCTTCTTTCTCCAGATAGTGACTACAAACCCGTCCGTCAGGCTGAACTCCGGTTCACGCAGACCTGCATTGCTGCAAAAGGTGATCATGTCGCCTGTTCCCGTGCCCATGCGTTCAATGTATTTGGCAAGATAGAGTTCATCAGCCCTGCGATCGGCAGCAGGAACATCCTCAAACAAAAAAGCTCTTTCATCTTCGACAAAAAGCTTGTCAGAGCAATCCCTGCGTCGTGCAGTACCTTTTCTGCCTCAAGAGATCGGGCACTGGACAAATCGAAAGCCTCACTGGTTAATCAATTCGACACATCCCCCCGACGGATAATGGAGCGATTTTTCAGCTCAACCTCAGCATGTTGATGCCCATTAACAACAAGATCAAGATCAAACCATGCATCTTTGCTCTCGTCAAAAGAGGGCTCTACCGATGCCATAACCAGTGGCGAATGAGTTGCAGTGATAATAAAATTTTGCTTCTCTATGCGAAGAGTAGCATATTTGCAGTACAAAGTTTTGAGTAACGATTTTTTTTTCAAAACACCACTTTTCAGAGCATGATGCCAGCATCTATCGACACAACAAGCCTTCCGCTTCCGGCCTCTTTGGTAGGTACCTGGTGTCGTTTTGGCTTGTTTGGCCCCGTTTATGAGATTATCAGCATTGGAGATAAACTGGCGAATGGCGATAACTTGATGCGTGTTCGTGTCGTTGAATCCGGTGAAGAATTGGACTATCGCTTTACTGACATTCTGGATGACCCCAAGGAACGCTAATGTTTGCTACCAGCCTTAAACACGACAACGAAAAGATTAGTAACACCTTAATGAATTATCGCTATAATACGTAAATCAGGTCACAACGCAGATTGGCACAGGAATCCCGTCATCAATCATTAAAACAACGTTTCTCATGAAAATTCAGCTTCAAATTGATGATGTCATCAGCACCGATTTTATGAATTTTTTAAAATTACTGCCACAAGATAAGGTGCACATTATATCTGTTGACCGCACATCAAGCAATGTCAAAGGCTTGAATAAACTTGCAGGTTCGATAAAATCTTTAAGCGTTGATCCTTTAAAATTTCAGGAGGAGCGGCGTAATGAGTGGAATTAACTATCTGTTCGACACAAACGCCGTCCTTTATTTTTTAAATCAACCAAGAAAATTACACGATGGAACTGTCGTTTTTATATCATTTGTCAATGAACTTGGCTCTTGGTCGTACAGCAAATTGAGTTCAAATGAAGAAAAGGCAATTACACATTTTTTAAAACTGATTGAAATAATAAATATTGATCAACAAATAAAAAACACAACGATAACACTGCGTCAAAAATATTTACTAAAACTTCCTGATGCCATTATTTGCGCAACGGCAATGATTCACAAGCTAATCCTTGTGACGAACGATCTGAAACTCCACAAAATTTCTGAAATTAAATGCTGTCACTTGGAAGATATTACTGAATAATCAAGCAAAAAACTTTTCCCAAGTCCATTATCGCCGGTAATCAGGTTCAAACGCTCGCCAAACTCCAGCTCCATGGCTGATGAAGGGCCGACGTTTTCCAATTTCAGATGCTTCAGCATGTATTTTCTCCGATCTCTTTTTTTATTGGGCTGCGTTCTGCCGCATTATCCTCATTTTTTCTTTCTGGCCAGCAAAGCCATCCCCTTTTTCGT
>CAIOLC010000168.1 GCA_903859055.1 uncultured Chlorobiaceae bacterium | reverse complement strand
CGCAGACTATTCCGAAAAAGCTGTTACACTTATCGTGACGCTGAACGGTGCCGTTGATGCCACAGTTATGGTTGGCGGTGTTGCTGAAGACACTATCCGCAATATTGAAAACCTGATCGGCGGCTCCGGCAACGATATCTTTATTGGCGATAGTGCCGACAATCTCTTCAGGGGAGGCTCCGGTAACGATACACTTGATGGCAGTATCGGATTGGATACTGTAGATTATTCCGATAAAACAGAGGCATTATCAGTAACCCTGCATGGTTCTGTTGACGCTCTCGTAACAGTCGGCGGAGTTGCTGAAGACACTATCCGCAATATCGAAAACCTGATCGGCGGCTCCGGCAACGACACCTTTATTGGCGATGCGATGACCAACAATCTCTCCGGTGGTGATGGCGACGATACCCTTCAGGGCGGAGCAGGCAATGATACCCTCAATGGCGGCTTCGATGACGATACCGTACTCTTCAGCGGCAACCTTGCTGAATACTCTATCAGTTATGATTTCAAGAATAAAACCTATACGGTAACCGACTCGGTCTCTGGCCGCGATGGAAGCGATCTTGTGACCGGCGCTGAATTCTTTCAGTTTGCCGACGGTGTTCACCCCGTGGCAGATCTGATCGACATAGTTCCTCCTTACCTGCAAGCCATAACTCCTTCGGAATACGCAACCAATGTCGCCGTTGGAGCCGATATTGTTTTCACCTTCACTGAACCGGTAAAGGCGGGAACAGGCGATATCGTGATCAGTAACGGTACGGATACCCGGACGATAAGCGTTACTGATACCACTCAAGTAAGCATCAGCGGTATTACTGTTACTATAAACCCGACTGCTGACCTGAATTCGGGTAACAGTTACAATATACAGTTGGTGAGCGGTGTGATTAAAGATTTGGCAGGCAATGCGTATGCTGGTATTAGCAATGCGACGATGCTGAATTTTGACACAGTAGTCATCAACAACGCCCCGACCAGCACAGACGGCAGTGTCAACACGAATGAAGATTCCCCAAAGCTCCTGTCGTTGACGGATTTTGGCACGTACTCTGATGCAGAGGGAACGGCACTTGCGAAAGTCCAGATCACTACACTGGAGTCTGCCGGTGCGCTGCAGTATTATGATGGCACGAACTGGACGGATGTGATGCTCAACCAGGAGATCTCATCGGCAGGTATTACAGCTGGAAAGCTTCGCTTTGAGCCTGCGGCCAATGCCAATGGCAGTGCTTATACTACTTTTGGTTTTAAGGTCAGTGATGGACTTCTTTATAGCGGAAGCGCCTATACACTGACGGTGAATGTCACAGCGGTGAACGATGCTCCGACAGTATCTGGTCCCCTTGTGACAACGGTTGCAGAAGGAGATTCGTCTGTCAGCCTGAACCTGCTGGCGAATGCCCATGACGATGACCTTAACGACACGCTCCGAGTTGGAAGTGTCAGCTATACCGTTAACGGGGTGCCATCTGCTTTGCCTGCCGGAATCACGATGAACGGTAATAACTTAGCCGTTGATCCCGCCACCACAGTCTATAATACAATGGCTCAAGCTGAACAGACAACTATTGTCGCCACCTACCAGGTCCTTGACAGCTTTGCATCTGCAGAAGTATCTTTCGCCTCCAAAGTTGACTACGTAACGGGGTCTGATCCAACTTCGGTCACGAGTGCGGACGTGAACGGCGACGGCAAGCTTGACCTGATTGTTGCTAATGAATGGAGCGATACGGTATCGGTGCTGAAAAATAATGGCGACGGCACCTTTGCCGCTAAAGTAGACTACGCGACGGGAAATACTCCCTATTCAGTCACAAGTGCGGACGTGACTGGCGACGGCAAGCTTGACCTGATTGTTGCTAATTTGAACAGCAATACGGTATCGGTGCTGAAAAACAATGGCGATGGTACCTTTACCGCCAAAGTGGACTACGCGACGGGGAATACCCCTTTTTCACTCACAATTGCGGGCGTGACCGGCGACGGTAAGCTTGACCTGATTGTTGCTAATTTTAACAGCGATACAGTGTCGGTGCTGACAAACAATGGCGATGGCACCTTTGCCACGAAAGTGGACTACACGACAGGATCCTCGCCAAGATCAGTTACGAGTGTGGATGTGAACGGCGACGGCAAGTCCGACCTGATCGTTGCTCAGGTTTTTGGCGATACCTTATCGTTGCTCAATAATAATGGTGATGGCACCTTTGCCGCCAAAGTGGACTATGCGACGGGATCATTTCCATATTCAATCACAAGTGCGGACGTGACTGGCGACGGGAAGCATGACGTGATTGTTGTTAATGCTGGAAGCGATACGGTATCGGTGCTGAAAAACAATGGCGATGGCACCTTTGCCACGAAAGTGGACTACGCGACAGGATCCTCGCCAAGTTCAGTTACGAGTGTGGATGTGAACGGCGATGGTAAATGCGACCTGATTGTTACTAATTGTGGCAGCAATACGGTATCGGTGCTGAAAAACAATGGCGATGGCACCTTTTCCGCCAAAGAGGACTCCGCGACGGGAAATACTCCAACTTCGGTCACGAGTGCGGACGTGAATGGCGACGGGAAGCATGACCTGATTGTTGCTAATTTGTACAGCAATACGGTATCGGTGCTGCTGAACACGTCGATGGGCTTCACTGGCTATCCGACCACCACGGCCACGATAACGATCAACGGTACAAACGACGCACCGATAGTGGGCGCAACTGATGTCACCGGCTCAGTGGCCGAACTGATGACCCCGGCAGGCAACCTGACTGACAGCGGCACGATAAACTTTACGGATGTTGACCTTTCCGATAGTCACAGCATCAGCAGTGTTGCGCCATCGGCTGGTGCCCTTGGAACACTGACACCAGCAATCACAACAGACACGACAGGCACAGGGATTGGCGGCGTTATAACCTGGAACTACAGTGTTGCAGCCTCTGCGGTTGAATACCTTGCCACTGGAGAGACGAAAGTTGAGACGTTTACCTTCAGTGTTAGTGATGGTCATGGTGGCAGCGAGGAACGGACTGTGGCAGTTACTATTACTGGAACAAATGATGCGCCAACAGGTGGAGTAAGCGTCCATGGTTTAGAGCGAGTTCATACAAGTGTTTTGATACAATCAGGGGCATCGATACCGAACATTTGTGTTCTTCCCAATGGGCAGTATGTCGTCGTGGGCAATAGTCTATCATTGGATGGCTCTGGTTGGGGGGTATTCGGTAAGATTCTTGACAACAGTGGTCAACCAATTACAGGAGAGATACCATTAAACAGTACGGTTAGTGGTCATCAATTATCACCCTTATCAATTTCGGACAAAGACGGTAACATATTTGTACTCTGGACAGACTGGAGCCTTGGTGAAGGCCAACAAGAGGTTGTGATACGTAAATTTGATGCTGATTTTAATCCAATAACAGATGAGGTACGGTTGACTAGGGACATTCCCGGGGCAGATGTGGCCCAGGAATCTGGTATCTGGTTTGAGGGCAATCAGATCTGTTTTTGGTCTTATAATTCTGTGCCCGATTTGAGTGGCGTCTACGATGTTTATGTCACAAAAGTTGATCCTGTTTCCCTGGAGGCGACCCACCTGAATCTTGGAATTCGTACCAGTTCTGGAGGTGTAGATGTTGTGCCTGCTCCAGTTGGTGGAGGTTATATTGCATCCATGATCAGTGATAAAGGGGTAGTTGTTTCTCATATTTCAACTGATTCTGCAAACAAGCTTTTTGAATATACGCTACCCCCTGAGATGGGGCAGACGATGTTTGGCCCTTACGTTTCTACTCATGTTATCCAGTTGAGTATTGGAAACACCGTGCTGATGTATGAGGATATGGTTGCAAGTGGCAGATATGCGAAAATCATCTCTCCTTATGGTGAACAGATTGGTAATGATATAACTCTTCTCGAACCAAATTCAGCGTATTCTGGTGCCTGGTATCAAATATATCCAGACGAAAATGGAAATTTCTGGGTCGTGCAATCTCTTCACACCATGGTCTATGCCAATAGCATAGCTGTTCAGCGTTTTTCATCAACTGGTTTAGCGCAAACAGATTTACTTTTTCTTTCTTCTCCCGATTATGGGCGTTCACCAGGCGCTCTTTATCCCAAAGCTATAGTGGAAGGGGATACAATTTCAGTGGTGTGGGATAGTTGGGAATCGGGCAACTCTGCGCTACGGTTTCAGAGTGTCACAGTAGAGACAACAGGGATTGCTGGTCAAACGTTATCAGCGGTAAACAATCTTGTCGATCAGGATGGAATTGGCACTATCAGTTACCAATGGAAAGCTGACGGTCAAGATATTGCCGGTGCAACAAGTTCTCTTTACACACTGACTGCTTTTGATGCAGGAAAAAAGATCACTGTTATTGCCTCCTATATTGACGGTGGAGGGATAAAAGAATTCATCAACAGCACAGGAGAGACATGGTTTGAGTATGGAAACGATGCTCCAATCCTTGATACAGCAATTGAACAGGTAATACAATCTGTTTCAGAAGACGATATCGCCCCATCAGGCACAACGATATCGGAATTGATATTGGATGGCTCTATTCAGGATTTGGATGGAGCAATCAAAGCTATTGCTATTGAACACTTCAATAGCAGTTTGGGTACTTGGCAATATAGTCTCGACAGCGGTAAAACATGGTTGACTGTAAGAGATTACATTGTAAACAGTTCAACGAATAATTTGGCGTTGCTGCTCGGCCCAACCGATATGATTCGCCTTTTGCCTTACAGTGATTTGGCGGGTACCCTAAATGACGGTATTACCTTCAAGGCGTGGGATATGACCAGTGGTACTTCAGGAGAGTATGTCAATACGTTGAGTGGAACCAATTCGTTCAGTAGCGAAACTGACACAGCAAGAATAACAGTCAGTGCGGTTAACGATCAGCCTACATTTGCTCCAAAAACTGGAACGGGTATTTCTGAAACATGGCATGGCAAGATTGCCGTACAACCAAATGGTAATATTGTTGTTAATCCCAGTTTGAGTTTTGGTCTTGTTCGTTTGAATTCCGATGGGGATTTGGAACAGGTATTTGAATCATCAGTAAATCCAGGCCAGGCATATAGCAATTTGGTGATACAGTCTGATGGAAAAGTGCTTTTAGCGGGAACAAGTCTTGGTGGTTCTTTACATTCGGATGATTTTTTTGTGGTTCGCTGGAATCTGGATGGCTCGCTTGACAAGAGTTTTGGCAACAATGGTGAGTTGTTTTTGGATGCAGGTTGGTACGATTACGCTTTTTCTGTTGTCGAGCAGTTGGATAATAAAATTATTGTTTCTGGTCAAAGGGGAGATACTGGAGTTACCTTTCGTCTTAATAATGACGGCAGTCTGGATTCTACTTTTCATGGTGATGGAAAAATCGAACTTTCCTTAATTGCTCGCAATATTGTTATTCAGCCAGACGGGAAGATTTTGCTCGGCGGGTATTACAGTGGTTACAATGGATACAATTCAGGACTTGTACGCCTTAATGCTGACGGATCATTAGATCAATCTTTTGGGGTTGATGGCCAGGTAAGGTTGTCGGAGACACCCAATCAGTTGGGTCGTATTACAGCTCTTCAGCCGGATGGCAAGATACTGATCGGTGGTCAGTACGATACTATGGAGGGATCGAGCTTTATGCTGGCTCGTTTAAATGGTAATGGCAGTTTGGATGAAACGTTTGGTATCAGTGGTAAATTGCAAATCCCGGATGCTGGTGCGCCTTTCAGTGTTACTTTCTTGAATGATGGTAAAATACTTGTCGGCGGAGTCTCCATTGGTGGTGCAGAGCTCGGCGTGACTGTTATTCGATTGACTCCTGAAGGTATTTTGGATCCGAGTTTTGGTGACAGTAATGGTATTGTGTCTTTACCCGCAACTGGAGTGGCTTTATCTGATTGGGACTATTATCAAAAAGGTTTGTCAATCCAGCCAGATGGTAAAATTCTTGTTGGTGGCTCCGTAGCTCGCCTGAATGCTGATGGCAGTCTGGACTCAACTTTTGGCGGTTCAGCGATAGACACGTTAGGGAACACGATAACATACAAGGCGAATGAACAACCTGTTTTTCTTGACAGCTCAGTCGCTATTTATGATCAAGAGCTTTCATTTTTAAATAATGGTTGTGGCGATTACAGTGGCGCTTCACTTACACTCGCACGGCATGGCGGGGCAAATGCTGATGACCATTTTTCTGGTTCCGGTATTGTCGATGGCTCGGAAAGCGGATCCGTTACAGTGTCGGGTGCTGCTATTGGTAGCTACACTTGGGCTTTAGGCGGGCTTGTTATCACCTTTAACGATGGTGCCACCCAAGAGCTGGTTAATCAAGCAATGCAATCAATTGCCTATGAGAATGTAAGTGATGCGCCACCAGGATCGCTTCAGATTAATTGGATGTTCAGTGATGGTGATAGTTCCGGTGCCCTTAGTGCTACGGGTAGCACAACGGTGACTG
>CAIOLC010000167.1 GCA_903859055.1 uncultured Chlorobiaceae bacterium | reverse complement strand
GGTTCTGGTTCGATTGTTGCTACTTTTACTAACGCCCCAAATAGTGGATATTTGACTGGTGGGGGATATGAAGTGGGAGCATCTGACGGGTTAGGAGTTGAGTATGTTGGCGGTAACGAGTATGTTGGTAGTAATAAGTATGAGGGATTTAACGTATCAATAGGAACGCCGGGCATAATGCCTGAAGCCCATATTTTTCAGAATTATACGCAGGATTTAGGAAGTTTGACAGACATATTGTTTGGACAAATTTCCTACCCTGTTATTAAGTTGACCTACATCCCCTATGATATTGGTTTAGATGATCCACAAATGATGTTAAATGTGGATGTTGATTTTGTTAAAATTCTCGCACCCAAAGACCCCAACGACATCGTCGGCCCGCAAGGCTTCGGCTACGAACACTGGATCAGCAGCAAGAATCCGCTATCCTATACCATCCACTATGAAAACCTGGCAACGGCCACTGCGCCAGCGCAGCAGGTCACGATCACGCAGACTCTCGACAGCGACCTGAACCTGAACAGCTTCCGCCTTGGCGACTTCGGCTGGGGCGATATCTCCATTACTGTTCCTGACAACAGCTCGTTCTATATTAACCGCATTGATCTGCGCTCAACTAAAGGCTACATGGTTGATGTTGTGGCAGGGGTGGATGTGGCAAATCATCAAGCTTACTGGAGCTTTACCACCATTGACCCCAAAACCGGTGAAATCCCTGAAGATCCTACCATCGGTTTTCTTCCACCCGATGTTGATGGAATGGTTGGTCAGGCATATGCCAACTACACGATCAATGCCAATGCCGATGCACCAACCGGTACGGTGATTGACGCAAAGGCGACCATCATCTTCACCACCCAGGAGCCCATTGACACCCCGGCAATCTCCAATACGCTCGATGCCCAGGTACCCGAAAGCCATGTTGAAGCCGTGGCCAACGCCACCGTCGAGTCAGCCCAATTCCTTGTCCGTTGGTCAGGCAGCGATGTCGGCTCGGCCATTGCCGGTTATACCGTTTATGTTTCCGGTAACGGAGGCACATACTTACCATGGCTGGAGAACACCACACTGATCGAAGCCACGTATGCCGGTCTGCCGGGCCACTCCTACGCCTTCTACACTGTCGCCTCCGATAATGCAGGTAATAAAGAGGCCGCTCCAGAGCAGGCAGATCTGACCATCCAAGTTGCATCAAGTGCTGCGCCAACCGACATTGTTCTGCCCTGTATTACGGCAGTGGCTTTGTCAACGGACGGCATCTATGCGGCAGGCCATTCCCTTGACTTCTCTGTTCGTTTCTCCGAGTCGTTATTTGTTGATATCGCTGCTCTTCCACCAGTGATCCACATGACTATCGGTGGGCGTGCCATTGAAGCCACTTATCAATCCGGCAGCGGCACCGACACCCTGATATTCCGCCACATCATTGCCGACGGTGAGAGCAACACCGACGGTACAGCGCTTGGAAGCGCCATGCTGCTGAACGGCGCCACCCTGCGCGACGTTGCTGGTAATCCACTGGTTGATCTCACTCTTGCGGCTGGTATTACCATCAACAACGCTCCGATCGTTCAAACTGCGCTGGTCGACCAGTCAGCCATCGAAGATCACCCATTCTCTTTCCAGGTTCCGTCCGATGCTTTCACCGATGTGGATCCTGGCGACACACTGAGCTACTCGGCCATGCTCGCCAACGGCAATCCGCTGCCAGGCTGGCTGAGCTTTGACAATGCTACTCGTACTTTCAGCGGTGTGCCGGTTAACGAGAATGTGGGTGCCATTAGTCTTAAAGTGATTGCCACCGACAGCAGCAGCGCTTCAGCGAGCGACATCTTTGACCTGACGGTGGTAAACGTCGTTAACGATCTCAAAGGAGAAGTGCTTTTCTGGAAAACAGGCGCTCCCATCACAGGTGTCATGAGCACTCTCGTTTCAGCTTCTGCCGACGCTGGCACACAACTTGTTGAATTCAGAAATATACAGGCATCCGCAGATGGAAGCCGAACCATAGAGATCTGGGAAACTTCCCCAAAGAGCAATAACGAGAGCGTGAAACTGGAATTTTCTCTCTCTGCTGGATCCGCCGCCACATGGCAGGATGCTTCAGGTTTGCCATCAGGCTGGAAACTCCTGGGAAATAGCGATAAACCTGGGCATTTCATGCTCAGCGGAATGAGCATAACTCCCTTGTCAGTCGGGCCAGTCAAGCTTGGAACCCTGACGCTCACGGCTCCAGCCAATCCACAGCATTTTGACCTCTCATTGAGCGCGGGTCAGTTGGGCAATGACACCGTGTCACCGTTCAGTATCACTTCGGACCGCATGATCACCGGCATGGATGCTCTTTATCAGCATCCTGACATGGCTGATGGCACATACGCGTTGACCAGCGCCAAAGTCTCCGGCAGTGCTGAAAGCAACGCAGTCAATGTGCTTGATGCGCTTGCTGCGTTGAAGATCGCTGTAGGTCTGAACCCCAACACCGATGGAAGTGCAGTATCGCCCTATCAGTACCTGGCGGCTGATGTGAACAAGGATGGCCAGATCAAGGCTGCCGATGCTCTCAATATTCTGAAGATGGCGGTCAAGCTCAGTACAGCGCCAGCCAGGGAGTGGCTGTTTGTTCCTGAGAGCATCGGCAGTGAAACCATGTCGAGAACCAATGTTATCTGGCCAGACAACCCTGTACCAATTACGCTGGATACGGACCAGGAGCTGAATTTGATCGGTATTGTTACTGGTGATGTTAATGGCAGTTGGTTGGTGTAATCTTTCTGGCGATAAGAAGGAGCTCTTCTTATGTTATGTTTCTCTACGATGGATTCAGGCAAGCCAGTATTTTTATCATGACAGATATCTGTGAGGTGATTTATGAAAAGTGAAACTGTAGTTGCTTCCCAAAGTGTTACCTCGCAAAGCATTAATTTGTTGATGCGCACTCCTTGTATGGAAGCTCAGGATGACATCAAAAGTCAAGAGGGGCGGGCGCTGGTTATTGCTGATGCCACTCTTGAAGATGTTGATGTTTTGCTGGATCGCCTTGAGACCGGAACGGATCTCTGGCGTGTCGAGTTGTGCGCAGATTTTTCAAGTTTACTCAAAGAGGCGTTTTCTTGTGGTTATGAGCGAATTCACTTTTTGGGGCATGGCCAGCCAGGTGCCATAACTCTTGGGGGAAGGAAACTTCAGGTTGATGACTTTGCTGTGCCTTCGGATGCCAAGTTTGCTGTAGCGCCCTCTTTGCACTTTTGGTCATGTTTGACTGGCGCAGGCGAAAAGGGTCGTGCTTTTGTTGATGGTGTGGCGAAGGTATTGGGCTCCGCTGTGACAGCCTTCAATGGTCTTGTGGGTGCAAGGAGTAAGGGCGGTAGTTGGTTGCCGGACGTGTTTTCAGGGAACGCCGATTCTGTTGCTGCTCCTTTTGAGAATGCTTTGGCTTATGGCTCTACGTTTGTGCTTTCAATAGATCTGGACCGGGGAGATTTTAATTATTTTATTTGGAGAGATTTTACGGAGGTTAATGGTCCAGATGATGGCTCACATGCAGTGTCCTTTACTAATAATGGCGGGTTGTCAAACATTTGGGGGGCGACTTGTTTGCTTTCGAGTTTCACTGTTAGTATTGACAGTACCACTGTAGCCACGGGTGATGTTCTCGTTTTGGGTAGTACCGAGATTGATCTTACCAGCAGCACATCAGCGAATGACGAAGTGCTTTTCAACAGCACGTATTTCAGGTATGATATTGCTGATGAAAACAATACCCGTATGGTTACTTTTACCAGCCTGGATGGTTCCGGTGGCAGTGCAGTGTACTCTGACATGGCAAGCTATGAACTGCTGCTTGATACCTTGCAGTTCAACAGTACTTCTGACAAGGTTGTTAATGGCAGTACAAGAGTATTCGATCTTCGCGTTTATAGCGGTTTAAGCGTTGGAGTCGCACCCTTTGGCATAAAAATTATCGCAACAAACGATGCTCCAGCATTTAGTGCTTTTACTGGTGAAATATGCTCAACAAGTGAAGGGCTGAAGGTTGCCGTTACTTTTGCAGAGCTTCTTGCAAAAAGCAATGCTGCTGATAGTGATGGCACTGTTGATGCTTTTGTGATCAAGGCGGTGAGCAGCGGCACACTATTGATAGGTACAGACGCAAGCAATGCCACAGCCTATGATGCGGCAACGAATAACGCTGTTGATGCCACACATCAGGCGTACTGGATGCCGGATTCCAGTGCCAATGGTACCGTGAATGCGTTCACAGCAGTCGCCAGAGATGATGGAGGGGCTGAGTCAATTGCGGCTGTTCAGGCAACAGTGCGTGTTACACCAGAAAATAACGCTCCGACATTTTTTAAGAACGGTTATGGGACAAGTTTCACTGATTTTGGCGGAGCTGACACTGGCTACAGTATTGCTCTCCAGGGGGACTTGAAGATTCTTGTCGCCGGATACAGCAGTGCTAATTTTACGAGTGATTTTGCATTGGCACGCTATAATGCTGATGGCAGCCTCGACGCAAGCTTTTCTGAAGATGGCATATTGACCACTGATTTTGGTGGTTTGGAGTATTGCAGGAGTCTCACGATTCAAAGTGATGGGCAAATTCTGGTAGCAGGCACTTCTGACTCTCGCATTACTTTGGCACGTTACAACAGTGATGGCACTTTGGATACGCGCTTTGATGGTGATGGTAAAGTAATGATGGATATTCTATCGCCTTTTTACGCAAGCATGGGTGTCGTGCAGGTTGACGGAAAGATCCTGTTGGCTGGCGGGAGCAATGCTGACTTTGTTTTGCTGCGTTTCAACATGGACGGAACGCCTGATACCACGTTTTCTGATGATGGCAAGCTTGCTACGGATTTTAATGGAGGCACTGATCAGGGTAACAGCGTTATAGTGCAGTCTGACAGCAAAATCCTTGTTGCAGGATCCTCTTCACGTGCTTTCGCGCTGGCGCGTTACAATACAGACGGCACTCCTGATACCATGTTTGGTACCGGAGGGCAGGTCATCACCGATTTAACCACTGGTCTCAATAGTTGGAGTTCGGCAGAGAGTGTGACACTTCAGCTCGACAATAAAATTCTTGTGGCCGGAATGACTTATAACGCTGACATAGGGAGATATGACTTTACTTTGGTACGTTATAACAGTGATGGCAAACTGGACATAAGCTTTGATGGTGATGGTATCGTGACTACCGGCCTGAGTCAATACGACAAAGGGTACAGTGTCGCCGTCCAGAGCGATGGTAAAATTGTTGTTGCGGGCACTGCCCAGTGGGGCTCTTTATGGGGAATTGCAGTAGTGCGGTACCAGAGTGACGGAACCCTTGATACAAGCTTCGATGGTGACGGAAGAGTTACTACCACTATCAATAATGTTGCGTGGGGATCTTGCTATGGTGCTGATATGACAGTGCAATCAGACGGCAAAATTCTGGTGTCGGGGAGCGTCGATCGTCGCAACAATATATGGAATGGAGACAATGTTTGTGATGTTGTTGTCGTTCGATATAACACCGACGGAAGTCTTGATAATGATTTTGGCCAAATCAACACTCTTGATGGCAGGGGTGTCTACAACAGAAACAGAACACCAGTGGTGCTGGACAGCGATGTTCAGATTTATGATGCAGATCTTGCCATGGCTGGCAACTATTCTGGCGCGACTCTCACCCTTTCACGTCATGGCGGTGCCAACAGCAACGATCTCTTTTCTGCTAAACATTCCGGTACTCTTGGAGCATTGAGTGATGGCCGCAATCTCACTATAGGCGGACTGTCGATTGGTGTTATCAACTCCAACAACGACGGGCAGTTGGAAATCACCTTTAACGACCATGCAACGCAAGGCTATGTCAACTCTGTACTTCAGCAGATTGCATACAGCAACAACTCCGAAGCCTCGACCGCTACCGTGCAGATTGACTGGACGTTCACAGACGGAAATACGGGTAATCAGGGAGCAAGTGGGGCATTAAGTGTTACCGGAAGCACACTCACAAAATTCAATAATGCGCCAACGGGCACTGTTCTCATCACCGGCAGTGCTGTTCAGGGCCAGGTATTGACCGCCAGTCATACGCTTGAAGATTTGGATGGTATTGGGAATCCACCCTCTTATGTGTGGAGAGCTGATGGACTTGTCATTACAGGGGGGAACACGCTAAGCTTGACTCAGTATCAGGTAGGCAAGCACATTACGGTTGAGGCAGGGTATTGGGATAATCTGATGAACTACGAGACGGTGAGTAGTCTTCAAACGGTGCTGGTTAATCCTGAAGGTACCTTGTCACCAACACTGCTTACTCTTAGTCCTGCTGAAGGAGCAACTGCTGTTATGGCTTCGGATAATATTGAGTTCACCTTCAATGTGCCGGTTAAAGCAGGCACTGGAGCTGTAGTTTTGCACAGCGGTTCGGCCACGGGAGCAGTGGTGGCAAGTTACGATGTGGCGAAAAGCCCCAACATCACGATTTCAGGGAATGCACTGATCGTCAACCCAACAACCGATCTTGCCGGGAGCACGCACTATTACGTCACCCTCGATGCAGGTTCAGTCAACGATCTTGCTGGAAACCCCGTTGCAGCCTTAACCTATGATTTTACCACAGATGGGCCAATCGTGGAGAAGGCAACTCTTTTCACTGATGATTTCAATACTTCACTGAATCCGGCTAGCTGGGATTATAACCACTGGAAAGCGATCGATAATCCGTCATTTTACGGACGTACTCAACAGCGTCAGGAGCTTCCTGGTGTCTCTGATGGCCTGTTACATCTCAAGCTTGATACGTTCAACCCAACCTATAATCCGGCCGATCCAAACCAGGTTCCATCGTTTTATGGCTCAGAAGCAATCACCACTGCAAAATTTTCAAACGATGCGGGTGGTATTGTTTTTGAGATTAAAGCCCATTTTGTTAATCCCGTGGTAGATGGTATTGTTGGAGGCATGTTCAGCTACATCAATAACTCAGGGAGCCTCCATGACGAGATAGATTTTGAGGCGGTTTCGAATAAACTTGATCAGATTCAGACAAACATCTATGCGAATGAACCTCGTGGCGCAGGTAATCCTCAATTTAATCCAATTTCTGGTGATCTAACCGATGCCCATATCTATCGCATCGAATGGTTCAAAAATGCAGTACGATGGATTGTTGATGGTCAGTTGGTGCGCGTGGAGACCACCAATATTCCACAGCAGCCGATGGCACTGCACCTGAATATCTGGGCACCAGGGAAGGAATGGATAGAAGGATTCAGCGATGCACTGAATCCAGTCATAAATCTTGTCGACAACACAGACTATTACTTTGATGTCGATTCGGTGCGTGTTGCACAGCTCTCATCAACGTATTACTATTCTGATAATACTGCGCCGACTCTCATTTCCGCTAGCCCGGTCGATGGAGCAACAGGCATTGCTGTAGGTAATGACATTGTGTTCACCTTCAGCGAAGCAATCCAGAAGGGATCGGGTGCTATAGAAATCTACAGTGGATCGGCTGCCGGTACGCTTGTTGCCCACTACGATGCTGCGACAAGCACAAACCTCACCATCACGGGTAATACGCTTACTATCAATCCAACAACAGACCTCGAATATAAAACCAGTTACTTTATCACTGTTGGCGCGGATGCAATAAATGATTTTGCTGGGAATAGCTATGCAGGCACGACGACCTTTGACTTTATAACTAAAGCTGGCTCAACGTTCCATAATCAAACAGGATCAGTGACTTTCTGGAAAACGGGAGATCCCATTACAGATGTCACGAGTACTCTCGTTTCAGCTCCTGTATCCACAGGAACACAACCAATTGAATTCAGAAATGTACAGTTAGCCGCAGATGGGACCAGAACCATGGAGATATGGGAGACCTCTGCAAAATCTGATATTGAGAGTGTGCAACTGGAGTTAGCCTTTTCGACAGGATTAGTTGCCACATGGCAGGATGCTGTCGGGTTGCCTTCAGGGTGGAATTCCGCAGCAAATAACGAGATGCATGGTAAATTCCTTCTTGCAGGAATGGGTATAACTCCCTTGTCGTCCGGCCCGGTAAAACTTGGAACCCTTACCCTTTCACCGCAGATGGCGGCGAATTCCCCTGCGGATGCGCAACGCATTGAATTGTCGTTAACCTCTGGGTTATTGGGGACAGAGATCATTGCTGCGTTCAGTATTGTTTCAGACAGCATGACGACCGGCACTGATGGTCTCTTCCAGCACATCGACATGCCTGATGGTACCTATGCACTGACCAGCGCCAAAGTGTCGGGCATGGCAGAGAGCAACGCGGTCAAAACCCATGATGCACTTGCCGCGTTGAAGATCGCTGTTGGTATGAACCCCAATGCTGATGGTCGCGCGGTTTCACCATACCAGTATCTTGCAGCAGATAGCAACAAGGATGGTCAGGTGAGGGCTTCTGATGCCCTCAATATCCTGAAAATGGCGGTCAAACTGGATACTGCGCCAGCCAGTGAGTGGCTGTTTGTGCCGGAGAGTGTTGGCAGTGAGACCATGTCGCGAACCAATGTCGTGTGGCCAGTCAATCCGACACCGGTAACGCTGGCTACCGACCTCGATGTACATCTGATCGGCATTGTGAGGGGGGATGTTGACGGCAGTTGGGCTGCGTAATATATTCTTTGGGCGTTATTTGTCGTTTTCAGTTTCAAAGTCAAATACTTTCACTGCCAGAGTCTTTAACCCTGAGATAGAGGAAAAAGCTTGATCGTTTGTTAACAGAATGGCATTGTTAATGATCGTTGTTGCGGCGATAACGGCATGGGTAATTTTAGCTTGTTATTCTGTCGTTGTAGTTGAATGGTTTTGTGGCTTACGTCATCGGTTAACAAAATTTTATTGATGCTCTGCAACATGTCCAGTATTTGTTGCTCTTCATTGTCGGATAATTGGTGAAATGAGAGCAACTCAATTTCCGTGATAATTGACACACTGTAGCTTCCCTCTGGCAGAGGAGATGCAAGGCGACCACCCAGTAAATATATGACGACGTTGGTGTCGAGGATGTAATGGTTGGTTAGTTCCACTCCGAACGAATCTCCTGCTGCTATGCTACTCCATCGATGCTGTTGAAAGCTGTTACCGTTCCTGCAAAACGCATCAGTTTTCCGGAACGACTCTCTGCCGGATTCTGTTCTGACTCTTTTTCATCAAGCACGACCACCAGATCATGACGACCTGCGGGTACCCCTTCAGGAAGCGTGATGGTCACAAGCCGGTCAGGCAACACCTCATAGTTGAGAGCAAGTGTAATCATGATAGTATAGTCTCAAATTGAAAAAGCTCATGCACGCATCACGCAGAGAATACAGGTATAAAGTTACTGTATCTGCAAGATGAGGAAAGCTCCCCTCTCAAATCACATAATCCCCCGTAAACACCTTGACCCGGTTCAGGGAGACAAAGACCTTGTCACCCCTTGAGAGCTGCAGGTTGATGTAGAGATCTCTCGGTATCTCCGCCTCAATGGGGTGCTCAAACTCTTCGCACTCCAGGTTCAGCCCAATCTGGCCACCCATGAGCCGAACCTCCTGGATGGTGCCCTCCAGATCAGCTTCGCTGCTGCGTATTCGGCTGATACCGATCTCATGGGGACGCACAAACGCCTGACTTGTTTTTTCCTCTGAATGTTTAAACTCATCAGGGGCATCAACCCGGTGGGAACCAAGCGTCACTTTGCCGTTGTGAACACGTCCCTGAAAAACATTGACGTTGCCGAGAAAGTTATAGACAAAAGCGTTGGCCGGATGGTCGTACACCTCCTGTGGAGTGCCCTGCTGTTCAATCCGCCCCTTGTTGATCACCACAATCCGGTCTGCCAGTTCGAGAGCCTCCTCCTGGTCATGGGTGACAAAGATGCTGGTCACATGAATATCATCGTGCAGCTTTCTCACCCAGCGGCGCAGCTCCTGGCGCACCTTGGCGTCAAGGGCCGAGAAGGGCTCGTCGAGCAGCAGCACCTTTGGATTAACGGCCAGTGCTCTGGCAAGGGCGATGCGCTGACGCTGTCCCCCCGAAAGCTGGGAGGGGTAGCGCTTGAGAGCCCACTCCATTTGCACCATTTTCAGGAGGTGCTCCACCCTGTCACGGATCTCCGTGCCGGATGGACGCGCCTTGCGAGGTAGCACCTTCAGACCGAAGGCGACGTTTTCAAAGACGGTCATGCGACGGAAGAGGGCGTAATGCTGAAAGACAAAACCGACATTTTTTTCCCTGGGAGGAAGGTTGGTGGTGTCTTTGTCTTCAAGAATGATTTTTCCGCCATCCGGCAGCTCAAGACCCGCAATAATGCGCAGCAGTGTGGTTTTTCCGCATCCTGACGGCCCAAGAAGGGCAACCAGCTCACCGGAAGCGACGTTGAGGCTGATATCATCGATGGCCGTGTAGCCGCCAAATTTTTTGGTAATGTTCTTAAGTTCTATACCCATGATCGGTTCCTAATGATGAGAGCTGTTTTTCTGAAACTTTTTTTCCATGCTCACCTTGAGCCCCACGGTCAGCAGAGCAAGGAAAACCAGAATTGAGGCCACGGCAAAGGAGGCTGCAAAATTGTATTCGCTGTAGAGTATCTCTACATGCAAGGGGACGGTGTTGGTCTGGCCCCGAATATGGCCGGAGACAACAGAGACTGCTCCGAATTCACCGATAGAGCGAGCACCGCAGAGAATCATCCCGTAAAGAAGTCCCCAACTGATATTGGGCAGGGTGATTTTTCCAACGATCTGCCACCCTCTGGCACCAAGGGTAAGTGCTGCCTCCTCCTCATCCCGTCCCTGTGCCTCCATCAGCGGAATCAGTTCACGTACCACAAAGGGAAAGGTAACAAAGAGCGTGGCAATGACGATGCCCGGTGTTGAAAAGATGATTTTGATGCCATGCTCTCCCAGCCAGCTCCCGAAAGGGGTGCGGCTGCCGACAAGCAGCACAAAAATAAGACCGGCAATAACCGGAGAGACGGCAAACGGCAGATCCAGCAGTGTTTTCAGCGCAGCTTTTCCGACAAAATTGAATTTGGTGATGGCCCATGCGGCAGTCACGCCAAAAAAGGCGTTCAGCGGCACAACAATGGCCACGGTGGTCAGCGTCAGTTTTACCGCCTCAAGCGCATAAGACTCGGTGATGGATTCCAGATAGACGCTCCACCCTTTCTGGAACGCCTGCGCAAAGACCAGGCCAAGGGGCAGAAAGATAAATCCAATAAAAAAGAGCAGCATCAGCCCGATCAGTAAAATCTGTACCGGCAGAGGGTCTGAAACTCTTTTTCGGACAAGGGGCGCAGTTTCGGGCGTTGGTTGTTTCAGCATAATCGATTAACGGTATTCTTTCTGTTGCCACTCCTGAATGGCGTTCAGTGCCAGGAGCATGGAAAAGGAGATAAGCAAAAGCACCAGCGCCACAGCGGAGGCACCGGCATAGTCGAACTGATCCAGTTTCGACATAATCATCAAGGGGGCAATTTCGGTCTTCATGGGCAGGTTTCCCGCGATAAAGATAACCGAGCCATACTCTCCAATTCCCCGGGCAAAAGCAAGGGTTGAACCGGTCAGCAGGGCGGGGAAGAGATGTGGTAGCAGGATTTTCCGAAAGGTCTGCCAGCGGGTGGCACCAAGGCAGTGCGCCGCCTCTTCAATCTCCTGCTCAACCTCTTCAAGTACCGGCTGAATGGTACGAACCACAAAGGGAAAGCCGATAAACACAAGGGCGATCACAATGCCGGTTGCCGAGTTGATGATGGTTATATTCCATTTGGTCAAGGTGGCACCAAGCCATCCCATTGGAGAGTAGAGTGTGGCGAAGCAGATACCGGCAACGGCCGTCGGTAAAGCAAAAGGGAGGTCAACCAGAGCATCAAGAAACTGCTTGCCTGGAAAACGGTAACGTACCAGTACCCAGGCGGTCAGCAGCCCTGCCACGGCATCGAAAAGTGCGGCAAAAAGTGCCGTTGAAAAACTCAATCTATAGGAGGCAAGGACACGGGGAGCTGTTACGGCGTGAACAAAGGGATCCCATCCCATGGGGAAGGTGTTGAAAAATATCATGCTCAGTGGCACAATCACAATTGCCGAGAGGTAGAAGACGGTGTAGCCCATCGACAACCCAAAACCGGGAAGAATGTTGCGTCTTTTCGTCTGAAAAAGTCCCATGGTGTGTTTCAATAATAAAAAAACGTGCAGGGTGAGAAAACGGGGCACCCTGCACGCACGGTGAAAAGAGTTCAGATGAATCAGGGAATGTAGATCTGGTCAAAAACGCCACCATCATTAAAGTGCGCTTTCTGGGCAGCACGCCAGCTTCCAAAAACCTCGTTCAGGGTAAAGAGCTTGATCTTCGGGAAGTTGGAGGCATATTTCTTCAGTGCAGCCGGATTGCGAGGGCGATAGGAGTTTTGCGCAATAATATCCTGTGCCTGTGGAGTGTAGAGGAAGTTCAGGTAAGCCTCGGCAAGCTTACGGGTGCCGTGCTTGTCAACGTTTTTATCAACAACAGCGACCGGTGGCTCCGCAAGAATGCTGACTGCCGGAGCGACAATTTCAAACTTGTCGGCTCCAAACTCCTTGAGAATCAGGTGAGCCTCATTCTCCCAGGCCAGCAACACGTCACCAAGACCGCGCTGGGCGAAGGTCAACGTTGAGCCACGGGCACCGGTATCAAGCACAGGGACATTCTTGTAAATTGATTTGACAAAAGCCTTTGCCTGCTCTGTTGAACCAGTCTGCTTCTGTTTGTATCCCCATGCTGCAAGGTAGTTCCAGCGGGCACCACCCGATGTTTTTGGATTCGGAGTGATGACTGAAACGCCCGTTTTAGCAAGATCGTCCCACGACTTGATCTGCTTCGGGTTCCCTTTGCGCACCACAAAGACAATGGTCGAGGTGTAGGGGGTGCTGTTGTTGGGCATCCTGCTCTGCCAGTTGGCGGGGAGAAGTTTGCTGTCGGAGATGGCATCAATGTCATAAGCGAGGGCGAGCGTCACCACATCAGCCTCCAGACCATCAATGACGGCGCGAGCCTGTTTGCCCGAGCCGCCGTGCGATTGATCAATTTTCACCGTCTGGCCGGTTTTCTGCTGCCAGTATTTGATGAAAGCGGAATTTTCGCTCTGGTAGAGTTCCCTTGTGGGGTCATAAGAGACATTGAGCAGGGTAGAGGCACCCGCAGCCCCAGCAAGTGAACCCGGCAGTCCGGAAGCCAATGCCAGTGCGGCAAAAAGTGTGATTTTTTTAGTCAGTGCAAAATTCATGATATCTTCCCTTTACTGTGTTTGAAGTTAGTGTAATAAGTCAAAAAAATGCAAAAAAAAACCGGTTCTCTGTTATCTCAGGAACCGGCCACGGCAATCATGCTCTATGGTTTTATCGACAGAAGCCGGAGTCTCCTTTAATGCTGCATACACTGATTCGACAGCAGCAAGCGCCGGGTAGCAGGGGAGATGTACTTTTTAAAATGCTCATTGCTCACAATTCTTGATTAACGATGGTTCATTAAGCGGAATATTTTCAACGTTTCCAAGTATGGAACAGGAAAATACCGCAAATATGGTAGAGGGAAGCGTCTCACGGTAATACCCTGCCGAGCAGTTCATAAGCCGTCGATTCGCTTATAGTCGCCATGCAGAATGACCCTGCGGTTACAGATGTGTTTTCGATTGTGAGAACACACTCATTATCCACCTCTGGAGCATCATACTCTGTTCTGCCGAATGCAAGGTCATCCTCAACCTCCTCGATTAACACCTTTATAGTTTTCCCTTCAAGGTGACCGTTTTTTTCGGTGGCAACACTCTCTTGCAGCTCCATCAGCTCTGCTACCCGCTCCTGCTTCTCTTCTGGTGTCACATCATCTTCAAGGGCGAATGATGGGGTATGTTCATCATGGGAATAGGCAAAACAGCCAAGCCGGTCGAAACGGGTTCCCTCCACAAACTCAAGCAGCTCTTCGAACTCTTCTTGGCTTTCACCAGGATAGCCGACAATCATGGTGGTGCGCAGGCGTATGTCGGGATTTTCCTCGCGGATTGTTTCAAGAAGCTGGAGAGTCTCCTGTTTGTTAATTCCACGATTCATTGAGCGGAGGATACGGTCATTACAGTGCTGCAGGGGAATGTCGAGATAGTTACAGATATTCTCCCGTTTCCGCATGCTCTCCACCACCTCAAGGGGGAAGTTGACCGGATAGGCGTAGAGCAGGCGTATCCAGTCAAAAGCCATATCAGAGAGCCGGAGCACAAGATCGTTGAGCATCGATTTGCCCTCGATCTCGTAGCCGTACATGCTGATATCCTGGGCAATAACATTCAGCTCTTTAACGCCATTTTTTTGCAACAGCGCAGCTTCGCGCAGGAGCTGATCGATTGGCTGGCTCTGGTAGCGTCCCCTGATTTTCGGAATGGAGCAGAAGGAGCAGGCGCGATTACACCCTTCGGCGATTTTAAGGTAGGAGTAGTAAGGGGGAGTGAGCAGAGTGCGACGGTCATAAAGCTCCTCCCGATACGAGGCTCCAATGGCAGCAAGTACCTCGGGCAGTTCATGGGTGCCAAAAAAGCCATCAACCTCCGGCATCTCCTCCATCATCTCTTTTCGGAAGAGCTCGCTGAGGCACCCCATCACAATAATCTTCTGAATCGCTCCTTCACCCTTTTGCTCAATTGCGGCAAGTGTTGCGTTAATCGACTCCTCCTTGGCATCCTGAATAAAGCCGCAGGAGTTGATGAGAATCGTGTCAGCCTCTTCGGCCGTTTCTGTAAAGACAATACCCGAAGCTTCGGCCTGTGCCATCAGTCGTTCAGAATCAACCGTATTTTTTGAGCATCCGAGGCTCAGGAGAAAAACATTATGCTTTGTCATTGTTTGTTGAATTGGTCAAGAAAATCATTTTTCCACTCCAGAAAAGAGCCGTTCTGAATCTCCGTTCGCGCTGTTGCCGTGAGCCACATAAAAAATGAGATATTCTGCAAGGTGCAGAGCTTGAGCCCCAGAATCTCCTCCACATTCAGGAGATGGCGAATATAGGCTCGCGAATAGTTCCGGCACACCTCATTGTCGAACCCTTCGTCGATTGAGCTAAAATCGGCGGAATACCTGGCCGATCGAAGATTCATCTTTCCGTGTCGGGTATAGACTCGGCCATTGCGTCCCTCACGGGTCGGGATGACACAGTCGAACATATCGATACCCCGCTCAATGGCGTTCAGAATATTCTCCGGTGTGCCGACACCCATCAGGTAGCGCGGCTTCTCTTCGGGCAGGAGGGTGTGCGACAGCTCAAGAATCCGGTACATCTCGGGGGCAGGTTCTCCGACGGCCATTCCCCCAATGGCGTATCCATCAAAATCAAGATCAACCAGTGCTTTGGTCGATATGCTCCGCAAGTCATCATGAACTCCACCCTGCGTGATGCCGAACAGGTACTGCTCATGGCCGTAAAGCGGAGTGGTCTGGCTGAAATGGTTGCGTGCCCGTTCAGCCCAGCGAATTGTCAGCTCTCCGGAGATTCGGACATACTCCTTTTCAGCAGTTGACGGGGGGCACTCATCAAGCGGCATCATGATATCGCTGCCGATAATGCGCTCGGTATCCACAACATTTTCAGGGGTAAAATGCTGCTTTGAGCCATCAAGGTGCGACTTGAACATCACTCCCTCCTCGCTGATTTTGCGGAGATCGGAGAGCGAGTAGACCTGGTAGCCGCCACTGTCAGTCAACAGAGGCCCGTTCCAGCTCATGAAGCGGTGTATGCCCCCGGCCTTCAGCAGAATATCGTTGCCCGGCCGCAGGTAGAGATGATAGGTGTTAGCCAGGATAATATGGACATTCAGCTCCCTCAGCTCATGCGGTTCAACCGACTTCACGCTTGCGCGGGTGCCCACCGGCATGAAGATCGGTGTCGGAAAAGTTCCGTGGTCAGTCTGAAGCACACCGCATCGCGCAGCCGTTCTTGAGTCTTGTTGTGTGAGGGTGAATTTCATGAATACCCGGGAAGTTGACGTTTTCTACAGCAGGTTGAAGGTAAGCGTTTCGGGGGATATATCCTGCAATAATTCGGGGTATTGGGGAGATGGCTCTTGACTGGATGAATTTACCATCACGCCCGATCATAGCCACAAATCTCAGTATTTCCGTTCCGAGGTTGCAGGTTATTGCTTTGAGCAGCAGTTATTCCTGTTATTCTTGTAAAGCGTCCTGCGGCTGGGACAGCCACGTTGGTAGAAGTCAAAAAAATGATGACGGTATCGTGATGTCATTTTTTTTTGATAACTTCAGGTGTTTCTTTACTGTTATTTTTCGTATCCTCACCAATGCCATACTCTGGAGGTACTTGCCATGAACAATTTCTGCAGGTCGATTTGCACCGCCACGTTATTACTTGTACTGGTTTCGACCGGGTACGCTTCGCCCGCCAACAATAATTTCAACAGTCTCCTGTGGATGCAAGCGTCGGCGGAATACAAAGCCAACGTGACACTGGTTTACAATGCAGCGTTAAAGAACATTGATGCCGCACTTCGCGATCGCAAATGGACGGCAGCCAAAGAGCAGGTTGGTGACTGCTCGTCATTACCCGCAGCCATTGTCATGGATATCGATGAAACGGTTCTTGATAACTCCAGGTATATGGGAAAAGTTGTTCTTGAAGGTGGTGAGTGGAGTCCTGTCAAATGGGATGAGTGGGTCGCTCTGAAAGAGGCAACGGCTGTTCCCGGGGCGGTCGAGTTCATCAACGCAATGAAACGCAAAAATGTCAAGGTTATTTTTATTTCCAACAGGGAATGCAAGAGAGGTGTCAATCCGGAATCGGAATGTTCCCAGGAGGCCTGTACGATAGAAAATCTTGCGAAAATCGGTGTGGCGAATGTTCTGCCTGAAAATCTCCTGCTACTGGGCGAGCAGGATGGCTGGACTTCCGAGAAGAAGAGCAGAAGGGAATACGTCTCGAAAAAATACCGGATCGTGATGTTGTTCGGGGACGACCTTGGTGATTTTATGCCGGATGTGAAATCCAATATCACACCCCGGGAGCGTGATCGTCTGGTCGTTGAAAACAAAAATAACTGGGGCAAGAAATGGTTTATATTGCCGAATCCCATCTACGGGTCGTGGTTCAATATTTTACGTGATCCAAAGTCACAATATATCATGAAAGAGTGATCCCAAAGATGTTGTTCATAAATTGAGCCTTGTTAAGAAGGCTCGGCATCCCGGTGCATGAATACCCAACGCGATGGCGAAGGGATGCCGAATGACCTGGAGAAATGAAACAATAAATTTGCTCAACGGAAAAACAGCGATTTCGGAATTCAAGAGTGATACGGAGGAACGGGAGTACTGGTCAACGCACGAGGCATTGGGCGGCAACCATTGCTGCCGATCACGTGAAGCTGTTTTATTCGTAACTAATTTATATTTCTGTAACTAAAACAGGGAGAAAAATGGAAAAGCAGTATGAGGTTGGCAGCGATTTTTTTCGGGAAGAGATTATCGCCGCGATTTTTTATGGATTCCGTACCATCAAAAATCCCGTATCCGTAACGGTTCATCCTGAGTTGATGATAAAAATAAGAGATAGCTTCAAGGATAAAGTGGTTGGGCCGAAAACTATCGATAATGCGGAGTTGTTTTTTGGGCTCCAGGTCATTGAGGATGCGACCAAAGAGAAGGATTATATCTCTGTGGATTAAGGAGGGAACTCTCGTGGCCCCAATGAAGCTTGTGAAAAACATGAATGGAGAACACTCCCTCGGCGTAGTTATCACCGGAGGCAGCAAAGGATTGGGGTATGCGCTTGCATTGGAGTTTCTTTCTGCAGGTGATCGTGTGGTTATCTGTGGCAGAAATCCCGAGGGGTTGGATGCAGCGTTACTCTCTCTTCGGAGTGCGGTGCCGGAAGGGGAGGTTTCTGGCATTGTCTGCGATGTGGGCGAACCAACTGCCGGAAGATTACTGGCGGATTTTGCTGTGGCCAGGCTGGGAAGAGTGGATCGCTGGATTAATAACGCGGGTACTGCCGGCATGTTGAAGCGACCGTTATGGGAGCTTGATGCTGCCGATATTATTGAGACATGCACCACAAATCTTGCTGGCTCTCTCTTATTATGCGCCGAAGCGGTGAAGGTGATGGTGCTGCAGCCATCCTCAGGGAAGCCATGCTACCATATTTTCAACATGGGTTTTTCGATGGTTGGAGCATCTTTTTCCCGTTCAGCCGTGCCGCACAAGGCCTCGAAAAGGGGAGTGGCGGAGGTGACCCATTTTCTTTCGCGGGAGTTGAAGGCTGCCGGAATAAAGAGCATTGGCGTTCATGAGCTGAGCCCGGGCCTTGTGCTGACCGAGCTCCTGCTTCGGGATGCAACAGCCGGGGCGCGACGCTTTTTAACCGGTGTCGCAGAACAGCCTGAAATCGTTGCGGCTGCGCTTGTACCAAAAATACGTGCAGTCACGGGGACGAACAGTCGCTTGAGGTATGAACCGCTTGCAACGATGTTTTTCAGGATACTCATGGCTCTACCCCGAATTATTCGTCAGTCACAACACGGCTGAGTGTTATCGCGTAAAAACTATGCGGAGCCCCTTATAATACCTTGGAGAAAAGGGTTGGCTCTCTTGTATATTGAAGAACATGAATTTCATGACGGGGGGCCACTGAAAATTATGGAAGCAGCCTCAAAATATTTTTTAACCTTATCAGCCAAACAATGAAGAGAGTACTTGTGGCCGGTTCAACCGGTTATCTCGGTCGCTATGCCGTGCAGGAGTTCAAAAATCGCGGCTATTGGGTCCGCGCCCTGGTGCGTAACCCCGACAAGGTCAAGCAACCCGGCCCCTACTTTGCGCCTTCTCTTGAAAACCTGGTTGATGAGGTTGTGGTTGGTGATGCAACCATCTCTGAAACCATAGCTGCGGCATGTGATGGTATCGATGTTGTTTTTTCATCGCTCGGTATGATCAAGCCTGATTTTGTCCATACTATTTTTGAGGTGGATTATCAGGCAAACATGAATCTCCTTGAGGTGGCACTGAAGGCAAAGGTCAAGAAATTTGTTTACGTCTCGGTCTTCGACGCTCACCGGATGATGAATATCCCGAATGTCCAGGCGCATGAGAAATTTGTCAGAGAGCTGAAAGCGGCAAAGATTGAGTCGGCCATTATTCGTCCGACAGGCTATTATTCGGAGATAGGGCAGTTTGTTGCCAGGGCTCGCAAGGGATTCATGCTGATGGTTGGAGATGGTTATCAGCGCTCAAATCCCGTTCATGGCGCTGACCTTGCCAGGGTGTGCGTTGATGCCGTTGATGGAGCGGCAAAAGAGGTTGAGGTTGGTGGCCCTGAGGTCTTCACCTACCTCGAAATGGTTGATCTGGCGATTGAAATTGCCCAGACGAAGCCGGTTGTTTTCCCCTTGCCACTCTGGGCGGCTGACACCCTGGTTGCGGCAGTTGGCCTCTTCAATCGCGATGTGCACGATGTTGCGCTCTTTGCCACCACGCTCAGCCGGGTAGATTTTGTCGCCCCGCTTTATGGCACCCACCGCCTGCGCGATTTCTTCACGCAGTGTAAGGCACTTGCGACGTAGCTCTTTTCCAGACGGTATCCTTTTGACGGTAGCAATCCAGAACCAATGCAAGTATGAAGCGTAACAGGCCCTCTCGCCAGGCCTCCCCCATGGCGGGCGGGACTGAGACAAAGCCATTGTGCCTGGGGCTTGTGCTTGGAGGCGGCTCCGTACGGGGCGCGGCGCACATCGGTGTGATCTCTGTCCTCGAACGAGAGGGAATCCGCCCCAACGTTGTCGCTGGCACGAGTGTCGGAGCCCTCGTCGGCGCGGGTGTAGCTGCAGGGGTTCCTTCATCCGAGATGTATGAGCTTTTCAAGGCTGCACGGTGGAGGCACCTGGCTACACCGTCGTGGGGCTCCCGACTTAGCTTGTTCGACACCCAACCGCTGGGTGCGCTCCTTGAGCGCATTGTCGCCGTGCAGAGCTTCAAAGAGCTCGATCTTCCATTCGCGGCCGTCGCCACCGATCTCCTCAATGGCTCCTCATTTGTCTTTACTGAAGGGCCGCTGCGCGAGGCACTGGTCGCTTCGTCGGCCATTCCAGGACTTTTCGAGCCGATCAGGTGGCAAGGGCATTTGCTGGTCGATGGTGCGCTCACCGACAATCTCCCTGTCGACGCAGCGCGTGACCTTGGAGCAACGCTGGTCGTCGCGGTCGATGTCATGCCCCTGCCCAACGGCGCCTCCGAGCCCAAGGATCTGCTTGACATGCTTCTGCTGAGTATGAACGTCGCAGTGCACTCGGCGGCTTGTCACCCACAGGAGGCCGACCTCGTTATTACGCCCGATATCGCACGGGCATCGTACTGGGACTTCTCAGAGGCTCAGGCCGTCTACGAGGCCGGAGTGCAGGCCGCTGAAGAGGCGTTGCCCGACCTTCGCCGCATGCTTGGCATTGGAACGCCATCGAGGCATTGAGATGCCGATCATGAGCTTCGTGAACTTGCACGGCGAACTCACTTATTCACCTATTTGTAGAATATTGGATTGCAAAGATGACTCAAGTACATGGTTGGCCAGTTCTGTCCATTGGAGCGTAAGTCTATTGAGAAAATAGCGTTAGCCATTCAAGACGGGAATGTCAGAGCCATGCAGCGTTTTGTCAGTGATACCACTTGGGAAACTGAAAAAATGATTGCTAAATATCATAGTCTCGTCAATGATGATCTCGGTCATCCTGATGGTGCCTTGATTTTTGATGAAAGTGGATTTATCAAAAAAGGCCACGACTCTGTTGGTGTTGACAGGCAGTACAGTGGAGCCGCCGTAAAGGTTTGAGGGAAATCGGGAGCTGTTCCGGGGGCTGCTGATTGAGGAGCAATGGAACTTCGGGTTAAATATCCGGTCATCCAGATTAGTTTTGGTGGCGGGATTGAGAGTCGGGAAACTCTTCGCAAAAATCTATTCTATATCATGAATGACAATCAGGTGCGGCTTGATATTACTTGCGTGGAGAAAGAGGATCCCAACCAGTGTTTCGCAGAACTCATCAAAAAGGCCTCTCAAAAGTATCACCAGAAGGTGGTCATCCTGATTGATGAGTATGACAAGCCGATTCTGGATAATATTGAGAATATCCCCGAGGCCCTGCTCCTTCGGAATGGAATGCGGAACTTTTACACGAAGATCAAGGAGAACGACCGGTATCTTTTGCCTCATATCTTGAAGGGGTGGATATGGAGCAGGTAAAAGGGTGTACAATGGCTATAACTTTTTGGGTGACAGTGTTTATAATCCGTTCGATATCCTGCTCTTTCCTGAGGATGTTGCCAGCATTGTCCGTGCTACCCGCAGCAAACGTAACGCGGTTCAGCTCGACAATGCTGCCATGAAGCAGACTCTTTTACGCAGGTGGTAACACAAGAGCCGCTCTGTTTCAGTTCACCCCGATGATAACACTTGATGCCTTGAAGAGCGCACAGGCCGTATCGCCCTCTTTCAGCGAAAGCTTTTCTGAACTACCATGCGTAATGATGGCAGAGATGACATTACCATCTCCAATGGCAACATCAACCTCTGTGCTGACGGGGCCTTCGATAAGCTTGCTGATCGTGCCGGGCAGAACGTTGCGGGCACTCAGTTTAGCATCGTGCAGCTCCTGGGCAATAATGATAGAGCTTGATTTGATGATGGCATAAGCATTCATCCCCTCTTTCAGGCCGAGGTTGGTAACGGCTCCGTTGGTGATGGTTGCTGCAATGCTGCTCTCTCCTTTAAGTCGCAGGATCACCTCGGCGTTCACCGAGCCAATGGTGATCTTTTCCACCGTACCTGAAAAAACATTACGTGCACTGATTTTCATTGATATCCTTTTAAGAAATTGATAAAGATTAGTACTCTCTCCGAGACGCTCTTCAAGATTGTAGAGAAATTTCCGGTGCTCCTCCTGAACAACCCGGAACTGTTCGATAATATTTTTGCCCTCACTGGTCAGCGTGGTTCCACCGCCACCTTTTCCCCCGGTCATCCTTTCAACCAGAGGCTTTTCGGAGAGGTTATTCATCATGTTGACCAGATGCCATGCTGTTTTGTAGCTGATGCCGACGGCTTTTGCAGCGCTGCTGATGGAGCCAAGTGCATCAATGCTCTCCAGCAGGGCAATCCTGTCGCCACCGAGAAACCTGTTCTCCGCCTTCTGAAACCAGAGAGAGCCTTCAAGGCCGATTGCCTCTTTTTTGCCTGTCATACCGTTGGTTCAGCTTTGGATATATATAAAAACTCTCTGCTTGGAAGATAAATGTTTTCTGCGTGATTCAAACGCCGCGTTAATACAGTGTCGAAATCAACCATTCAGCCAAGCCGTCTGAACGACGAAGCCTTGATTGCGGCAAAAAGGGGAGAGCCTGGCGTAATATTCAATTCATCAGCCGCCGATTGCACAATTTCTGCAATAAGCTTTTCGCCATCAGCAGAGAGGACGATACCGATTCTTCCCCCGGAATTGAACATCTCTTCGACGGTACACTCCAGCAGGTTACGGGCGCTGATTGCCTCAGGATGCTTTTTGAAGAGGATAATTTCGCGTGACGAGAGTTCAAACAGCGATTTTTCAGAGCAGTTCGCTCCGGTTGAAACAAGCAGGGTATTCTTTCCCCATCGACAGGCAAATAAACCATGCTGATTGACCGGATCGGCAAGATGCAGAAGATTGAGATAACCGCCCTGACTCTGTGCCATTCTGTTTCGTGCAAGTCGTTCGGGAGTCGTCACTTCGATCAGTGCACCACCATTCACGACAAGAATTTGTTCTGTCATTAACTGCATCTCGTTCACAGAATGCGATATAAAGAGATAGGGAATCCTGAACTCTTCGCTGACGCTTCTCAGGTAGGGGATAATCTGGTAACGGAGTTTGTCATCCAGGGCCGAAAGTGGTTCGTCCATCAAAAGAAGGCGAGGATTTGCCAGAACAGCCCTGCCGAGAGCAACCCGCTGTTTTTCTCCTCCGGAAAGATAATTTACTCCACGATGCAGAAGTGGTTCAAGCTTGAGCAGATCAATCAATGCGTCAGGTTTGATTTTTCGGTGTTGCTCGGCACATCGCCTGTAGCCATAAAGAAGATTGTTTTTAACGCTCAAATGGGGGAAAAGCATTGCCTGCTGAAGCACGATGGCAATCCGCCTTTTTTCAGGAGAGATATTGAGATGATCTCTGCTGCTGAAAAGAGCCTCTCCATCCAGAAAAATTTCACCTTTGTCCGGTTGTAAAAGTCCAGCTACAAGGTTGACAATGGATGATTTGCCACTGCCGGAGTCGCCAAAAATGCCGATGCGTTCACCTGAAATGTCAGCATCCATCTTCAGGAAAAAAGACCCAAATTGTTTTTTTAAATTGAGTTGAAGCCTCATGATGCACTGCTCCTGTCAAGCTTTCTTCCGAGCATTTCATGAAGAAGAAGCACCGCAACCGAGATGACAACAGAGACCATGCAGAGCGAAAGGGCCATTGCCGTACTTGAGGGTGAGCTTGTGTAATCGTAAATTGCGAGAGGGATGGTTTGTGTTCTTCCTGGCATATTTCCGGCAACAATGATGGTGGCTCCGAACTCCCCGAGGCTTCTGGCAAACATCAGCGATGAACCAGCGACAATACCGCGCAGCGAAAGAGGCAGAATAATGGTAAAGAGGCTGTCATACCAGGAGGCTCCAAGGGTTCGTGAAGCCGCGATAAGCTGCTTGTCTATCGACTCCATGCCAAGACGAATCGATCGTACCAGCAGAGGAAAACCGACAACTGCCGAGGCGATAACGGCAGCTTTCCAGGTGAATATCAGTTGAATACCAGTTTCAGCGAGCGCCTTGCCCAACCATCCGTTTTTACCGAGCAGCAGCAACAAAAAATAGCCGATCACCACCGGTGGCAGTGTGAGGGGGAGGTTGACAAGAACTTCCAGAACCACTTTTCCCCTCAATGTTTTGAAAACCAGCAACCAGGCAGTAGCAAAACCGAAAGGCAAAGAGAGAAGCGTTGCCGTCAGTGCAACTTTCAACGAGAGCCATATAGCAGTGATATCTTCCGGTGTCAGCAGCATATTGTCAAAAAACCTTCATTGTGTGTTCTCTCTTTCATAAGTGCAGCTTCCCGCAGTAAGCTGCACGGTATCCTGCTTAAGAAGAGGCTTGACAAACTTCTCCGCAATCGTTGGGAAATGCAAGCCTGAAAGATTAAAGAAGAATTATTTCAGGATAAAGCCAAACTTGGTGAGCACACATTTTGCCTCTTTACCCTGAAGATAAGCAAGGAATGCTTTTGCTTCAGGGTTTTGTGCAGCTTTGATGGTCAGCACCATCGGATAAACCACTCTTGGATAAAGTTCCTGAGGCACAGCAAAAAGCAATTTTGATTTTTTTGCCAGCAACGCATCAGTCTTATAGACAAATGCACCATCGACCTCACCGAGTTCGGCGTACATCAGGCACTCACGGACATCTTTGGCCATCACAAACTTCTCGGCAAGCTTGGTCACAACTCCTGATTTTGTCATGGCCGCCATGGCGTACTCCCCGGCGGGAACGCTCTTCGGACTTCCAATGGCAATTTTTTCAAGAATTGGCAGATCTTTGACAGAGGCCACTTTTTTACTGGTGGTTCCAACAAAAACAAGCGAGTTCCAGGCAAAGCTCTTGATGCTGCTGCCATCAACAAGCTTTTTGTTGTTCAGGTAATCCATCCATTCACTGTTTGCAGCAATAAAAAGGTCGGCTGGCGCCCCATTTTCAATTTGTCCGGCAAGTGTGCCTGATGCGCCAAAGTTTTTCAGAATAACTGTGCCAGGATGTTTTGCGGTGTAACTTACGCTCAGTTCGTTGATGACCTCTTTAAGGCTGGCTGCGACGGAGAGATTCAGTTCGCCAGCTCGTGCAGATGCAGTCATGGCAAGCAGGGCAACCCAGAGAGTAAAGATCCTCTTTATGGTGTTCATCATTGGTGGTTTTGATGGTGTTCTTGAAAAAGCACACTTATACTTGTAGATTACCGGGATATTTGGCTCTCTCTTTACTTATGAAGAAGATGATGCCCCGGTGTCGATCGGTAATGAACCGCTATATCTTAACATACATAACGGAGTATAGCAAAAAAATAAAATAAACGCAATATCCTTTGCCATCCGGTATCATCTGAGAGAATGTTTCGAGATTCCTTGAATTCCTTGGTTGCATCTGAAAAGGCATGGTCAGGCAAGCTTATTGCCTCTTAACGACGGAGTCGGTATAGTGAGAGAAATGAATAAATCGGTAACTTACAGACATTTGTAACCGTGACTGAGGAGCGATGCTGATACCGGAATCTCTAAAAAACAGGCAACTGTTGTTCCTACAGTTTGGCATTGTGTTTTTTGCCTCATTACTCTTTATTCCCGGGTTGGGGATTGTCCATCTCTTTGACTGGGATGAGCTGAACTTCGCCGAATCGGCACGGGAGATGCTTGTTTCGGGCAACTACTTTACCGTTCAGATAAATTTTGAGCCCTTTTGGGAGAAGCCACCACTCTTTATCTGGATGCAGGCACTCTCGATGAAGCTGTTTGGAGTCAATGAGTTTGCTGCTCGTCTGCCCAATGCCCTTTGTGGAATAACCACCCTGCTGGTTTTGTTTAACGCAGGAAGAAGGTTAAAAAATATTCGGTTCGGGCTGCTCTGGATGCTCTTGTATCTCAGCTCCGTTTTGCCATTTTTATATTTTCGAACCGGCATTATCGACCCCTGGTTCAACCTCTTTATTTTTCTGGGTATCTGCTCCTTTGCCGAATATACTTCTCCGGAAAACAGAGGCAATACCTATAATCAGCTCACCTTGTCCGCCCTTTTTCTGGGACTGGCAGTGCTTGCCAAAGGGCCTGTTGGCCTGCTGATATTCCTCCTGACCTTTGCCGTGTATCTGCTGCTCAAAAGGTTTCGGTTGCTCTTCACCTGGAAAGAGCTTCTCCTGTTTATGGCTGTTCTGCTCTTTGTTGGCTCATTCTGGTTCACTCTTCAACTGCTGAACGGGAATTATCGAATTCTTGAAGATTTTATTATCTACCAGATCCGGCTTTTCAAAACCAAAGATGCCGGACACGGGGGTTTTTTACTCTACCATTTTGTTGTGCTCATGATTGGTGTTTTTCCAGCCTCTCTTTTGGCCTTACCAACCTTGAAAAAATCGGTGCTCCAGCAGGAGAGTGATGCAAGGGTGGCTCATTTTTTCCGCTGGATGATGATCTCCCTCTGGGTGGTGCTGCTCCTGTTCACCATTGTCTCTACCAAAATTGTCCATTACTCTTCGTTCTGCTACTTCCCGATTACCTTTCTGGCAGCATGGTATATCGACAAAGTGCTGGAACGACGCATGATGTTTCACCGGTATGTCAAAATTGCGCTGATTGTCGTCGCTCTTATTTTGGCATCAGCACTCACCTTTATTACCCTCTTCGACACCATAAAGCCTTTACTCTTCCCCTACATCACCGATGAATTTTCGCTGGGATGTATGCAGGCTACCGCTCACTGGATTGGTTTTGAACCTGTTGTCGGAGTGATACTCTTTCTGCTTACTCTCCTTTTTTGTGTGAAGATTCAAAAAACGACCACGATCAACACCTTGCTGCTTCTGCTCGCAGGTGCCCTTTTTTTTATCTCGGTCACTCTCATTCTTGTCGTGCCGCAAGTTGAAAAATACAGTCAGGCTGCGGCCGTTGAGTTTTATAAAAGCAGGAGAGGGGAGGATTGTTATATTTACCCGACAAGCAAAAGTTATGCTCACTATTTTTACTCTGACCGCTTACCAGCAAATAACTGTGCTGACGAGAAGTTTTTAATGCATGGAGCACTTGATAAGCCAGCCTATTTTGTGCTTAAAAATTATCGGGATGATGTTCTGGAATTCAGAGGTAACGTGCCGGATGCCAGGTTGATGTACCAGAAAAATGGCTTTATTTTTTTCAGTCGCTCTCCAGTGCGTTAACTGATTGTAACAGAGTGAGCTAATTCAAGAAAAGAGAGAATGATCAACGGAAAAAAGATTGTGGTGGTGATGCCTGCCTATAATGCAGAAAAAACACTGGAGCAGACCTATGCTGAAATTCCATTTGATATTGTTGATGAGGTTATTCTGACTGATGATTTCAGTAAAGATCAGACCATTCAAAAGGCTAAGGAGCTTGGTATCAAAGAGATTCAGATTCATCAGCAGAACATGGGGTATGGAGGGAATCAGAAGACCTGCTACAATCGGGCACTCGAACTGGGTGCCGATATTGTGATTATGCTCCATCCTGATTATCAATACTCTCCGAAGCTTATTCACGCTATGTCGTCTATCATTGCCAACGACTTGTATCCCGTGGTGCTTGCTTCGCGTATTTTGGGCAAGGGTGCACTCAAAGGGGGGATGCCGTTGATCAAGTATGTGGCAAACCGTTTTCTTACGCTGATACAAAATATTCTGTTGAGCCAAAAGCTCTCCGAGTACCATTCAGGGTATCGGGCATTTTCTGCCGAGGTTCTTCGCAAAATCAACTATAACATCAATTCGGATGATTTCATTTTTGACAATGAGATGCTGGCGCAGATCTTTTATGCCGGATACGAAATTGGTGAAGTAACCTGCCCCACCAAGTATTTTGAGGAGGCATCGTCCATTAATTTATATCGCAGTACCATTTATGGATTTGGTGTGCTGAAAGTCTCTCTTGTCTACCGCCTCTGTCGATGGGGAGTGATGAAGTCGAAGCAGTACCTTTTCCGCTGAGATTGCGACTGAGATTGCGATACAACGATAAAACCATGAGCCTTTCCCATGTCTGCTGACTTGATTCTGCCTTGTCCCTTTGAAACTGAGGTCTCACTTGCTGCCAGGGCATATTACGGGATTGGTGGCACGGCCCGTTTTTTTGCGATGCCGCAATCGGTTGCAGAGCTCTCAACGCTGCTGCTCTGGAATCGTCCCCGTCGTTTTCCACTTGCGCTGATGGGCAGCGGGAGCAACACGCTCTTTTCAGATGCGGCTTTTCCGGGTATCGTTATTTCATTTGAAAAAATGCAGCACCTCTGCTGGCTCTCGGATGATGAACTTTTCTGTGAGGCTGGAGTTGACAATACCGCGATTGCCCAGGAGCTCCTTTCTGCTGAAAAAGGGGGAGGGGAGTGGCTCTATAGGCTTCCCGGACAGATTGGGGCAACGGTAAAAATGAACGCCCGCTGTTTTGGAGGCGAAGTGTCGCAAATAACGGCTGGAATTCAGACGCTTTCGGTTGATGGCCAGTTGCAATGGCGCTCTCCTGAGGAGGTTTTTCATGGCTACAAGCACACTTCGCTGATGGAAACGCCGGAAATTGTGGTTGCCGTGCTCTTGCGCTTTCCTCAAAGGCGAACGGCGGAGGAGATCAGGCTGATGATGGAGGGGCATGAGGCAGAGCGATCAAGGAGGCACCATTTTGGTTTTCCAAGTTGTGGCTCAACCTTCAAGAACAATTATACCTTGGGGCGTTCAAGCGGCCATATTTTTGAGGAGCTTGGTTTCAAGGGAGTTCGGGAAGGGGGGGCCATGGTCAGTGAGCACCATGCCAATTTTATTTATAACAAAGGCACAGCATCCGCCGAAGATGTGCTCAGGCTTGCTGCCCGGATGAGAGCGGCCGCTCTGGAGCGGACAGGGGTGGCGCTGGAGCTTGAAGTGCAGTGTATCGGGTTGTTTGATGATGAACTTCTTGTATCAACAGGTGTCAGTTCGATACCCGATCGTCAGGATGCTTCAAAAGGGTGGAGCGGACTCTTGTGCTCTCCCGAACAGAAGGAAGCTCTCCCTGCGCTCTCTCCCTGGCTTCTCATGCAGGGTCCACTTGTCGGTTATTTCGGACTTGACCGGGAGTTTCCGGCGGGTGTTCAGGTTAAGGTAGAGCAGTTGATCTCAATGGAGGAGGCCAGAATGGCTCCCGGGGCACCTTTTCTTCGCTGGACAACTGAGAATATCAATCCTGATCTTTTTTCGCTCCAGCCAATCTCTCCAGCCGCTTTTACCGATGAGTTATGGAGATACAGTGTTTCAGAACTCTTTATAGGGGGGGCTGCGGATGGCAGCTATCTTGAATTTGAGATGACTCCTGCGGGGCACTGGGTTGCGCTCCGTTTTGCTGCACCAAGGAGACGGGCCGAAGGGTATGAGCGGCTTTCACCGGAGAGGTGGTGCGGGTTGGTGCACTTGATTGCAGGGGAGGGCTTTTTTGGTATGGAGCTTTCCTGGGCGTTGCTGGAACCATTCAGCAGGAACTTGACGGTGCAGTGCTGTGCCTCATCAGGAAAAGGGGAGTATGGTTCGTTTCCCTGGTGGAACTCACCCTCATCTCCGGCTGACTTTCATCAGCCGGATCAGTTTTTCAGGGTCGCGCTTCGGTGAAGAAAAAGAGTGTCAGAGATCAGCCTGCGGCATACGGGAGACCTCTGCAGCAGTGAAGACCGGTCCCTCTTTGCAGACATAGACGGATCCGACGTTACAGCGGCCACACTTTCCAACACCGCACTTCATGCGATTCTCAAGCGTGGTATAGACATTTGTCTCATCAAAGCCAAGCTTTTTGAGCGAGATCAGGGTAAACTTGATCATGATAGGGGGGCCGCAGATCACTGCAATGCAGTTGTCGGGAGATGGTGCTGCCTGCTCCAAAACGGTCGGCACAAAGCCGACTCTGTGTTTCCAGTCCGGTGACTCTCCACCTGGATCGACGGTGAGAACGAGATCAACGTCATCCCGCTTTTCCCACTCTTCAAGCTCATGTTTGTACACAAGATCAGCGACAGTACGAGCACCGTAGACAATCGTCACCTTGCCAAATTTTTCGCGCTGATCGAGGCAAGACCATATAACGCTCCGTGTTGGCGGTAAAGCGATTCCTCCAGAGACAAAAATGAGATTCTTGCCGTAGAAGTTCTCAATCGGAAAGCGGTTCCCGTAAGGTCCACGGTAGGTAATCAGGTCACCGATATCGGCACTTGCAAGGACCGATGTTACCCTGCCGGACTGCCGGAAGGTACACTCGATGTAATCCTTTCGGGTCTCAGGACTTGCAACGCAGAAGGTGCTCTCACCCTCACCGTATACGCCATAGAGCCCGAACATGCCTGTACGGAAGGTCTGTTTAAAATGCTCGTGGTCGGCCGGATTCTGAAACTCAAGTTTCAGGGTTCTGACACCGGGTGCCTCGTCGCGGCGATCGACGATTTTCATGATGGCCGGCTTGTAGATGTTCTTGTGCGCGCTTTGGATGTTTTCTGTCACGGCTTTAAGGTTGATATCGCTTGTAAAGTCTCGGTAATACCCATGTCAACCGGGCATTGGCGCGTGCATCGGCCGCATCCACTGCAACTGTTGACGCTGAACTTGCCCGGGAAATAGTTGAACTTGTGCATGATGCGCTGACGCCAGCGAGCCGACTGCGTGGATCGCGGGTTGTGACCCGAAGTGTGCATGGTAAAGAGAGAAAAGGAGCAACTGTCCCAGTTTTTTCTTCTGATGCCACTGTAGGTGTCGCCCTCATCCTGAAAGTCAAAGCAGTGACAGGTGGGGCAGAGAAAAGTGCATGAGCCGCATCCGATACAGCGCATGGAGATCTCTTTCCAGAAGGTGCTGTCGAAATTTTCGGGATTTTTCAACCATGCAACACAGGCATCAAGGTTGAATTTTTCAGGAACCACCGCCAAAGGAGCAGCCTGTTCCGAACCATCCTGCAGTAAATCAGCAATCTCCTTGAAGGCTTCACGACCACGGTCAGTCAGCTCTTCAACCAGCCATCCCTTGTTGTTCTGCAGAGGACGAAGCAGCACATCTGAACCTTTGGTGCTGTCAGGTGCCAGCTTCAGTGAGGTACACATGCAGAAATTGTCAGCTTTGGTACAGGCGATGGTGACAATAACAGTTTCGTTGCGGCGCTGAAACCAGAAGTCGTCCTTGTAGTCCCATCCAAAAAGGGGATCGTCAATGGCCAAACCTGAGGCATCACAAGGTCGTGCACCAAAAATGATCCTCTTTTCTGCCGGTGGAGCAAAGTCATTGGTGACAATATCCTGCTTCTTGATGGTGTAACCCGTCATTGGTTCTGTCTGTGGAAAAAAGAGCCCCTTGATTGAACAATCAGGCAGAACAATCCCAAAGTCGAAATCCGCAGCTTTCTCCACCGCAGCATAACTCGAAGAGGTCTCCTTCTTGACTGGCCCGATTACCGTAAGACCAGCCTTACGCCATCGCGCAACACAATTGTCCAGTTTATCGCTTAAAAGAATTCTTGTCATGGGCGTTGGTTACTTAGAGAATGAATGTCTCGGAATCGTCCTTTTTGAAACTTGCAAGCACCGGTTCCTGGGTCTCGCTCATGCCGGCAAAATGATCGAATGCACCAAGTACCTCTCCTGCCATTTTAGCATTGATCAGGCGAAGTGGAATATTGACCGGGCAAGCCCTGTCGCAGTTGCCGCACCCGACACAACGGCCGGAAAGATGGAAAGCACGCACCACATTCCACTCAAGGTTACCGAGCGTATGAGAGGAGGTATTGACCCATTGCGGCTGATTGCTGTCAACAATACATCTTCGGCAGTAACACATGGGGCAGGCCTGACGGCAAGCATAGCATTTGATGCAGCGTGAAAACTCCGCCTGCCAGAATTCAAAGCGCTCTTTCGGGCTCATCTTCTCAATCTGCTCAAGCTGGGGATTTCGGGGTGCAGAGGGTGCATGCTCCTTGATGGATGCAATAATGGCTGTAAAGTCTTTGGCCTTCTCTCCCTGAAGCGCAGTGACCTCTTTCTCATTACCATCAAATCCAAGGATGACAACCTGCTCCGGATTGAGCTGAGCCTCTGCTGCCAGAATGTTGATGGAACGAATGCCATCAGGGCGGAGAAAGATACCGACACTTTTTTCATCGCTTAACAGCCCTTCTGTGACCAGATAGCCCGAAAGGTTGGCGATGCAGGCACTGTCAAGAACAAGCTTCTCTGCCTCTTCAGGGGTGCGGATAAAGAGCGGACGACGGCGGTCGGCCGTTGTGCCTGCCTGATAGCCGATAACCATTTTTACAGCCCCACTGGAGAGGATCTCCCTGACTCTTTTTTTGTACTGTTCCTGTATACTCATTACCTCTTATTTTTAAAGTGTCGCCGGAGCTTCAGTTTCGTTGATCAACCTCTGGTACTGATCAAAAGGGCCAAGTTTTCGGATATCTTCAGTAACGCTGTTCATGAAATCGGCAAATTTTCCACCCTCAGCGGCACTGATCCATGAAAATTTTACCCTCTCCAGTGGTATGCCTGTAAACTCAAGAAGTGCACGAAAAACGGTCCACCTCCGCCGTGCATGATAGTTTCCATGGGTGAAGTGGCAGTCGCCCGGGTGGCAGCCACTGACCAACACGCCATCAGCCCCCTTCTGCAGCGCTTTAAGAATAAACATCGGACTGATCCTTCCGGTACAGGGAAGACGGACGATGCGCACGTTCGGCGCATATTTTAATCGGCTTGTCCCTGCAAGATCGGCCCCTGCGTAGGTGCAGTAGGTGCAGACAAAAGCGACAATTTTTGGTTCAAAAGGTTCACTCATCAGCTTGCTCCTGTAACAAAGTTCAGTTCGTTCACAATACAAAGGCTCTTCATCAGAGGCCCATGACCTCTGCAAAAATCTGTTTTTCGGTAAATCCTGCCAGATCAAGACTGTTCGAACGGCAGAAGGAGACGCAGGTGCCACAACCCTGACAGAGACCGGGATTGACGGATGCGACCCGCTTGATCACCTTGCCCGAGCGGTCGAGAATATCCTTTTTATCAATAGCGTTATAGGGACAGGCAAGCACGCATCCCCAGCATCCGGCACAGGTGGCTTCGTTGTTGGTTGCCACAACTGGCTCACGCTCAAGCTTCTCCTTGCTGAAAAGGGCAAGAATTTTGCTTGCGGAGGCCGAGGCCTGGGCAACTGAGTCAGGAATATCTTTTGGCGACTGACAGGCTCCGGCAAGAAAAATTCCGGCTGTTGACGATTCGACCGGACGAAGCTTGAGATGCGCCTCGTTAAAGAAGCCATATTCGTCATAGCCAATGCCGATGGTTTTCGCAAAATCCTTAGCATCCGGCTGGGAAACCATAGCGGTTGCAAGTACCACCATGTCGGCGGCAATAACAACCGGCTTGCCGAGAAGGGTATCAACTCCACGAACCATCAGCTTGCCATTCTCTTCCCATACCTTGCTGACTCTGCCACGAAGATATGATGCCTCATCGTCCTCGATTGCCCTGCGGGTAAATTCGTCGTATCCTTTGCCCGCAGCACGAATATCCATGTAGAAGATGTTGGATTTTCCACCATGCACTTTATGGGCGTAGAGCATAGCATGTTTTGCGGTGTACATACAGCAGATTTTGGAGCAGTAGCGAACCCCTTTTGACGGGTCGCGTGATCCGGCGCACTGGATAAAAACAATGGTCTCAGGCTCTTTACCATCAGAGGGGCGAAGAATTTTTCCGGAGGTGGGGCCGCTGGCCGATGCAAGGCGCTCGAACTGCAAGCCGTTGATGATATCCTTGTATTTGCCATAGCCATACTCGCCATAAACCGAGTTATCCTGAACCTGGAATCCGGTGGCAACGACAATGGCACCGATTTCAAGGTCGATGAACTCATCCTGCATCTCAAAGTTGATGGAGTTGAGCTGACAGACCTTGACGCACACTTTGCATTTGCCGTTCTTGAAGTAGGTGCAGTTTGCCTTGTCGATGATCGGTTTGTTGGGTACAGACTGGGCGAATGGGGTATAGATGGCTGGTCGTTTGCCAAGTCCACAGTCAAATTCACTTGAAATCTTTTTGTTGGGGCATTTGGTGATACAGTCGCCACACCCTGTGCAACTCTCGGTGTCAACATAGCGGGCTTTCATCTTGACCTTGACATGGAAGTTGCCAATGTAGCCATCAACGCCCACAACTTCGGCGTAGGTGAGCAGCCGAATTTTTGGATGCTGGGCAGCCTCAACCATCCTCGGTGTCATGATGCACTGAGAGCAGTCAAGCGTCGGGAAGGTCTCCGACAACTGCGCCATGTGGCCGCCGAGGGTTGGCTCCCGTTCGACAAGAACCACCTCCTGACCTGCGTTGGCAATATCAAGGGCCGCCTGGATGCCTGCAATGCCTCCTCCAATCACCAGTGCACGACGGGTTACCGGCACCTCAATAGGCTGAAGATTGTTGTTGCGTTTTACCTTCTCAACCATGGATCGGGTGATATCGGCAGCTTTTTCTGTTGCCATAACCGGATCGTTGTGCACCCATGAACACTGCTCACGAATATTGGCAATCTCGCACATATAGGGGTTGAGGCCAGCTTCAGCGCAGGCTTTGCGGAAGGTGGCTTCGTGCATTCTCGGTGAACAGGCAGCAACAACGACACCGGTGAGGTTGTTTTCGCGAATAGCCCTTTTAACGCTCTCCTGTCCGGGGTCGGAGCAGAAATATTTATAATCGACGGCTATAGCTACGCCGGGATGTTCTCCCATGGTTGCTGCAAGTTTTGTACAATCAACCTTGGCGCCGATATTTTCGCCGCAATGACATATAAATACACCAATTTTTGCCATGATACAATCTTTTAGTATGAAGCTGCTGATCGAACGGTGCATGGGGCACTGAGGCATCCCATGCGTCTGGTATTAGTTCAAATGGTTGAACCTCCTCTAAAGTTTCGATACAAGATCGAGTGCAGGAACAAAATGCTCACCTACAGCAACTTCAGATGGATCGGCGCCACAAGCGATGGCAACGAGTTCTGAAATGTAATAAACCGGCATCTCCTTGACATCCCCAAACCGTTTTCTCATACTTCCCTGACGCATGTCAAGGTTGGCCTGGCAGAGCGGGCAGGCAACAACAAATGCTGCTGCACCGTTTTCGGATGCGTTTTTGGCAATGGAGTGTGTCAGCTCTTCGACCAGGGGCTGCTGCGCGAGGGTCAGTCCTGCACCGCAGCACTCTATCTTGAATGCCCACTCAACCGGTGTGGCTCCAAGAGCACTCATGAGATCTTCCATTTTGAGCGGGTTTTCAGGGTCATCAAATCCCATCTCATCCATCGGACGCACCAGAAGGCAGCCGTAATAGCAGGCAAGAGAGAGGCCGGTAAGGGGCTTTGTAACCCTTTTTTTAATCTCTTCGGGATCCATTGCGCCGAGCAGTTGGGTAACGCCAATAAATTCAGCTTTGCAGGTTGGTGCTATTCCGGTCAATGAACGAACCTCTTCGCAGAGTTCAGGAGAGCCCAAGAGGGTTCTGCGTGTGGTGACCTGTCGGTTCTGGCAGGCAGCGCAGGGAGCCAGAACAAGATCAAGCCCCTGTTTGTCGGCAAGAGCCTGATTTCTTGCAGGCAGGAGCACAGCAAGTTTATGATTGGTGGCATGAGCCGATGTTGCTCCGCAGCAGTTCCAGTCTTCAATCTCCTTGAGATGAAGACCAAGCAGGGAGCACATTTTTTTTACAGAGATATCATATTCCCGTGCAGTGCCACTCAGTGAGCAACCAGGATAGTACCCAATGGTCATACCTGGTTTGATAGAGAGGGGAGCAGTAGGGGTAAACTGCTTTTTTATTGGGCGCCGTTTCGGTACATCAAGATGTGACTCCTGTTCAGAAGCAGCAAAAATATTTTCGATCTGCTCCTTCTCTTTTACCCCGCCTTTGCCGGTAAGGGTATGGAGGGGATTGATCTTTCCAATTTTGATCATTTTGACACCTGAAGAGGCATCCTGCAAAAATGATCTGGTGCGGAGCTTGTAACTGTTGACAAGGGAGAGTTCCTCCAAACGGCCATGTTTGCGCACGTTTTTGAGGAAGGAGACATGGAATGCGTTGACAAGCTTTTTTGATTTGCTCTCTGAAACAAGACCCTTTTCGAGAGCAAGTGCTCTGAGGGAGTCCATGGTTGCGGCAATATCCATATTCTGCGGACATCGTGCTGTGCAGGTCATACATCCTACACAAAACCAGAGTGCTTCACTTTTCAGAGCCTCTTCAATATATCCAGCCTGGACGAGACGCATGATGCGTGCGGGGGGGCTGTCCATGAATGCCCCTGCAGGACAACCAGCCGTACATTTACCGCACTGGTAGCAGCAGTTATAATCATTGCCGGTGGACTTCTCAAGCTGATGCTTAAGGGCACCAGTTCCTGTCATCTTGATGTTTGACACGAGGTATATGCTTTAATCTTGGAGCGGGAAGCGAAATGAAGCCAACATATAATGATACTTAAAAAAAGGTTAAAATCAAATATTCCTGAATCTATTTTTTTTAACAGTGAAAGAGTCATTTTTTGTCATGACCATAAGCCTGCCTGGGGAAACATATTTTCCAGCTTTCGGCGGTGGCTGAACTGGAAAAAACGGGAAGGCCATTGATATGATATTATTTTTTCTTATGATGAAACGACAATTCTTTTTTTCTGCATAATTGATTTTTTTCGGGACAAGCCTATGTTTGACGAGATAGAGTTTGACAAGATCAAGCGCCTTCCCAAGTATGTCTTTGCAGCGGTAAACGAGCTGAAAATGGCTGAAAGGCGTGCCGGTGAGGATGTTATCGATTTTTCTATGGGCAACCCTGATGGTCCCACCCCACAGCATATTGTTGATAAACTGGTCGAGTGCATTAATAAACCCCGGACTCACGGTTATTCAGTCTCCAAGGGTATCTACAAGCTTCGTGGAGCGGTGGGCATCTGGTACAAGCGGAAGTACAATGTTGATCTCGATCTCGACCGCGAGGTGGTGGCGACCATGGGCTCCAAAGAGGGGTATGTTCATCTGGTGCAGGCAATCACCAACCCCGGAGATCTTGCCATGGTTCCTGATCCCTGTTATCCGATCCATTCGCAGGCATTCATTCTTGCCGGCGGTAATGTGCATCGTCTGAAACTGGAGATGAATGAAGATTTTACCCTTGATGAGGAGGGCTTTTTCAGAAACATTGAGAAGGCACTGCGTGAATCCTCTCCGAAGCCAAAATATCTTGTGGTGAATTTTCCGAATAACCCCACGACGGCTACGGTAGAGCTGCCCTTTTACCAGAAGCTGGTTGATATTGCCCGTCAGGAACGCTTCTACATTATCAGCGACATCGCCTATGCTGAGCTGACGTATGACGGTTATGTCACTCCCTCCATTCTTCAGGTTCCGGGTGCCAAGGATGTTGCAGTTGAGAGCTACACGTTGTCGAAAACCTACAATATGGCCGGATGGCGTGTCGGCTTTATGGTTGGCAATGCCAAGCTGATTGGTGCTCTCGAAAAGATCAAGAGCTGGCTTGATTATGGCACATTCACTCCAATCCAGGTTGCCTCAACCATTGCTCTCACCGGCGATCAGAGCTGCGTGCAGGAGATTTGCGAGGTCTATCGCAAGCGGCGTGACGTGATGGTGAAGAGCTTTGCCAACGCCGGCTGGCCGGTCGTCACTCCCCGTGCCAGCATGTTTGTGTGGGCTCACATTCCCGAACCCTTCCGCCATCTCGGCAGCCTTGAGTTCAGCAAGAAGCTGCTCAGCGAGGCAAAAGTTGCCGTCAGCCCCGGTATCGGCTTCGGCGCTTACGGCGACGAGTATGTTCGTGTTGCCATGATTGAGAACGAGGAGCGCATTCGCCAG
>CAIOLC010000166.1 GCA_903859055.1 uncultured Chlorobiaceae bacterium | reverse complement strand
TGTTTTTACCGTACAGTATCTGTTGACGACGATCAAGTTCAAGGGTGTCGTGGTCGTGTATGCCCGTGAAGCTTGTGGCTCCATGATAGATATAGTCAGACCCGTGGCCAAGGTCAAAGTAGAGAATATTGACCGAGATAACCTTGACCATGGTTGCGTAGGTATCACCCTCCTCCTGATGCTCGGTAATAACCCGTGATGTGCCATAGAGTATCCGCTGCAGGTAATCATACTCACGGTCATACTGCACTTCGATGATGATGAGCTCGTCTTTGTCGTTCTTTACCTTGAGATCAAGACGATTGAATTTATCGCCTTTGCTCTCCTTGTGGCTTTCACTCTCAAGGATTTCAAGGATAGTGATATCCTCGCCAAGCAGCTCGCTCAAAAAGCCTTCGAGTATCTCAAAATTGGCCTTGCTGCGCAGCAACCGCTTCATGGCCCAGTCGAAGGTAATCAGCTTTCGTGGTGATCGGGGGGGCATGGCTTTTTCGTCTGTTGTGGATTAGATGGAGAACCGGTAAACCAAGAAGATGAGTAACCTGAGCTACTTTTGGTTACCCCGAAAAAACCAGTGCGGCTACCATTGGATAGCAAATTGTTCCGGCATCTTAAGCCGAGCAGTGTTTCCTGCAGGCAAGTTATGGGGATGGCACTCTGCATGATTGTTTTATTGCAGAGCCAATTTTTCAATTTTCAACCAAAAATATTTAATAACTGTATATTTAAGCCATTAAAATCTTTTGTGTTTTTTGTTACAAGCATTAAATCATCTCCTTGAGCGGTTGATGCTATGATGTTATCTGCTAACTTTATTTTCTTTATCTTTCTATTTTCGATAGCTCTCATTGCTATAGCATCCGTTGTGTCAATTATCTTAAAAATTCTTAAAAGATTTAAAAATTTTTCTTTCTCATCTTACGTAAAATCAAATGATAAGACTTCGATAAAAGTAACTCTTGAAATATATGAATAACTTATATTGCTTCTTAAAAATTCGGTAGCAATATTATCACCATTTAAATGATAAATAATAATATTTGAATCGATAAGATATTTTTCAGATTTCTCTGTCACCTCTTATCTCCTCTTGCCACTTTATTGGATCGATATTTTTAGATTTTAATATGCCTGAAGTTTTTGAGAAAACATCATAGATCATATTATCTTCAATTTCTTGCCTGTTACTATACGAAAAAGGCAACACCAATATCTCCACTTCTTGATTTATATACTCTTTCGGTATATGTACAATATAAAAATCAGTTGTAGCTTTTATAATTTCTCGTAACATTATCTCCATGAAAAGAAGGTTAAGTCAACTTGCTTTTAAGTTGATCACTTCCATTTGGCTCTGTTTTATGCGTGCATCCTCAACAAGCCGTTCAATCTTGTCAGCAACAGCATCATCTATCCAGTCGGCACCACAAAGCTCACAGACTTTAGCAGGAACGTCCCTGATAACAAACTGCCCATAAGCAGGCTCGACCGTAATGGTTGTTTTGCCCTCTCTTTTCTCCCCTCCACATAAAGGGCAGCAAGTAATTGTAGGAGAGTCATTCATTTTCTTCTTCTGGTTTTTAAATCAGATTCGAAAGAGTTCAAGTCAGGCCTGTACACGGTATCAGTGGCATTGTTTTGTAACCACGTTTGTTGACACTTATTCTTTTCAAATTTTATTGGCCACACCTGTTACTGTAAACCTTCCCACAGTTGGCTGGAGTCTTTTACCTCCCGTACACGACCTGCAGCTATATCCTCCTCAGCCTCTTTCAGCACTGCCAATAATCCGGGATTGGAGAAGTACTGAACATCAAACAGATCGTCCCAATCAACATTATTGTCTTCGTTGGTGTCAAAAAAGCAGGCCAAGCCAATCGCCTTGAACTTTTGCTCGTCACTGCTCGCCCCGGATTGGAATGGTCTTACGCTGCTGATTTGAATCTCTTTATCCAAATGATTCCCGCAATTGTTACTCGATTGATTTCGATGGTTTACTATCTGACATGCTCTAGTGTTGAAGTGAGCTTAATCTCCCCCATTTTCACGCAGAGCACGCACTGAGGTGGCGAGAGATGCGACTGTTTCATACTGCCATTGACTTTTTCGCCACTCGGTGTAATCAAAACTCTCACGGTTAATCAAAGCGATAAACTGTTCGGTTTCAACAGCCCCCAAAACTTGCATCAAGACGCGAATGCCCCCAAACAGGATGTCAGTGTCAGTCTTCATTTTGTGTCGTCAATCAAATCTGAAACAGGTCACACAAGCACTCATCAATACCAGGCAAATACTTGCCGGAAACAACGCCTAACTCTCTCTGCATCAGCTTGACCGTGACGGTTACCATTCTGTTGATCTTCAACACCGAATCGACACGTAACCCTGTGGCAGGAAATTCCTTGTCTTCTTGACGCATGATCAGATCAAATTTTTCTGGTTGCATTGGAATTGTGCTACTGATGAACGCTACCACAACATGGTTATGGGGCCCAATTACATCTGTCAGGCATAATGCTGACCGCACTTTCGTTGCTGAAAAATCGTCAAACGGAAATGGCAACAGCACGATTTTTCCTCTCATGATTTCAATGACTTACCATCGGACAGGCTATAAATATCCTCATCAGCATCAGCCAAAAAATCAAAAACAGGGTTTGTTGCAACACTCCGTAACCACTCCTTTTCAGAGATATCCGTTAGCAAATCATTCATCGAAGTATCTTCCAGCTCTTCCAACAAAACAACTTCCACTCGCTGCCCCACTTGGAAGGGCAAGCCTTTGAGAACGGTATAGTCTGGGTCGTTGATAACAACATGAGTTCGATATGCGTGCATTACTCACTCCTTTTTCAAGACATTGGTGCGTATTGGGAATTTCAGATTCACCATTATAACTCTATCATTGCATCAATCGCAAAATCATGTAATGCTTTTCTGCCTGCTACATCATCTGCATCGGCGAAATACCTGTGCCGGGGTGCTTGACTGTGAGTTCTGTGCGCTGAAGAGTTCACCAGCTTTAATCGCCTTGCTGGCAACAAGTTCAAAACATCACGGATGCCACCCAACCCCTCCCGCAGCGACTTGATGACCTGCGTCGACTCATGAGCAATACGCTGGCTGTTCACCACCAGCCAACATTGTGTAATCTTGATAATCAACGCATAGAGCAATCCAAAACCGTCAAAAGCCGCCAACGCAATAACAGGATCGACCGAAACCAGGGTAATCAGGATTCTTGAAGCAGCGTAGCAAATTGCTCTGCATCCTTATGCGGGCCGAGCAATATTTCTTGGGGGCTGGTTATTGGTATGGCACTGAATTTATGAACGGCCATTAGTCAGTATTGAAAACAGCCTTCAGTGTCGGCGCAGTCAGGATGGTTTTGCCCCAGACTTCTACGTCGTGTTCAGAGGCGTGGGCTGACTTCTCGGTTGCCCACTGCAAGAAGGTGCCAAAGCGAAGTTCAGTGAGCCTTGACAGCAGCAGCGTCGGAGCCTCGACTCAGCTTAAACCACGCCTTTTTCCACACCTGTTTCAACGCCTTTCGCAATGTTTTTTTTAGCTCCTGAGGCAATGATGATTGCTACAACAGTGAACCCTTTCAGACGAACCTCATAGACTTGACGCTCCTCTTCATTAAACGTACTGTCAATAGCAGCAATGGCTTTGACAATATTTTTATCGGATGCCAGCTCTTTTGGCGTATGCTCCCGTTCAAGCTGACGCGCAGCCTTTATTCCGCGACAACAAGGCATAAACAATGCCATAAAGCGCTAAACTACCGCACCATGCCACCACCAAGAGTTGCGTATGATCATAAAACACCGCACCAGCAGAAGAGACAATCCCTGCATACATCCAGCAAAAAGGGGCAACAGCACTGTTGCGCATATATGGGGGTAAGGAGGTAAAATGAATACGAACAATCTTGATTTTTACCAGACTGTGCAGATGAAGGCTGTCAGGAAGAGAAAGAGAATCCCCGCGATATAAGCGACGAACTATTGTGAAAAGAGTCTCATTAATGGGGTAAGCACAGGCAAGTAAAGAGGCCCAAGGCGAAACATCAGGATTACGATGAGGAAGCATCACCGCTACACATGCAAGAAGAAAACCAAGTAGATATGCTCCTCCATCACCCAAAAACAATTTTCCAAAGGGAAAATTGAAGAGCATAAAGCCACCGATGACGACAGAAATGGTCAAACACAACTCCACAAGCGTTCGATCGCCAACCTCATAGGCAATCAAGCCAAGTGAGAGAAAAGAGAGAATCAGGGTGCCGGATGCCAATCCATTAAAGCCGTCAATCACATTGATGGCGTTGGCAACACCGGCAACGGCAAAAGCCGTAAAGAGTACCGAAAGTGGAAGAGAAAGAAGAAGTGAGTCGACCCCGGGAATATCAAGATGCGTAATGGTATAGCCAGTAAGCATCCACGCTGCAAACCCGCTGAGCATCGTGGCTAAAAGACGTTTTGAAACTGAGACACGCTTCGTGATATCCTCACACAAACCTGAAGCGAACGAAAAAGTGCCTGCAAGAAGCATCAACCCAAGCAGATGCGAAGCCGGATCAGAGGCAAAAACAAGAGCAACCAAAAGAGCAGACAAAATGGCTATTCCACCAATACGTGGAGTCGGATGAATATGGAATTTTTGAGGCCCGTCGTCCGAATCATCCGAATGAACCCCATGCCAGCGTTGTGTCTTGATAATGAGCAACGACACCAGAAATGAAACAATCCCTGATAGAGGAATTTCTCTGTGAAATGATTCAAGAAGGTGCAAAATTATTCCCTTTTATTAAAATACTCCCAGAGCAAACCTCTCTTCAGACTTGTTCTGGGAGAAAATGATATAACCGCTTAATACCAGCCAGTTTGCGCTGGCTCCTGATCAGATTTTGGTTCAGCAGCAGGTTCTGAACCAGGGGCTTGGTCAGCCGCAGGTGCGGGCGCTGGCTCTGCTGCTGGTGCTGCTGGCTCTGCTGCTGGTGCTGCTGGCTCTGCTGGTGCTGCTGGCTCTGCTGGTGCTGCTGGCTCTGCTGGTGCTGCTGGCTCTGCTGGTGCTGCTGGTGCTGCTGGTGCTGCTGGTGCTGTTGGTGCTGCTGGTGCTGTTGGTGCTGTTGGTGCTGTTGGTGCTGTTGGTGCTGTTGGTGCTGTTGGCGTAGAAACAGGAACAGGTGCCGGTGTAAACGTCGGCACGACAATATTGCTGGCAATCGTTGCTGTTATCGCAGCGCTCACAGTGGCAGCAACGGTGGCGGTGGCTGCTACATCTGAATTATTACCTTGACCGGCGGCGAGCAGCGGAGATGCAGCGGTGGCAAAAATGCTGGATACCAGCATGCTTTTATGGAGAATACTTTTTTTCATATTGATGTTCTGTTAGGGTTTCAAAGTTTAAAGCCATAACCGCCTGCAAAGACAAAGCGACTGCCATCTCCAGAGTTACGGGTAAGGTCTGCAACTCCTACAGAAAAAGAGAAAGGAATTGCACCTATTGAAAATGATTTGGAGATACCAGCATTGAGATTGAGACCATTCCAGTCTGTGATCAGATTGAAAGAGTCTGCAATTTCGTAGGAGATGCTCCCAAAAAGATAAGTGCCATACTTGCCTTTACCACTGACAATATCCTCAGGGCTTTTTTCGCCAAACCGGCCTGTACCCGCCCCTATACTGTAATGGAGTTTTGTCGCATGAGTGTCAACATTAAAGAATTTTTCATTCTGGACACCACGACTGTACACAACATACAAACTCTTTCCTGAATCGCCTCCAGAGGTGAGCATGACATTTTCGACACCAACACCGACCGCATCGCCATCACCAAGCTCCCTGTAAAGATGGAAGGCGGAGGAGTACTCCTGCCACTGCGTGAGATCAATAGAGATGAGCGTGCAGGTAAGCGCAAGATTTTTAACCGGATCGCCCACACCAAAACCAACCACAGCAGCGCCATCACTGCTATGATAATAGGGAGAGGGTGTGGTTCCGCCAGCTCCGATAAAAACAACATTATTTGATGCACCCCATGCTGTTGGAGTCGTGATGGATTTACCATGATTGTTGGGCATATAAGGCAGAGAGCCGGGTGTAACTGCCTCAGCGCCTGGCGACTGCATGGCCAACAAAACAAAAATCACAGGAATGAGTCCCCTTTTTGAGAGTTTCATTGTTTATTGGTTTAGAGTTAAGTGAGAAGCTATTACTATTTTTCTTCTTCGTAGTGACTATAGCCATATTTGCCGTAACCATATTTGCCATAACCATATTTGCCATAACCATATTTTCTGTAGCCATACCGGCCATAACGATACCGGCCATAACCGTATCCATAATTACCATAACCGTAGCTGGCCGAATCGGCAGAAGCGATAGCGACAACACCAAGAGTGTTGGGGCCAAGCACCGGATCCTTCACAAACTCCTGGACAGGCCTTCTGCCACTGTACTTCAACCGCACCACCAGTATGATTCCTCCAACATTCCTGGCAAGCTGGGTGGCATCGCTCAAAAAGAGTGGCGGGGTATCGAAAAGAATTTTATCGAACCTCTCTTCGAGCTGTTTGATAAGGAGACCCATCTTCACTGAACCAAGCAGTTCATTATGGTTCGGCACTTTTTTTCCTGCAGAAAGGAGAAAAAGGTTTTCGACATGAGATTTCTGAAAAGCACTCTCATCAATCTTGTGACTCGTACTGCAAAGGTAATCACTTAATCCTGGCTCCCTTTTAACCCCGAATTTAGTATGAAGAGAGGCACGACGCAGATCGCAATCAACAATAAGCGTCATCTTTCCGGTAAGCGCCATAGCCATACCGAGATTCGCACATATCGTCGACTTCCCTTCCGACATTGCCGTGCCGGTGATGAGAATAGATTTGAGTGAACTGTC
>CAIOLC010000165.1 GCA_903859055.1 uncultured Chlorobiaceae bacterium | reverse complement strand
TCTGCGCTGCTGCTCAGAATGAACGCGACGCCTCCATCCAGCCGACAAATGGTGCGATACCTGAATGGAATTTGCGAGTTTGTTTCGCTGGAGACCTTCGAAGCCACAGCACTCTCTTTTGCTGATGCCGTGATTGACCGATTGCATTCCATGGGCTGCAAAACGAGCCTCCTGCATGAACTCCGGGAGAATATCGTTGAAGAGCGCAGCAACCCATCATCCGTAAGGTGGCGAGAGATGGAAGCATTATTGGGTTATGACCCCGACGAAGCGCCTGAAGAGCTTATGGCTGCGCTGCTTGCCCAAGGCGAACTATCAGGATACGACGCAGTGGCTGAGGTACTGGCTCAAAGCACAACAGATTCGCCAGAAATTCTTGATGCACTTTTCAGGAACGTTCGGGGCCATACCGAACGAATGTTTGTGCCCGATACCAAAGCATTGAAAACAGAGACAGCCTGCATAGATTATTCTCTGTTGCCATGGGAAAGAGCGGCGGTCGCTGCCCGCGCAGCAAGAAAGTATTGGGTGCTGCCGGATGGGCCCACGAGCAACAAACAGTTGATAGACCTTTTTTCACTCTCAAGCGATTTTTTCACCAACAATCATAGAGCAAAAAGCCCCATGACGGTTGGTTTTCGTAATGGTGCTCCGGATCATCTTGATGTCTGCCTCAACACCTCATATCCCACCAATCACCGATTTGCTCTTTTACGTCTGGTTGGTGATCGGCTCTATTCACCAGATACAGACAAGTTTCTGCCGGTTACCACTGTTAAAACTGCCCGGCAGAAGTTTCAGCGAGCTTTCGCCCAGGAGTTTCTCTGTCCATCCGATGCCTTGAAGGATTTCATTGGTGAAGACTTTGGAGAAGAAAAGCTGGATGAAGCGGCACACTACTTCAACGTTTCAACAAGAGTGATAGAGACGACCTTGGTGAACAAAGGCTTTATAAATCGAGGTAGTCTGTTCGATTGAGTGCAGTATGCAGTAAAACATTTAAAATTTCGATCGATCATACTATTCTATTAAAGGAATATATTACAATTGGAACCATGGAAGAATTAAAATTATTATCATCTGCCTCCATGATATCAAGCTAACAGAAATTGATGTGTATATGTCGATACTACCGTTGATTTAGTTATATAATAAGCCATTGAATGCCAAGAATGATAGAATTGAAAAGCATATATAAATCATTTGGTAAACAGCAAGTACTGAACGGATTAAATCTTCTTCTAGAACCTGGTAAGATATATTCATTAGTCGGAGGAAATGGTGCAGGTAAGACCACATTATTTAATGTAATAACTGGTTTTATGAAGTTGGATAAAGGAGAGATAAAGCTAAAAGGCATTCGCATTGATAGACTATCACCTATAACAATCAATAAAATGGGTGTGACTCGTACCTTTCAGGATTTGCGAATTATAACCAAACTAAGTGTAAAGGAAAATATTTTATTGGATATATTTTGTTACTCTGGCCACAACAAGTACTTTTCTCCGCGTTTTGATTGCTTCATCAAGCCCTTTTCTCCAAGCCCCAAATTTCCACCAATTTTCCTTAACTGACTTATTCCACGAATTCTTTTTTTCATCATAACTGATTCTCTCAGGCTTTACCAAGTGCTCAACAATCTCAAAGCAATCTGGATATTCATCGCTACATTTTTCTTCAGGCCAGTCAAAAAAGTTGATCACCCATCGGCTTGGAGATTGATCCGGATTACTGTTGAGATCGTCTCCATTGAGATAAGGAAAAAGCACATCCTTGTTTTTAGGGTTTTTCTTGATCAGAGCTTCGGCCTCCTGCGGCTCAAGTACGAAGCCTTTTCCTAAAACGATGCTTCCCTGAAAGCTCTTGCCTTCATTCTCTTTGAGCGGCAAAGGATTGCCCAACGTTGAAGCGTCATCAAGGTAAGGGGTTATGGTTGAAACCTCTTTACCAGCAAGAATAAACTTCCCTTTCCATGGCTGTTTTGTGATGGTCACAAGCGCAACTTCCACGGCAGCTATTCCGGGCCATTTCATGCTGCGGACAGCATGGTTGATGGTTCCACCCTGAGCAACAATTACATCAAGTCCTCCTTCACGCGCACTCCCCTGTGCAATGGTATTGGTAGAGATTAAGGACTGAAAACCCTTGTCCTTGATGAGCGTAAAGATGCGTCGGAAGAAGTAAGTGACCAGATCAACTGCCCCAATCGGAGCGTAGGCATGTTTCAGGTACTCCAGTTGAGCAAGGCCATAAGTTCCGCTCAGTTTCTGGCCACCCAGAAACGGCGGATTCCCAAGAATACAATCAAACCCTCCATTCTCAATGATTTCCGGGAACTCCAAAAACCAGTGAAAAAAGTTCTTCCTCTCTGCTATCGCCTGCACCATAGCTATGGCCTGCTCATTGGGCGATTGCTGACCGGAAAGGTATTGGCTATACTCATCATCGGTGATAATCGAGGATCGATTCCCGCAGGTTTTTTCAATGTAGAACTGGGCAATCGGGATCGAGGCGATCTGGTGCAGTAAACAGGAATCTTTGCCTGTGGCAAATTCCTGATAGCGGCGCTTTTTCTCTTCAATCTCTGATGGAGTACGCTCAGGCAAAGAGGCAATTTCATGCCATTGTTTCAGCGACAAGGAAAAACTCTGGTCGATTTCGGGAGTGAAGGCAAAACTTACCTGTTTTCCCTGACGAATGCGTTCGGCTTTGTTTCTTTTGCGAAGTTCGGCAACAACCTCCTTGTCATCGCCCGGCATGGTAACAAAGGCTTCATCCGGCACGCCCTTTTGCATCTCTTCCCGATGTGCAAACCCAACGATGGCGTTGCCGCATTTGATGTGGTGGTCGAGGAAGTTCAGAGGCTGGCCGGGAATATGAGCCTCAAGCCAGAGCGCTACCTTGCAGAGTTCAACGGCCAAGGGGTTGAGGTCAACGCCGTAGATGCAGTTGCGAATGACATCGCGGATCGCCGACCGGAATGCGCTTGGGGAGGGTTGCTCTTCACCGGTACGGACGATGGCAAGTTCAGTGGCTATTCGTCGGGCTGCGGCCAATAAAATATGGCCAGAACCGCAGGAGATATCGGCTACTCTCAAGGAAAGAAGCGCCGCTTCGGGGTTACTCGCTTTCAGCCTGTCGGCGATGAGATAATCAAGGGAGTGTTTGATCAGGGGCTGAACCAGATCGTCAGGTGTATAATGAGAACCCGTTCTGCTTCGTTCATCCCCGACGGCAAAGGCAAATTCGATTGCATTGTCGTTATGAAGAAAAACCGGTTCGTACTCAAGAAGTCCCTCGTAGACTGACCCGAACTCCTCCACATTTAGCGCAGCATAGTTGACCCTGATGAGCTGCCCGGTTTTCTGGTTTTCGTAGAGGCTCAATGAACGAAGGCAGTGCAGGAGCGTCTCGTTATCAAGGGAGCATTGGTTCAATGGCCCAATGGCATCTGCTCTGAAGAGGTCGCCAGCAAGTGGAGCAATACCAAGATTGCCTCCGGGGCCGCCATCTTCAAAGAGATGAAAGGTCGCCATGAGCGCCAGCCAGTGATCGTGATGGCGGCGGTCAGCCAGATACCGCTTTTCTGATAACCGGCGCAAGCGCATGAGGCTGTAGTAGGTGTCGTAGATATCCCGCTTGGGCGCAACTGGTGATTGCGGATAGACCAGATTTCGCTCTTCGATGACCATCAAAAAGAGAATCCGGTAGATCAAACGCAGGAGATAATGATAATACTCGGCTGGTTTTATCTGTCCGGAGGTAATGGCTGCCAGCAGTACGGCATTTTCTGTGTTTGAGAGAAATCCGTTGGCAAAGGAGAGGATGGTCTTTTCGACGGCACCGCTCAACCCTTCGCGAATACGTGCGCCGGAATCGAGGGAATCCTGATGGTATTTCTCAATAAGGCTCTCTTCAGGGGCTTCGCAAGAGGCTGGCAAGCGAGTCACATGC
>CAIOLC010000164.1 GCA_903859055.1 uncultured Chlorobiaceae bacterium | reverse complement strand
ACTCAAGAAACTCAATCATCGCCCTGTCGGACTGCATGGCAGGATGACGGGAGTCGAGAAGCAGCACAATCAGTGAAATAGCTCTCCGACGCTCGATAAATGAGGCGAGCAGATGACCCCATGCTGCCTTTTCTGCATGACCGACGGCAGCATATCCATACCCTGGCAGATCAACAAAATAAAAGGCATTATTGATTAAGAAATAGTTGATCAGTCGGGTTTTGCCAGGGGTAGAGCTAGTTTTGGCAAGACCTTTGACACCAGTAAGGGTGTTGAGCAGGGTAGACTTGCCTACATTCGACCTTCCGATAAAAACAATTTCTGGAGAAGACTCTTCCGGAAGCCCGGAAAGAGCTGACGCGCTGATGAGAAAGTCGGCAATAGTAATTTTCATAACAAGATAGGCGATCCCGAAAAAAAGAGCAATAAAAAGGAAGCTAAAAACCTTGCGTTAAAAACCCAAATGTTTAACTTTCATCCGGTTATTTACCTGTATTTACCAGTAATACTATCTCTTTACTCAAAAGAATAAAAGGCAGAACAACAGAAGATGTCACTCTTCATCTATAACTCCCTCAGTAGAACAAAAGAGAAGTTCGAACCGCTCCATCCCGGGTTTGTCAGTATGTACGTCTGCGGCCCTACGGTCTATGGGCATGCACATCTCGGCCACGCCAAAAGCTATGTCTCGTTTGATGTTGTTGTGCGCTGGCTGCGTCAGGGCGGTTACAAGGTGAAGTATGTACAGAACATAACCGATGTGGGACATCTGACTGACGATGCTGATGAGGGCGAAGACAAGATCATGAGGCAGGCCGATCTTGAAAAAACAGACCCCATGGAAATTGCGCAGTTCTACACCCGCAGTTTTTATGAAGATATGGATCAGCTTGAGGTTCTCCGCGCAAATATCGCTCCAGCAGCTACAGCTCACATTCCTGAACAAATTGCCCTGATTGAACGGTTGATCAAGAGCGGTAACGCGTATGAGGTAAATGGCAATGTCTACTTCTCAGTCAACTCGTTTCCCGGCTATGGCAGGCTGTCAGGAAGAACAGATCAGGAGGCTCTTCAATCCGGCGCAAGAGTTGGTGTCCGATCAGACAAGAGAGAGCCATCCGATTTTGCGCTTTGGAAAAAAGCTGATGAGCGGCACCTGATGAAGTGGAACTCTCCATGGAGTGTCGGCTATCCTGGATGGCATCTGGAGTGTTCGGCTATGTCAATGAAATATCTTGGGGAGTCCATTGATATTCACGGTGGAGGGATGGAGAACAAGTTTCCTCACCACGATTGTGAGATCGCGCAGTCTGAGGCAGCATCAGGCAAACCTTATGTCAGGTTCTGGATGCACAATAACATGGTGACGATCAATGGTATCAAGATGGGCAAGTCATTGAAGAACTCAGTGAATCTGAAAGATCTTTTCGGAAATATCGACCCGCTTGTTATTCGGTTTTTCATTCTTCAGTCTCATTACCGATCCCAGCTCGACTATTCCGAAACTGCCATCAAGGCATCAACCAGCGGTCTGGAAAAGCTGCGTGAAACACTCAAGAGAGTAAGGGAGCAGAAATCAGGGAGCGGACTCTTTGACTGTGCACCTTTTGCCAATCGGTTTGCAGAGGCAATGAATGATGATTTCAACACACCAGTCGCTATTGCCGTGCTTTTCGAACTCTCAAAAGCCATAAACACAGCACTTGATCATCCCGAGGGAATCTCGACAGAGTCGAAAAAGGTGGTTGAAAAGTTTCTGGAAAGTGCAGGAAGGCAGACGCTGGGAATTCTGAATCAGGATACTTCGAAAAGCCATGGAGAAAACAGAGAGAGCGAGAAAAAGCTGGGCGACGTGATGCATATTCTCCTTGAGCTACGAAATGAGGCAAGAAAAAACAGGGATTTTGCTCTCAGCGACAAAATACGGGACCAGCTTCTTGGTGCAGGAATAGAGATAAAGGATACAAAAGAGGGTGTAAGCTGGGCGGTAAAATCAGGCTCCTAAAGATATTCATCAAGCCCTTCCCGCCGGAGTATATCAACAACTTCACGAACCCGATGAGACTCTCCTTTGCGGCATATCAGCAGGGCATCCTCAGTTTCAACAATAATCACATCCTCTATCCCGATGGTGCAGACAACCTTCCCTGCAGGATTTTTTACAAAAACATCCTTACAATCAATCTGCACATGGCGATTATCGGGATGCTCACCAGAAAATGTACTCCGGCTTCCCGTAACTTTAAGCACTTCATCCCAGCATCCAAGATCAGTCCAGCCGAACTCTCCTGTCAAAACAAAAACCTTGTCTGCCTTCTCCATGATACCATACTCTATGGAACGAGGATGAATCCATGAATAGACATCCTCAATAACCTTGTGCTCCCGATCAGTGCCGAGACTCTCATAAATGTTGAGAAGATCTTTATAGAGATCGGGCATGGAGCGCTCAAACTCTCTTGCTATCGCATCAATATGCCATATAAAGATCCCGCTGTTCCAGTAAAAATCCCTGCTCTCAAGAAACATCTCGGCAGTTGCATAGTCTGGTTTTTCAGCAAAAGCCTTCACCTTGAAAAGCTGAATATCAAGATTTCCGGAAAATTGTGCGGGGAGTGAAAGCTCCCCGTCAGACTGTATATAGCCGTAGGCGGTCTCTGGCCTGTCTGGCTTGATACCCAGAGTCACCAAACCATTATTTTCACGCGCTATCTCAACACCAGCCTCTACAATTTTTATAAATGCACGGTCGTCAAACACCAGGTGGTCAGATGGAAGCACAATAGTCACAGCATCGGGATCCCTCTTTTTGATATGCGCAGTGGCAAGCGCTATACAGGGCGCTGTATTACGGCTTGAAGGTTCAATAATAACATTATCATCACTGAAACTACCAAGGATACCAGCAAGAAGGTTACTACCAAGTTCACTGGTAATTATAAAAATGTTCTCCTCCCTGACAAGCCCTGAAATTCGTCGTATTGTTTTAGCTATCATGGTGCCGTCGTCAAGCAGATCAACAAACTGCTTTGGCACTTTTCTTCTTGAAACTGGCCAGAGCTTCTTGCCAAAACCACCAGCCATGATTACCGCATAGACATGATCACCCGATCCGTTATTCATAACAATGCTTTTCTTGACTACTTAACCATATTTATAATGAGTTCCTGCAGAACACTCGCGCAATTTACAATTATTTCTTATCAAAAGAGGTATAATGCTACCTCAAGGAGCAACAGAGATTTGTCAATCATGGTAAAATATTGTTTTTTGGTGTAGACAATTGAATCGATTAGACAAGGATCTGCCGTTATGGAAAAACAGAGTGATGATTTAACAACAATCAAAAGCTTGTGTGCTGAACAGTGCATTGAAATTATCCCCTCCATGCTGGAGCAACTGTTACACTATCGCGATTGTCTGGAAAAGTGGAATCGCAAAGTAAATTTGATCAGCAGAAAAGAGGATGCCCCTGTCATCATCAAACATATTTTTCACTCCTTGCTGATTTCGCTGCACCACCGTTTCCGTGAAGGCGAACAGGTCCTTGATCTCGGTACAGGGGGAGGGCTTCCCGGAATACCTCTCGCAATAGTTCACCCAGACACCAAGTTTACCCTTGTCGATGCAACTGGAAAAAAAATAGCAGCTTGTCAGGATATGATCATTCAACTTGGCCTGAAAAATACCGTAGCCATACATACCAGAGTAGAAGAGATGAAGGGAATGGTCTTTGATACCGTGCTTTCAAGACAGGTTGCTCCACTTGAGAAACTCTGTGGCTGGGCAGGTGAACTGCTCAAACAAAAAGGGATTTTGATATGCCTGAAGGGGGGTAATCTCGAGAATGAAATAGCAAAGGCGCTCTCCTCAAAAAAATATCATCACAATTTTCCTGCAACGATAAAACTCTACCCCATCCAGGGTGTCAATCCCTATTTCGCAGAAAAACAGATAGTCATTTCCCGAGGATAAGTATCTCTACGCGGAAAATGACTATAAATGGCGGTGAAGCTGTAGTTCAACCAGGTATGTTAGACGGCTGATACCGTTTCAGCAATTTTCTTTGATCCACGGACTCGTTTTGCACGATCCTGCGTACCAGTTTTCTGGGATGCTGATGGTGCCTCAGTATAGTCGACAAGCTCAAGCACAGCCATCTTGGCCGCATCTCCGTAACGAGGTGCAAGTTTCACAACACGGGTATAACCGCCATTGCGCAACCCTACCTTGGCAACAATCTCTTCAAAAAGAATTCTGATTGCCTGTTTGTCGCGGATATCCTTAAAGATCTCGCGCTGGGCATGAACTGTGCCTTTACGAGCTTTGGTAATAATTTTTTCTACAATCCTCCTGGTCTCTTTCGCCTTTGCCTCTGTCGTCTCAATGCGCTTGTAAACAAGCAGTTGTGTTGAGAGATTGCTGAGTGTTGCCTTTCTATGGGCTGCGGTTCTTCCGAGTTTTCTTGCCGGTTTAACTTTACGCATGACTGTTTCCTGATCTCAATAATTCAAAAAAACGGTTACTAATCCTCTTATTTTATCTGATATCTGGTAATATCCATACCAAACTTCAGTTCAAATTTTTCAAGCTGCTCCTTCAGTTCTGTCAGCGACTTCTTGCCAAAATTCTTGTAATTAAGCAATTCGTCCTCTTTGTGGGAGACAAGCTCACCAATGGTATCAATTTCGGCAAGTCTGAGACAATTATGTGAACGAACTGAAAGATCAAGATCTTCGATCTTTGTATGAAAGAGTCGGCGCATGGTCTCGAACTCATCGTCTTGCTGCTTGAACTCCTCCTCTGTAAACTCATCTTCGGTGGGGGAGAAGTTTGCAAAAAACGTGACATGATCGGTAATAATCTTTCCGGCAAGACTGATAGAGTCATCAGGAGAAACAGAACCATCCGTTTCAACGTCGATAATCATCTTTTCGTAATCGGTACGCTGCCCCACACGGGTATTCTCGACTGTAAACTTTACATTCCGTATCGGGGTGTAAATGGCATCGATAGCAATATAGCCTATAGGCATACCTTCCGGTCGGTTCTCCTCTGCAGGAATATAGCCTCGACCCCGTCCAACATATATATCAATTTTCAGTGTCACCCCTGCATTAACCGTGGCAACATGCATATCCTTGTTCAACACCTCAAACTCACCCTCCTGCGCAATAATATCTCCGGCGGTAAAATCCTTTGGTCCAACAAGTGTCAATGATGTTTTGCAGTTCCGCTTGCAGGTGGACTTGAAACGAACTTTCTTCAGGTTCAACACAATTTCGGGTACATCTTCACGAACACCTTCAATCGCGGCAAACTCGTGATAGACGTTTTCTATTTTAATTCCTGTTATTGCAGTTCCCGGAAGTGAGGCAAGCAAAACCCTTCTCATAACGTTTCCAAGGGTTACTCCGTAACCGCGCTCTAGCGGCTGCGCAATAAACCTGCCGTAACGATCGCTATGGGTTGCTTCGTCGACCTCTATTTTTGCAGGCATCTGCATCTGGTATATCATAGTAATTTATACCTTAGAATTCATTAAAATCACTTCGAGTATAATTCAACGACCAACTGCTCGTTGAATGGCTCCTGTACCTCAACTCTCTCCGGGACACTCAGAAAAACAGCTTTCTGATTTGCTTTGTCTACCTGTATCCATGACGGGATACGAGATTCAGGAGCTTTGTTGAGAGAATCAGTAACAGCACCCATATTTTTGCTTCTCTGCCGAAACTCAATCAGCTCCCCAGGGGATACGATGTAAGAGGGAATATCGACCTTCTTGCCATTGACAAGGAGGTGGCCATGCGTTACAAGCTGACGGGCACCTGATCTTGATGGAGCAAAACCTGCACGATACACAACGTTATCAAAGCGACGCTCAAGGAGCTTGACAAGGTTATCGCCCGTAATACCTCTCTGAGCCACAGCCTTCTGGTAGTAATTACTGAACTGCTTTTCAAGAACACCGTAGAGGTATTTCATCTTCTGCTTCTCCCGAAGCTGAAGCGCATATTCGGATACCTTTCCTTTACGACCCTGGCCATGCTGCCCTGGAGGAAAAGGGCGTCTCTCAAGATATTTTTCCGCCTTTGGTGCAAGCGCAATACCTAACCTGCGGGATACTTTTGTTATTGAGCCTCTGAATCTTGCCATGTCAATTACTTCATTGAAATTCTATAAATAGTATACAATCAGACCCTTCTGCGCTTTGGAGGTCTGCAGCCGTTGTGAGGAAGGGGTGTTATATCCTTGATAGTCCGTACATCAAGACCTGCTCCCTGTAACGCCCTGATTGCAGCATCACGACCAGCACCCGGCCCTTTGATAAAGACATTCACATGCCTCATACCAAGATCGTAAGCCTCTTTGGCTGCGGCTTCGGAAGTGACCTGGGAGGCATAAGGGGTGTTCTTTTTGGAACCTTTAAAACCATTTTTACCGGCGCTTGACCAGGAAACCGTATTTCCCAGAACATCGGTAATAGTCACCATAATATTATTGAAAGAGGCTTTAATATGAACAGCTCCTTCAGGGGTAACCTTTACTTTCTTTTTCTTCCTGCTTATTGTAGCCATGAACTTACATTCTTAAGTAATCGAAGATTATTGCCTGCACACTACTACTTCTTGACCGCCTTCTTCTTGCCCGCGACAGTCTTGCGTTTACCTTTTCTGGTCCTTGCGTTGGTGCGTGTTCTCTGACCGCGAACGGGCAGCGAGCGACGATGACGAAGACCCCTGTAGCAACCGATATCCATTAAACGTTTAATGGCCGTCTGTTGCTCTCCGCGAGCCTGACCCTCAACCTTGTATTGTTCAGCAATAATTTCTCTGATGGCATGAGCCTCTTCATCATTCAACTCAGAGATTTTCCTGTCAGGCGCAATTCCAGCACGCCGCAGAATACTTTCTGCTGATGCTCTCCCTATACCATAAACATGTGTCAATGCTATAACAGCATGCTTGTTCAACGGCAAATTTACCCCAGCTATCCTCATATTCTCTTTAAAGTTCTATTGTTTTTTCTGAAGATCAACCCTGGCGCTGCTTATGGCTGGGATTTACTTTGCAAATCACATATCTTTTCCCATTGCGCTTAACAATGCGACAATGCTCACAACGCTTTTTGATAGAAGAATATACTTTCATAATAAACCCGGCATCCAATAATTAATCCAACTCGCCTGAAATGTGAAAAGGTTTTCAATGTACTAAATAAAGTTTGTAAAACCAACACACAGCCCGCCTGTTTTATAACTTATTTATAGCGATAGGTAATCCTTCCCTTGGAAATATCGTAAGGTGAGATCTGCACTTTAACCTTGTCACCAGGCAGAATCCTGATATAATGCATGCGTATCTTGCCCGAAACATGGGCTAGCACCTCAAGACTGTTTTCCAGCTTTACCTTAAAAAGTGCATTTGGAAGCGCATCAAGAATAACGCCTTCGATTTCAATTGATTCCTCTTTAGCCAAATTGTCTCTGCTCCTTTATGTCGATAGTGTAATTGAATGCGATCACGACTCTTTTCCGCCAAGAAATGTACTGGTCAGCACCTCTGCTTTGCCAGCCCTGACCACTATTGTATGTTCAAAATGTGCCGAGGGCTTTCCATCCTCAGTTACTGCAACCCATCCCCCTCGCCTGCTGACAGCTCTGCGTGATCTTCCAAGAGCAATCATAGGCTCGATAGCAAGTGTCATCCCTTCACGTAACTTTACTCCTGTATTTTTTCTGCCATAGTTTGGAACAGCTGGATCTTCATGCAACTCACTGCCAATACCATGCCCGACCATATTTTCTATAACGCTGAAGCCAAACGATCGTGCATACTCTTCAATTGCCGCAGAGATATCATGAAGGCGATTCCCTTCAACAGCCATAGCTATTCCTCTTGTCAGACTTTCGCTGGTGGCATCGACAAGCCGTTGCACAGCCTCGTCTATCACTCCCAGCACAAAGGTCCTTGCGGCATCACCATGATACCCACCCTTATAGACACCACAGTCGACTGAAACGATATCACCTTCGTGAATAACTCTCTTTGCGCTGGGCACACCATGAACAACCTCCTCATTGATTGAAACGCAGAGTGTCGCTGGATAGGGAGTGACACCAGGATCACTTTTGGGGACATAATTGAGAAAGCTTGGAACGGCCTGGTGATCGCGAATATACTCTTCAGCCATCTCATCGAGCTGCTTCGTCGTCATTCCTGGCCGTATCTCTGACTCAAGCAGATCAAGTACCTTTGCAACCAAAGCACCAGACTCCCTCATCAAATCTATTTCCCGCTCGCTTTTAATCGTGATCATAGGAGTACCTTACCTGCTCTGGCGGCCCCGTGTCTTTCCTGACTTCATAAAACCATCATAATGGCGCATGAGCAGATGACTCTCAACCTGTTGCAGGGTATCCAGGCCCACACCAACTATAATGAGCAGACTGGTGCCTCCAAAAAATTGAGCAAAACCCTGGGTAACATTACCGAACTTCGTCAGAAAAGTGGGGAGAATGGCAATAATTGCGAGTGATATCGCACCAGGAAGGGTGATCCTCGTCAGAATGTTATCAATAAAATCTGCCGTACTTTTGCCTGGACGTACTCCCGGTATAAACCCGCCCTGTCTGCGCATCGTATCCGCAACTTCTTTTGGATTAAAGGCGATTGCGGTATAAAAATAGGTGAAGAAAACAATCATGGTACCAAACATGAGGGCATACCACCATGAATCATAAGCTAACAACCCGGCAATTCGTTGCATAACCTCATTCTCGGGAAAGAACGAAAGAAAGGTTCCTGGAAGAAACATTATTGACTGAGCAAAAATAATAGGCATCACACCAGCAGTATTAATTTTCATAGGGATGTACTGCGTACTGCCGCCATACACTTTTCGTCCAACAACTCTTTTCGCATGTTGCACTGGAATGCGACGTGTGCCCACCGTCAACACCACAACGAAAGCAACAATTGCAGCCATCATCGCGAGGATGATTATCTCAATCACCCAATTCTTGCTACCCAATGATACTGAGCGGAATTCAGCCACCAGCGCCTGCGGAAAGCGAGCAAGAATACCGATCATGATAATGAGTGATATACCATTCCCTATGCCCCGCTCTGTTATCTTTTCACCAAGCCACATAACAAATACTGTCGCTGAAGTAAGGAGAATAACAACAGTAAGGGTGAAAAAAGCACCAGGGTCCGGAACTATAATCTTGCCAAATGAGGCTGGACTGGCAAGACTGACACTGACACCCCACGACTGAAGAATGGCAATAAATACAGTTCCGTACCTCGTCATCTGACTGATTTTTTGCCTGCCGTCTTCCCCCTCTTTCTGAAGTTTCTGAAAATAGGGGGTAACTGCTCCAAGTAACTGAACAATAATCGATGCAGAGATGTAGGGCATGATGCCCAACGAAAAGATAGAGGCTCTTGCAAAGGCACCTCCAACAAAAAGATCAAACAACCCAAAGAGATCGTTGGAGTGGGACTGTGATGCGCCTGATACAGCAGCCGCATCAACACCCGGAATTGTAATGTGAGAACCAAGCCTGTAGACAAATAAGAGAAGAAGTGTATAAAGAATCCTCTGACGGAGTTCAGGGATTT
>CAIOLC010000163.1 GCA_903859055.1 uncultured Chlorobiaceae bacterium | reverse complement strand
CCGATCTAAAACAGCTTCGCCAAGAGTGGCAAAGGTGAGCATGCCCAGTGGTGCCTCCTGCAATGCCTTGTGAATACCTGCTCGAAGGCGAATGACCTGAACAAAGTCATTGAAATGTCCTGCCTGCAAAGCCGCATCCTGACGATTATCGGTAAAACTGAGAAGCTTCTGCTCTTTAATGCCATACCCGGCATCACTGAGCTGATTGAGAATGGAGAAGGCGGTTATAGTGGTGGATGTACTGCGACCTTCGCTGCCCAGCTTGGTCAGTTTGGTGCCTTCACTGGTTCTGGTATCAAAAAAACCGCCTGATGTGGGGTCAAAGAGTAACGGAGCCTTCATAAACCAGCCCCACCATTTTTTTTCAACGCTGGTGGAGTAGTTCCCGAATTCATCAAACCAAAGCTTGAGGGGGAAGAATCCCTTTTTCTTGCTCTCCGGTGCGGCACCCGATTTTGTTCTGCGAAACCAGGATTCAGGGAGCATTTCAACATCTTCATCAAGATTCCAGATATCGTCGCCAATAATCAGGTAACCGTCATTGCTCTCCTCGTCTTCGGTCATTTCACGAAACTCGCGTGGCTCCAACCGGTTCCCGACAAGGGAGACGCAGATAAACGGATGCCCACTTCCACGGCTGAAGACATTGGGAAAAATCGGCTTTTTCTCGGCCTCATCAATTTTATAGACCCCGGGCTCAAGCGAGATATCCCGCTTCTCATCCTGGTCAAGGGTTGTATAGACAGAACCTGTTTGCGAAATAAACTGGTGCAGCTTGTAAGGCAGAAAGGTGTAGCGCTCTCCCGACTCTTGCTGCCGAACATTGGATGCGCTTATCCAGAGCAGTAACTCCTCCAAAAAGAGGCGGCACCTCTCTTCAGCCATTCCTGAATCGGTCGCTAATTCAGCCGCAATCTCTCTCAGCCGTTTTGGTTTGCCCCTCACGAGATCATCTCCCCGCTCTTCAAGTGCAATCTTGTTCTCCAGCCATACGGCTATCGGGTTCTTTTTGAGTGCTTCAATATCGCCCTCCTGATGAATGCCCGACTCAATGGCCGCAGCAAGAAAATGTTTTGCAGGAATTGTGCCATTGGGAGAAAGTGAACGGGCAAGCTTTTCGTTGATAACCTGCTCTGAGGTGAAGGTACATCCAAACAGTTTTGTGGCAACATTGGCAACCGCTGCTTTTTGATGCTCAATAGTGCCAACACTATCGGAAATCATGGTGGCAGAGGTACCGATACTCACCACCTGCTGGTTGCAATTGGCTCGAATCCGACGAATCAGCATGGAAACATCAGCACCCTGACGACCTCAATAGGTGTGCAGTTCATCAAAGACCAGAAATCGAAGATTCAGGGTAGATACTGTCCCGAATGTTTCGCTCACGCACCCGGGTCAGCAGCAGCTCCAGCATCATGTAGTTGGTCAGCAAAATATGCGGCGGGTTCTTCCGCATTTTTTCCCGTGCATCCTCCCCCTCCTGACCTGTATACTGACCGAAAATGATCGGAAACTCTTTTCCTGTGGCATCCTCATAATTCTTTTTGTATCGACTGAACTCCTCGAACTGCGAGTTAATGAGGGCATTCATGGGATAGACGACAAGCGCTGTTACCCCTTTTGCTGCCGGATTGGAAAGAAGATGGTGAAAAATAGAGCCGATATAGGTCAACGACTTGCCCGAACCGGTGCCGGAGGTAACGATAAAATCCT
>CAIOLC010000162.1 GCA_903859055.1 uncultured Chlorobiaceae bacterium | reverse complement strand
TAGTCACTCAAATCCCTAAAATCTTCACGCACGAATACAGAGCACTTCTTCCGTGCCATTCGAGCCATAATCTTATACTCTAAACTACCGTATCTACTTATGCATTATGAAGAGTTGGCATTGCAAACATACGACATCCCCTGTAAAGCAAATATACGACACTTGTCAAGCGAAAACAAGTCGGACACCATTGAGCAACTCCTTGATGGCTCTTTCAAAAATCGACTCTGGCCCCAAAGAAAATACTGCCATCTCACGTTCAAGGGCGTTTGACGTTTTTTCTCCAAATTCAGGCACGCTGATAATCATGCGGAAAACATCGCCTTCGATGAGCTGCGGATCTGCCCCACCGTAAGTTTTGCCGTACATCATCATCTTGCGCATACCAGTACGCTGCTGTTACCCGACCAATCGGTGCGTTCACAACGCCCACAATAGGGCAAAACTCCTCTCGCAGTCATGAACTTCAGCAGGACTTCCATGATAAAAAAGAACTTTTAAGCATAATTTTTTATGATTACTTTATCGTTAAAGCAAGTTGGCAGAACGAATCACGTAGGTCGTTACAGCACGTAGCTGTTTGAGTTAGGGAGCTGTGCTATAGGTTGTCAACTCTTTTTTCCATAAGGAATTGCACTACGTACTGTGCTCTGAGAGAGTTTCGCTCCAGGTTATGTTGAGTTGATTTTAAACGAGCTTCTGATGATAAAAAATAGCAGACATGTCGTTCCAAGACAAGAAGGATGGGCTGTAAAAAAAAGCGGCGCAAGTCGTGCTTCAAAGGTTTTCGACACCCAGGAGGACGCGATAAAGTATGGGCGTAGCCAAGCTAAAAAGGAGAGTGGGGTACTCTATGTCCATCGCAGAGACGGAACAATCCTCAATCGCGACAGTTACGGATATGACACCAATCCTCCCAACGACAGGAAATAGTGTCAATATCTGCTTTTGAGACGAATGTTTTCGTCAACTGCCCTTATGACGACCACTTTCGTCCACTGCTCCGGCCACTTCTTTTCACCGTTCTGTGTGCTGACCTTAACCCCAGAATGGCTGCTGAACGGCTAAACTCCGGTGAAACTCGTTTCAGCAAAATCGTTGAGCTGGTCAGAGAATCCAGGTACGCTATTCATGACCTCGCTCGCATCAAGGCAAAACGTGCCGGAGAGTATTTTCGTCTCAATATGCCTTTTGAGCTTGGTCTTGATGTTGGATGTAGCTGCTTCGGCTCAGGGGAACAATTGAGCAAGCGTTGTCTCATTCTTGAGAAAGAGCCTTACAGGTATCAAGTTGCTCTGTCCGATCTCTCAAACTCCGACATCGCTGCCCACCACGATAAACCGGTACAAGTAGTAACCATAGTACGACACTGGCTCGTGAACGCTGTCGGAATTGACCTTCCTGGCCCCTCTGCACTTTTCGATCAATTCACACAATTCATGGCAGATAATTACGACTACTTATTGGATCACGGTTTTAACAAAGATGACATCCCTGGTCTTCCTGTGCCGGAGCTAATAAAGTATATGCGTGAATGGGTTCTGGCCAATATCTCATAAACACACAACAGAAATATCCTGAAAGCAGCGAGCGCATGTTTCTGTTTGTACCTGGGCAACAACGGGCGCATATATGTACATCAAACCTCCATCTCTCCACATTTCAGGCAACTTGTTTGGACACTGTCCTGTTCTATCTTTTCTCCAACAGTTTTCGACCTTTTTCTGTCAGGCAATATTTTTGCAGCCGACTTGTTGGCTTCTCAGGGATGGTGTATTCGATCAAGCCATCAGCAACCATTTCACGGATTCGTTCATTCAGTTTTCCGGATACCGACCTGTGACCAAGCACAATCGCCAGTTCAGATTTTGAACGGGCACCGACGAGCAACTCCTTGATAACTTTTTCAAAAATCGACTCTGGCCCTGACTCTGGCCTCGACTCTGGCCCCAAAGAAACAGTCGCCAGATCAGGCCCAGGAGCGTTTGACGTTTTTCCTCCAAATTCCGGCACACTGATAATCATGCGGAAAACATCGCCTTCGATGAGCTGCGGATCCAATCCGCCGTACTTTTTACCGTACATCATCATCTTTCGCATACCGGAGCCGAGTTCATCGGCACGGTCTATTGCCCTGAAAAATGCACCAATCACAGGTTTTTTCACGCTAATAAAGATTTCGCACGACTTCTTCTATGGCTTCTGCGTTTTTCCCGCTTTTTTAAAAATTCAATTACTTTTAACTTTATCAATGTCCTTTCTTCTTCTCCTGCTGGTCACTTTCGCAATGTTGCTATAAGTGCTCATCGTTGATTCTATTCCGAATGCTTCTGGCCCTTTTCGCCTTACTACCTTGTTGTTCTCTTCCAATGGGGCAGTTCGTATACAGTGCACACCATGGCACTCCTCAGAATTGATATGCAAGTCAGGCAATACCTCTTTCAACCAAATCTGTGCATTTTTTGCCGCTGGTCGAGATACCATGGCCACAGTAACTTCTCGTATCCATGTATCCTGGGAGTAGCGATAACCTCCAAGAATGGCTCTTGTAGTCAGAAGCCAGCTCTCATGTGAAACACCGAAAACATCAGCAAGATCAATCAATGTAGTGAGCAGCTCCATTGGAACCTTGGATGGCAATTCTCCGTGTTTGTCCCGAATCTTGCGCAGGCCAAGCAGACCGATATCGGTGTAGTAAGCCGGTTCGCAGTCAGTTCGTAAAGTAATCCCCTGCCACAGCCCCTCCAAATGCTGATTGGTTTCAGCCCATGCAAGAGCGGCAAGGTAGGCAGCTTCAGGATCAAGGCTTTCGTCAATGCGAAGAGGATGCAACCATGACCGGATATCGCGCAAGTGGTCACGGAGATATCGGGCGACTTGCGGTAAAGGCAAGCCTGCAAGAGCACTGAAGAGATCCTGAAGATGCGATGCCCAGACCAACGTTGGCGTGTTTTCCGGCGGCAGTTTCATCAAGTGCAGCTCCAACCAGCCAGCGACTGCGTCATCAAGAGCTATCGTGTGAGTTTGATAGATTTCAATAAATGATTCGCGCAGGCTGGAACGCGACCACGCCACCACTCCTGCATATCCGAGTATAAGCTTCTGAATTGCCACGGACGGGGAATCCGTCAACTCATCGAGCCACTTTTTGACTGATTCATTCATGGTTGAGCTGGCAAATCTTTAAAGTGAACCAGATCAGCCGCAAGCAATTCGCAATGGCTATTGCGAGCCTCGGCAATTCGAGCAGGTAACACATCCTCAGTGACAAAGCCAATATTGCGAATGTCTGCAAGCTCGTAACTGATGTGCCCGTGGAGAAATTCTCTGCGGTATGTAGCATCAGTTATGGCGAGGTCAACCGTGTAACCGTAGCTGTCCGATGATGCTTTTTTGGGCGCAGGGAAAAAACAGTGATTTGGCATCTGTCCAGAGACATCATCAAGCACCGTAGGGGTTGCAGCCCATGCAGGTTTACCTATATGAGCGTTGTGGACACGAACAAGGTTGTATTGCATCAGCACTACCGTCACAGGATTCCCTCCCCACGGTCTGATATGCCCCAGTCCCAGAGAATCACGAAGACGATTAGCCCAGTCGGGTTGCGCCAGAATACTCTCAACCTCTGCGAATGGCGCAACAAATGCGGGACGTCTATCTCCGCCACCATTGACACGCTGAATCCACTTCTCCAAACGAGCTTCCATGAATGGGTCAAAGGAATCACCAGAATTTCGAGCTAACAGCATTTTATCAATAAGCTCAGCGGCTTCAGATTCATCGACCTCCGAACCTCTTGCACGGCTACTCATTCCTGAGATGGTCTCTAATCGAACCACATCCCAATCTGGACTTATTCCCCGAATCCAGTTATCTCTATTGATTGCGGCAAATGTTCCGCTGACTACAGGAAGAGCAACGTAGTTCTTTGTGTAATCAGTGTGTTGCTTAAACCATGAATCTTTACTATATGCTATGTGGTTGAAGCCGTTAAAGTTAAAAAACTCATCCTCACGAACATCAGGAAGACGTTCGTCCAGAATATAATTTTCTGCAGGGGCAACTTCTTCCAACGTTGAGCCGGATGCCTTGCCTTGCAAGAAAGAGAAAAATGAGTGTTTTTTTTGGAACGCCATGGAGATACCCTTACTAATCATGTTCCCTCTTCTGTGCATATATAGGTATCCGACAGCTTTGTACCATCGTATCTACTTCCTAAGCGAGGGTTTAACTGTTTTCAAAATTGCTGACAACTTCCTCCCTGCACTTTGTTACATACACTTTCTCTCATATTACTACCTATTGAGTGGACTTGCAACAAAAAAATAGACACAGTCAGAAGCCTATTACCTCTTGCCGCCTGTTCGGAGCTGCGCTGGCGAAGTGTGGCGGTGATGTCTTGCTCTTTCATTGCTCGGATGTTTTTGGTTCGATTGCGTCAAACTGTATACCGTTGTCGCCTGGATATGGCTGGGTGTGGTCGTTTTTGCCGATCCAGATGTTGGCAGGTATGCCGTCGGGGAAGGCTTTGCACTCATACCGGCACTCAGCATACAAGTGTTTGCAGCGGGGGCAGACTTCGCTGGGCATGAGTTCGTTCAATTCGCGATCATCAAGGCCTATAATTTCTGTCATTTTGTTGCCTCCGTTCGTGTATAGAGTTGGCATAGTTGCCTACCTTATCGCCAACAACAGTTTTAAATTCCTGAGCGGTGTTTCGTCACTCGCCTATTTAGGAAATATAAATAGTTAATCGCATTTCAGTACAATTGCGTCCGCACTGCGGACGTAATTGAGAATGGATAGAAAATTTGCGATAAAGTCTTTTTGTTTCATGAAATCCCATCTATCAAGTGCTTGCCCTTCTCAGTCAGACGGTATTGCTGGTTTTTGCTGCGTGGCTTATCCGGCAAGGTCATTTCGATCAATTTAAAGTCCAGCAGACCTTTGATAGCCGCTTCGTAATTACGAGTCCTTCGAGGATAGCCAAGCTGCACCAGAAGTTGTGGAGTTGATTTTGGCTCAATCAGGAGCATTATAATTTTCTTCATCGTTTCAGTCAATCTGATGTCATGCACCCCATCATGCACCATGTCATACACCCCATCATGCGCCCCGACTTGTGCAACTTTAGCCATCTTCTTTTGTTTTTCTCCCAATTCCGGCACACTGATGATCATGCGAAAAACATCCGCTTCAATGAGTTGCGGATCCGCCCCACCATAAGCTTTGCCATATTTCATAAGGTTGCGCATACCAGAACCGAGTTCGTCAGCACGGTCTATCTCCCTGAAAAATGCACCAATCACCGGATTTTTCGGATAGGGCGCGAAGAACATGGCTCCGGCGAGGTGATCCCGTTTTGCTTTGTCTCTGGATCCTTTTGATAGAGCTGCGCACTTTTGAGCAGTTGCAGGTCTGAAGTATCCGCCCAGGGATGATTATCCCTGTTTACCCGTTTCACCAGTATTGAATGTCAGAACTATCTGATAATCCTTGACATACCTTGCCTCTATATTTCAGAAGTAAGTTCTCCGATATACAAGCGGATGCTTACGATGAAAATCCTATGTTTCCCAAATCAGCTATTCCAGTACAGTGTAATCAGATGAGCAGTACAATAGCGCGAACCGCTTTAATCACCGAATAGAGAAACAATCATCGATCATCATAATGCCCATAAACAGAAAGCAGGTGAACGGTTACGGTTTTGTCATCTACTTTATAGACAAGGCGGTGTTTCCTTGAAATTCTTCGCGACCAGCAAGCAGAAAAATCGTATCTGAGTTGTTCGGGTTTACCTGATCCTGTAAAAGGATGGTCAATAAGCTCTTCAAGCATTCTGGCAAG
>CAIOLC010000161.1 GCA_903859055.1 uncultured Chlorobiaceae bacterium | reverse complement strand
GCGCATAGAGCACCCCGACAATCTGCGGGGAAGGCAGTTCGTGCAGTTTGTCTCACTTGGCTATCACTGCTTTCTGACAAAGAAAATCAAGGAAATGCGAGAAGGGCTTGGAAAGAACAAAAGCGAAAAGAGTGCCGCTCTTGTCAAGCTCGAAAATAATCTGGACAAGTGGCTTGAGCAACGCTCACTCACCCAGATTCTGGACTGGTTCGACTGCATTGAGACGACCCACCTGCAAACAGCCATGGGTAACTACCGTTGGTCTACCGAATCAGTACAGAGAGACTGGTTGTTCCTGGAATATCTGGGAGTGCCCTGCAAATAGTGTGCGCTTTATCCTACTTTCAGGATAGCAATCAACAAAGCTGTGCCACTAATTGAAATTGTTTATCAAAGAGCGGTTCGGTCACAAGTGAGAAAAAGAGCTTTGCAAATCAGCATAGGCGACTTTGGCAAATCCTGTACACTCTTCAGTAATCAACATAAGATTAAGGAGGTCTGCCCGGAGAGATTTCAGCTTTTCGATGCCATGAATCTGTTCACTTGAAATGTGGCTCTTATAGGCCCTTACAACTTCAGGAAAAGCAGCAGGATGCACTTTTGTGAGATCAGCGTAAAGGATGTCAGCAATGGTGTCGGGGTCTCCCGCACCGACTGGCTTGTACAGGGTAATAATGTATGGTCCGCCCTGATTAAACACGGCTTTCGGTAATTTGATGGAGATGTTGTCAAGGAGTTGTTTTGATAGCCCATAATCCGGTTCCGCGTTTGCCGCAGTCGTTTTTCTTGAAGAAGGAATAAGGAAAAGATTGTAAAAACCTCTCGACGAGGATTTAATAAGTTTGTCAGGCGTGCTTTGCCCCTTAACAGCCTCAATTAAATTGAGATACCGTGTTTTTTCAACCTGGTTCACCGAACTTTTTCCAGTCAGGACATAGGAATAGGTCGCGTAACCGTACTTTTCCTCATTCAAAAAATAAAGATATTGCCATGAAAAAACTCGTCTGGGAGACATACTCTTTTCCCTGCCTTCAGCAACCAGTCGAGCCCCTCTGTTTTGAGCCAGGGGGCTTGCTTTCTGGCTGTTTGCATGTTGTTTTACCTCTCCATCGCTGAAAGTTTTCAGACGGGCAGAAGCAATCCCGAGAGTGATAAGGTAGTCTATGGTACTCTTTGCCCGCCGTTCAGCCAGAGCAAGATTGCATTCGAAGGATTCATTTTCATCGCTATATCCTTCGATAACAACAGTGATTGTTGGATGAGCCTTCATCCTCTCCGCAAAGCTTTTCAATTGTTCGATACTATTCCTGCTCAAATCGGAGGTGTTGGAATCAAAAAACAGATCAAGATTCCCGGAAAGCCCATAAACTTTTGTTGGTGCATAGCCCAAAAAAAGCGTCAGCAAAATGATCAGGCACGGAAAAAGCAGACACTGTGGTTTTTCAGGATTTTTTGTTTTCATCTGAAGCACCTCTTTTTTGTTGTATTTGTTGAATCACAAAGTTGACTCCAAGACTTGCAAGCAGAGCCGTCAAAGAAATGACCGTCATAACCTGAGTCACCTGTACTTCAGAATCGGCATAAACAAACCTGAAAATGAGAGCAAAAACCACAATAAAAAACAACGTAAGAAGGTATATTCTTTTTTTCAGCATTGCAGCTCCATTGCATGATGTTCGCGAATGAATTCCTGTTGGGAATCAAGAACAAGATCTCAAATTTGCAGGGGTTATATCCTATTTTCCCATACAATATATAACGATGAGAAGCATATTCTTATACACATCTATAGGATTATCAGAAGATAGTCCTTGTTTTTCTTTCTTTCAATAGCTTTAGAAGCACTTAGTCAGGGAAAGAGGCCTTGCTGACATTAAACATAATCCATGAGGTTTTGCCTGCGATTCACCCTACAACGTCACATAAAACCTTAACATGTTTTTAAAAAATAAGATAGCTTATAGGAACGCCAATAAGTTAAACATATCTTTATTTGTTTTAATTTCAATATGTTACAGCACATGCTGAGAGGTTATATGTCATAGTAGGGTTCAGTTGTGATAAGAAGTTTGCCCTGGCCGTCATGAGTGCATGATTGTGCTGGAAGAGCATCTGTCATCCGCGACGACAAGCAGTGTATATAATCAATCAAGAGTATTCGTGGCGTATAGCGTGCCGCAGCTATCAGTGTAATATCTATGGTATAATATTTATGTATATTTGCTCAACTTCATCTTTAATAACCAGACTGCTTATTTGATCATGGTCATGAATCTTTCTGGAAAGAGCAGGTTGTCTTTTTTCTTTATGTGTATGCTGTTAATGGTTTGCTCTTCATTTGCTGTTGCACGAGAACGGGTTGCTTTGGTTATAGGTAATGCCGCTTATCCGCAGCAGGATGTGTTGTCGAATCCTGTTCATGATGCGAAGGCAGTGGCCAAAGTACTTAAGCAACTCCACTTTGAAGTTACGCTTGTAACGGATGCTAATGGAGAACAGATGCAAGATGCAATAGAGTCCTTTGGCGAGAAATTGCGTAAAGACAAAGAGGCTGTGTTTTATTATTCTGGTCATGGTGTGCAGTATAATGGGGACAATTATCTGATTCCAGTTGATGCGATGTCCCGTATATTGGTGCCAAAGCATCTTCCTGCATTTTGCAGAACGCTGGATTATGTCGTGCAACTTATGGTAGGGAAAGGAAGTGATATGAATATTGTTATGGTGGATGCTTGCCGTAACAATCCATTCAAAAGCCTTTTTAAGGATATTGGTGCGGAAAAGGGATTGGCATCCTTATCTCGCAAAGCTGATGGTACGCTTATTTCTTATGCAACTGCACCAGGGGAAAAAGCACTGAATGGAACAGGAGGTAATAGCCCTTATGCCAAACGACTGGTTGAGCTTATGATGAAACCTAATATGTCGGTCGAGATGATGTTCAAGGAACTTCGCGCAAAAGTTAAGTCGGATACAGACGGCGAACAGACTCCCTGGATGGAGGCGTCGTTAGGCGGAGAATTTTACTTTAATCCCGTACAGGTCCCTGATGATCGAAGTATTCTTTCGTCATCAGGTGCTGGAGTTTCCGATCAGATTGAAAGGAAGTTTGTTCTTATTCCCGCCGGAGAATTTACGATGGGCAGCCCGGCAAACGAAGTTGGTCACCAGGACGATGAGACTCAGCACCAAGTGCGATTGAGTAGTTTTTACATAAGCAAGTATGAGCTGACAGTGGGAGAGTTTCGGAAGTTTATTGAAGATTCCGGTTATAAAACTGATGCGGAAAAAGGAGATGGGAGTTATGTCTGGGATGGTAAAGAATGGAAGAAGCAGGCAGGCATTAACTGGCGCCATGGAGTATCAGGGAGTGTTCGACCTCAGAGTGAAGAAAACCATCCTGTGGTTCATGTGAGCTGGAATGATGCAGTAGCGTATTGCGAGTGGTTATCGAAAACAACGGGGAAAAGGTATCGTTTGCCGACGGAGGCGGAGTGGGAGTATGCATGCCGTGCAGGAACAACGACACCGTTCAATACTGGCAGTAACCTGACGACGGAGCAGGCAAATTATGCCGGTAACTATCCGTATAACAATAATGCAAAGGGTCAATATCGTCAGAATACGGTACCGGTAGAGAGTTTCGCTCCGAACGCCTGGGGATTGTACAATATGCACGGGAATGTTTGGGAGTGGACGGATAGTTTGTATGACAAATCTGGTTCGTACCGTGTCCTGCGTGGTGGCGACTGGTACAGCTCTGCGAGGTACTGTCGGTCGGCTTATCGCCGCTACGACCCCCCCGACAACCGCAGCTACTCTGTTGGCTTCCGCCTGGTCTTCGTCCCGTAGTCAGTTGGCAGCTCTTCCGACTTTGCTTTGAGCTAAAAGCGGAGCCAAAAACAAGGTTGAGGAGAGCGGCTGTGAGGGACGAACTGCCGCACACCTCAACCGAGCGGGAGGGCAGGAACCACAGAAAGGCCGCCTTGTGGCGGCCGAATTTTATAATCCATTTTTCGTGTTGTCCCGGGATATTTCACCGGTTATAGCGAATCAATGTATTGATATTTTTTTTCTTCAATGACGATGTACAACAGGAGAAATTATGGCAGTTGAACAAGTAACATCATTAACCGATTTTCGGAGCGATCCTGATTATTACTTTGAAGAATTAAGCAAGAATAAGCGACCACTTCTTTTAACACGGCAGAACAAAAGCTCGGCAGTTTTGCTTGATACCGGGCAGTATCAGGCATTATTGGAGCAACTTGCTTTTATGAAATCAGTTGCTGACGGACTCGAAGATGTTCACCACAAACGCCTTTTTTCAATGGATGAAGTATTTGATTCCGTTGACAGGATTATTGCAGAGGCTGAAAAGCGATGACCATCACATTTTCTCAAAAAGCACGCCTTCAAATTGAAGAGAACGCCCGCTTTATTGCAGCAGATAAGCCAATAGCCGCACGAAAATGGGCCGACGGAGTGCAGCAAGCCGTTTGCAAGCTTAAGGAATTTCCCTGTCTCGGCAGGCAAGTTCCCGAATATGCAAACGATGCGTTGCGTGAGTTACTGTATGGGGACTATCGAATTGTTTATCAAATCAATATTGAATTATCACGTATCGAAGTTCTCTCAGTATTTCATTCAAAACAAATGTTATGGTTGTAATGGCACCGCCACTGGTGTGGCTGGCATTACTCCATTATCACCCCTATAACGTCAACAATGGAGCAGCCCACAGGCGGCCATCCATCGGCCGGTCAGGGGATGCTGCGCTTTCGGATGCCGAGTAGCGCGAAGCGCGTATCGAGGCACCGTACGCCATAATTTTGCGTAACGGAGCGACAACAGAAAGGCCGCCTTGAGTCGGCCGATTTTTGGGAGGAAAATGTATTTTTTTTAGGGATTATCAGACTTTTGTAACATCTCTACGACTTTATCAGATTGGTGAAATCTGACCATTGTTCGACACCGAAAGTGCCGTACTCAACGAAACAAATGCACATGATTACATCGCCATTTGGTAGTGGATTGCCAACTTCGATAATCTCATAAACGGGGCCCGAACAAGTCAAATCGACTCCAGGTACCGACCAAAGCGGCAGGACGTGGGAGAGTTGCAGTGTCAATGTGCGATGGCATTATGATGCGAAAAGCGGCACTCCCGGCATTCAAGAGCATTCATACATTCGCAGTGAAAGAGTTGTTCGTTAACACTGATGCGTCTGATTCATTTTCTGTAAATAAGTTATATATTTCGGTGTGTGGTAAACAGGTGTTAAGTGGCGTTGATGATCTGTCGGAGTGTTTATGCCCGCGACGGGGTTATATGTTAAATCGCTATAGGACATATTCCTCGAAGCTCTGCTTCGTAAAGTAATTCTTAAACATGAACTCATACCCCGTAGCTCTGCTACGGGGTCGTTAAATGGAGGATGACGATGAAAAAGCTGCCAGTGGGAATACAGACGTTCAGAACAATAATTGAAGATAATTATCTCTACATCGATAAAACAGAGGTTGCCCGTAGCCTGATCGACAACTTTAACTATGTCATTCTGTCGCGGCCCCGGCGATTTGGCAAAAGCCTGTTTCTCGATACGCTGAAAAATATTTTTGAGGGAAAACGGGAGCTGTTTAGGGGACTGCTGATTGAGGAGCAGT
>CAIOLC010000160.1 GCA_903859055.1 uncultured Chlorobiaceae bacterium | reverse complement strand
CTGGAGATGGCCATAATCAACCTTGACACGGCCATATCCGGGGCACTTCCCTCTTTTTCAGACGAAAAAAAGATTGCCACCCAAGTTCCAGTCAATGCCCTGCTCTTTGGCGACACACCACAGGTTATGCAACGGGCAGAGAGCTACTTCATGCTTGGGTACCGAACCTTCAAGCTCAAAGTCAACGCCAAAACCACAACAAGCTCCATCAACAGCATCAAGGAGCTGCACCGTACCTTTGGCAGTAGTGTCGAACTGCGGCTTGACGCCAACCAGTCGCTCTCGCTTGATGAAGCAGTTGCATTTGCTGAACAGATTCCTCCTGGAGGTGTTGCCTATATCGAAGAGCCACTGCAACAAGCAGAATTCATCGGTGATTTTTATGAAGCCACCGGAATACACTCCGCCCTCGACGAAACCCTCTGGCAAAATCCTGAACTGCTGGCCATAATTCCAGAGGCAGCACTTGCCGCCCTGATACTGAAACCAAACCGGTTAGGGGGGATTTCAGCTACACTGCACTTTGTACGATACGCAAGAAAAAAAAATCTGCTTGCCGTGTTCAGCTCAGCGTTTGAAAGCGGCATCAGCCTCAGCTTTTACACGTGGCTGGCTGCCTCAACCGCCACAAAACCAGCCGCTTGTGGCCTTGATACTTACCGCTACCTGCAGCATGACCTGCTTGAGACTCCTTTCGGCACCGAGAATGCGATGCTTGATCCGCACAAGCTCTACAGGGATGGGGGGCTCGTGATAGAGAGAAGCCTTCAGAGAACCTCGTTATGGACATTGTAGCCCGCGCCGCCAAGCTTTTCGGCAACACGCCAGCTCTGCGAATGAGCGACAGAACTCTGTCGTTCAGCGAATGCAATTCCATAGCCGGTGCCATTGCCAGCCGCCTTAGCCGCAGAGGCATCGGTACTGGCGAGATTGTCGCGATAGTGTCGCCAAATACGCCGGAGATGGTCATGCTGCTTCTCGGACTCCTGAAAGCGGGCATCATTGCCGCGCCATTGAACTATCGTTTTCCTGAACACCTGCTTGGCAACACCATTAATAAACTCCAACCAAGCCTGATTGTAACCTCCGACACTCATACATCGCTCAAAGGCAACATCAGCATTGCTGAATTGCTTGACCACGATTCTTCCGATTCAGTGCTCCATGCCGCCACAACAGTGCCGAACAACAACAAGACCGACATGGCAGAGAGCATGGAGGCAATGCACCAGCCAGTCACCATTATCCACACCTCCGCCAGCTCAGGAGAGGCAAAAGCTGCCATCCACAGCTTGGCCAACCACTGGTACAGCGCACTCGGTTCCAATGAAAATATTTCCTTTAGTGCTGGCGATTGCTGGCTTCTTTCTCTGCCACTCTACCACATTGGCGGCTACTCACTCCTCTTCCGATCACTCATCTCCGGCGGTGCCCTTGCTATCGACAACCCTGATGAATCTTTCGGGCAGTCTCTGCACAACTTTCCGCTGACCCATCTCTCCGTTGTGCCAACACAACTCTACCGTCTGCTTGCTGACAAAGGGAGCACTGCCTTGCTGCGAACAATGAAAGCTGTGCTGCTTGGAGGCAGTTCAGCGCCAAAATCGCTGATTGAGGAGGCTGTCCTGCAGCATATCCCGCTCTACCTGAGCTACGGCTCAACCGAGATGAGTTCACAGATTGCAACCTCCCCGTCACCGATACAAGGCGTTCAGGAGAACAGCGGCAAGCTGCTTCCCTGGCGCGAGATTATGGCTTCAAGAGATGGAGAACTGCTGGTAAAGGGAGCCTGCCTGTTTCAAGGCTACCTTCGAGAGGGAAAAATTGAGCCTCAAACCGATAACAATGGCTGGTTCCATACCTCGGATATCGGAACTGTTACCGATGACGGTACCGTCACGGTCACAGGCCGAAAAGACAACATGTTCATTGCTGGGGGAGAAAATATCCATCCCGAAGAGATTGAAAAGGTACTGATGACGATTGACGGGATTCTTGAAGCGCTTGTCGTCCCGGTGGATGATGATGAATATGGCCAGCGTCCCGTGGCATTCATCAAAACCCTTGAGGAGAATAAACCCGACGATATCACTCTCACCACAGCCATGCACTCCATTGCAGGAAAACTGAAAAGCCCGACACATTACTGTCGGGTAGATGAATGGGCAACATTACCAGGATCACAGAAAATCGACCGAAAATGGTACAAAAAACTGGCGCTCAAAGGCTGTTCACCACTCAACCTCTTGCCGCCTGACGCTTGAGCCTGCGCACAGCATAGGCCCCGCCAAGCCCAGCGATTGGTGCATAAAAAATACCGGAAAAGGCCATATTCATCAGAAGCTCAGTAAAGGTTAACGTCACCGGAGCAAGAGCCATTTTTTCCGCAGCAACCAGTGCCTGCACCTGTTCCTGAAGCTCAGGCTGCTTCCTGGCCATCTCCAACGCCCAATTGACAATCAGTGCAAGGCTTTCGGTACCCGGCCTGTAGTGCAAGGAGGTCATAAGAAAAAAGGTTACCACCTCAGAAACAACGCCTCCGGCAAAACCAGCCAAGCAGCCCAGCACAAAAGCCTGCCTGAAGGTTAGCGTCACCTGAAAGCGCATGATGGTCTGATGCAGCGCCACCACCCCCGCAAGAAAAATGCCAGCAAACAGAAAGACATTCAGCAAGGTCAGGTAAGGGACCGTCGTTGTCAAAAGAATGATTGCTGTACCAAGCAGAACAGCATAGAGTATACCCTCAACGGGCAAAAGAGGTTGAACCGGTTTTTCAGCAGTCATATACTTCAAGTGAACTTCTCATTCAGAAAATCCTCCATCGTATAAAAGCCCGGAACGGTTTTGTGGCGCAAGGCAAGCCAAGCCGCAGCTTCAACCGCGCCAGAGGCAAAACCTGAACGGTTTTTTGCAGTATGGGAGACCACAATTTCATCCGCCTCCGAATCAATAAAGGCAGAGTGCTTGCCAAAAACGCTGCCAAGCCGCAAAGAGGCAACCTGCAGTTCATCTGGCGCGAGCTTTTTGTCATCTGAAAGCTGACGAACAACCGTTTTCTTGCGGCTGTTGGCTGAGAGAATCATATCAGCCGCCCGCAACGCAGTGCCACTGGGAAAATCGGCCTTGCCGGTATGATGCTGCTCTTCAAAGGCAATATCGAACTGGGCAAATGGAGAGATAAGCCTGGCAGCTTCACGCACCGTGCGCAAAAAAATGTTGACCCCAAGCGAAAAATTGGCCGAGGAGAGCAGAGAGGCACCAGCCGCAGTGATCTGCTGTTTCACATCTCCCAGCACATCATCCCATCCCGTGGTGCCGACGACAACCGGAACACCGGAGGCAATCATGGCCGGAAGATTGGCAAGAAACGCCCCCCTCACCGTAAAATCTATGATCGCGTCACTTCCCTGAAAAACTTCAGGGGTAATTGCCACATCAATATCAAGCACAGCAGCCACCTGATGGCAGCCAGAATGCTGAATGACCTGGGCAACCTGCTGACCCATTCTTCCATTCCCGACAAGGGTAAACTTCATCTTCCGTTATTATATTTCATTGAACACATCAACAACTCAATCGTGGCGCATGATTTCGAGCAGCCGTTCGAGGTCATCGTGCGAGAAGTATTGGATATGAATCTCACCTTTCCCCTCTTTCTTTTCAACAATACGCACCTTCGTGGCAAGGTTGTTCCGCAAGAGAGACTCAAGCTCCGACAGATGGGATGAACGCTCCGACGACGATGGCGGCGCCGGTTTTGCTGCCTGATCCTTGAACATACGGTTGACCAGCGCCTCTGTCTGACGCACTGAGAGCTGATTGGCGAGAACCTGCTTCCACACCTTCACCTGCTGCTGTTCACTTGGGAGATTAATGAGCGCTCGAGCATGACCTGACGAAATCTCGCGGTTCCTGATACTGTCCTGAATCTGCAGCGGCAATTTGAGCAGGCGGAGAAAATTACTCACCGTCGAGCGGTTTTTGCCCACCTTCTGGGCAATCTCCTCCTGCGAAAGATTGCACTTCGTCGTCAGGCTTTTGAGGGCAAGCGCCACCTCAATGGCATTCAGATCTTCGCGCTGAATATTTTCAATAAGAGCAAGCTCCAGTTTGCTCGAATCATCAGCCGCGTCAATAATATAGGCGGGAATAAATTTGAAACCAGCCAGCGTCACCGCCCTGAGCCGCCGCTCTCCACTGATAAGCTGAAAGCTCTCGCCGTCGCGGCACACCGTCACCGGCTGGATAACGCCGTTTTCAATAATCGAGTTCTTCAGCTCTTCGAGGGCAGCCTCATCAAACTCCTTGCGAGGCTGAAACGGATTTGCCCGTATTTTCTCAATCGGCAACGTGCCTACCCCTCCATCACGGGGAAGCTCCTGCTCTTCAACCTGTGGAACCGAGACAAACCCCTCATCCGAAATGAGCGCTTTCAGACCTCTTCCCAACGCATTTTTAGGCATATCACCCATCGGCATACCGGTCAGCTACGACTGACGAACTTTAAATTTTTTAATATTACCATCCCGTTCAAAAATCTCCTGTGCCAGATCAAGATAGTCTTTCGACCCTATACACTGCGCATCATAGAGCAACGCTGGCTTGCCATGGCTGGGAGCCTCGGAAAGCTTGACATTTCTGCGGATGTGGGTTTTATACACCTTGTCCTTGAAAAACTTCTTTACCTCTTCAGAAACCTGCGACGCAAGACGAAGCCGCGCGTCAAACATGGTTACCAGAACTCCCTCGATCTCCAGCTTCGGATTGAGATGCTTGCGAACAATACTGATGGTATTGAGCAGTTTGCCCAACCCCTCCAGCGCATAATATTCCGCCTGGACCGGAATCAGCACAGAATCTGCCGCCGTAAGCGAATTCAGGGTAATCAACCCAAGAGAGGGCGGACAATCGATAATAATATAGTCGTAACGGTCGCGAATACTCTTGAGTGCCTTCTGCATCACATACTCGCGCTCCTTCATGTTCACCAGCTCAACCTCCATCCCGACAAGGTTGACATTGGAAGGGAGCACATCCAGATACTCAAGACTGGATGATTTTATGGCATCCTGTATGTCGCCCCCCTTGACCATCACCTGATAAAAGGTATTATCTATCTCATCACCAATTTCGAGACCAAAACCCGAGGTGGCATTCGCCTGGGGATCAATATCAATCAGTAATGTCCTGAACTCAGAAATAGCAATTGAAGCGGCTATATTGACGGAAGTGGTGGTTTTTCCGACCCCCCCCTTCTGGTTTGCAATCGCAATAACTCTGCCCATGTACCAACCAGGGAAATT
>CAIOLC010000159.1 GCA_903859055.1 uncultured Chlorobiaceae bacterium | reverse complement strand
AGGATACCGTCAAAAAAATGCTGGAGAAATATCCCAAGATTACCGGATTGCGGCTCTATGAAGAGCTAACCGCTGCCGGCTATGACGGCGGCATCACGATCTTGCGTGATCGGCTGCGCTCACTTCGCACCAGCCCCAAACATACGCCGGTAGTTCGTTTTGAAACCGAACCAGGTATTCAAGGTCAAATGGATTGGAGTCCGTATCGGATCAAATTTCTTAAAACCGGCTCTGCGGAGATACAATGTTTCTCATATATCCTTGGCTTTTCCAGGCGGCATTTTATCGATTTCTCCCCGCGCCGGGACTTCTTTACTCTGATCCGCCGCCATCATGATGCCTTTGCCCACTTCGGCGGCGTACCGGCTCAATGTCTTTATGACAGCGAAAAAACCGTGGTATTGCGGTGGGAGGCGGGAAGAGCGGTGATCAACCCGGCTTTTGCTGCGTTCATTACCCATTATCGCTGTAAACCGGTCATCTGCCAGCGGGCGAGACCAGAAACGAAGGGCAAAATTGAAAGGCCGTTTCAGTATATAGAAGGAAATCTGCTGTGTGGTCGCGAGTTTCAGGATCTGGAAGACCTTCGAGCCTGTGCCCGCTGGTGGCTTGCAGAGAAAAGCGATATGCACCGTCACGATACCACCAATCGCCTACCGCTTGAGCTATTCCTCGAACAGGAACAGGCAGCTCTCCAGACGATGCCTCTACATCTATATGACTCTGCTGAAGTGGCGCTCAGGGTCTGTAGCCTAGATGGTTATATCGACTTCGAGACAAACCGCTATCCGGTTCCCTACGATCATGTGACTGATATTCTGACCATGAAGGCCACGGAACACGAGGTGCTGATCTATTCGCCGGAACTTTCTCTCCTCATTTGCCATGAGCGGGTGCCTGCCGGTTCAAAACTTACGTTGGACGGCTCAGACATTCACCGACTCAAATCGCAACGGTACGGTTTGGAGTCTGTACAGGCGCAGTTCATGGAACTTGGTGAATATGCAGATGATTTCCTGTGCGGACTGAAGATTAACTGCTCAAAGAACGCCGGCTTTCACGCCCGTTACATCCTCCACCTGAAAGAGCGCTATCACTGCGAGGACATTAACAAAGCACTATCTCACGCCTGCCACTACCACGCCTATGACTGCAAGGCAGTAGAGCGGATACTGGCGGTAAAAGCAATCCCCAGAACCCTGGAGGCAATCCGCAACGAGCGGGCGGCACACGAACTGCGTCAAGCACTGCCGCAGATAAAGCAACGGTCTCTGGAAGAGTACGACGTCCTTTTTAATCCAAACTCGGAAGGAGAAATGACATGAAGAGCACGGACAGCACGGCTCAAATCAAAAAGTATCTTCAATCGCTCAAACTCAACCGGATTGCCACTATTCTGGATGAGGAATTAAACAGGGCTTCCAGAGAGGCAACGCCTTGCACCGAACTGCTGGAACGGTTGCTTGCCATTGAGGCCAACTCACTAACAGAGCGTCAGATTGAGCGGCGCATTAAAGAAGCAAAATTGCCGGAACGCAAGCTCCTTGCCGACTTCGATTTCGATTTCCAGACTGGCGTCGATAAACGACAGATCATGGATCTCGCCACTCTTTCCTTTGCCAGCCGCAAGCAGGGGGTGATCTTTGCCGGTAATTCCGGGACTGGCAAGAGTCACATCAGTAAAGCACTGCTACTTGCTGGCTGTCAGAAAAACTTTCGCTGCCGCTATGTCACTGCTTCCGGCATGCTACGGGAATTGTTGGCAAGCCTGGCCGACAACACCCTTGAGCAAAAGCTAAAACTCTTTCTTGTTCCCGAGATTCTGCTCATCGACGAGCTCGGCTTCGACCGGTTGGAACAGCATGACGCCAGGAACGCATGTCTGTTTCACAAGGTAATTGATGGTCGCTACTGCAAAGGGTCAACAATTATTACGAGCAACGTTGACTTTAAGGAGCTTGGCGATTATCTGGGAGACCCGGTTATCACCGCAGCCACTGTTGACCGCATGATCCATCACTCCGTAATTATCTCCATCGAAGGGCCATCCTGGCGGCTGTATGAGTCCAAAAGGTTAAACACAACAAAGTAACTATTCCAATCGATTCATCACTCAGCAAAAAAGCAGCGGCAAGCTTCCACAAGAAGTTTACCGCTGCTTTTTAATGCCATCTTTGCTGATCACGGTGAGATGGTATCCCACATTGAATGTATTTCTCAGAGATTCACTGAAATAAACTGGCAGTTAACTAGGCTGGGTGAACCTTAATAAAATCCTATCAAAATCAAAAAAACAGGTCCGTGTAGCATATAAGTGGATCAGGTTCCGGTGAATATTCGCTATAAAACCGCAATACAGTAACTTTATGGTGGGTCAACCTAAATTCAAAAAACGGGTAAACATATTACCGGCGGTGTCAGTTGAGATAGAGGCACCAGATGTTTTTCGCCTTTACGATCATCTTTGATCCTCTTTTTAAGTTTTAATCGTTCAACAGGGAAATT
>CAIOLC010000158.1 GCA_903859055.1 uncultured Chlorobiaceae bacterium | reverse complement strand
TGGTAAAATTTATTGGTTTGAAGCTTTCCGTTTTCGAGCGCATTCAGCTCGTCGAGGACATTTGGGACAGCTTTTTGCTCATTATCGGACAATGTTTTGACTTTATTGACAGCTTGTTCAAGGAGTGTTGTCATAATGATTTCTTCGTTGTTAATGCCCTGAATTCAACCTTGCCCAAACTGAGGTGATTTTGTCTGAGATGTACCGCTTTTTTAGAGAATCGTATATCATGCTTTTTGGGATGGCGCTGTTTCCACAGTATGGATCACAAAAACCCTTGGTACTGTGAAAGCCACCGCTGCCACGGATATCAGGGAGCCTGTTGTATGGTCTGATTGTACCCAAGGGTCAAGGGCGTGGATGGCATTATGTCCTCAAAATATGATTGCTATTATAATTGTCCGTCGGGGTGCGATGAAGCCCGCATAAATTCTCGGATGTTGCTGTTTGTTTCTGGCTGATGAGTTTTTATGGCCTGAAATTGTTTGTTATCTTCAAATGGTCATATGGTAAATGTGACACAAGGCGAGTATTGTTGGAGAGTCTTGGCAGACGCTCCCAAGAACAGATACCGCAGAGATGGGTATCTCGTTATAAATTTTGGCATTATTGCGCCCAGCCTCTGAGATGCAGCTTGAATGGTATCCTATGACCGATTATTCAGATATCTTAAGTTCTGTCCAGAAAAGTGCTGCAAAAAGGATCATCTATCTCCCGCATGCTGTCCGGCAAATGTTGCGACCAGACAGGATGATCCCTTTCATACCGACAGGAAAGGCTATCACATCACGTTAGACAGAATTCCTGGATGAAGACTATGTCACTGCACCGCTGACTAAACGCAAATGTTTGACAAATTCCAGGCAGGACTTGTGATGCAGGGTCGAGCAAGGCATAGAACAAAGCGCAGTAACCGGATGGCAATTTGCAACACTGAGTGAGCAGCTTTTCTGATTAAGGACAACACTAATTCATAGCTTGTGATCAAGGAGACGATAATTACTTTAAAATAATTCTGTTAACGAGGCTTTATAATGGTTATTTTTATTGCAATTTAGCATAACATAGCCTGAACTGCTTCAAAACTTTCAAGGTGAATTTCAATCTCAATACTACATCAATAACGCTTTTTTGGGGCTAACCAATTCGGGGTCTCGTGCTTGCGGATCGGGACGCGCTGGAACGTGGTGAATTAACGTCATGCACAGGAGTTTTATATGAAAATCAGATCTCTTCATTTTCATGAAGTTGGCCCATTGGGAGATCAGAGCGTTGATTTTGCCAATGAGTGGGACGGGACAATAGAAAATCTTGTTCTTTTTACTGGCCCCAATGGATCCGGCAAGTCCTCAATTCTGAGAATGTGCGCCATGCTTTGGGAGGCGCTGGGCATCTGGCTTGATACCAGAAAAGCATTGCCTCAAACAAAAAATCCACGAGAGTGGCTTCAGAAATGGGGCGGCGTTGCCATGATTTTGTCTGATACGCCGATGATGGCAAATGAGGTTGGAATTATTTTTGGCGAGGCTCTCTGGTGCGAAAAGCTGAAAGAGCAGCTTCCCGGGATTCAATGGATCGGGGAGAGCGTTGAACGGACAGGGAAGCAGGGAAAGCCGAAAAGGACTCTCTCCATTCCGACTGAGGATTGGCTGAATACCTGGAGCGATGCGCGAAAGAAGATGATCCTGACATTCGACAAAGTGGATATTCCAAACATGGTTTTTCTTGATGCCGAAGAACGAAGATGGGTAACACCTGAAAAAAATATTGGGGAGCATGTGCCGGAAACATCCCGTTTGCGCTGGTTGGTCAGATATCAGGCAACAAAGGATTGGCAGGGGCAACTTGAGGCATCGCTGATAAACCTGAAAACAGTAAAACTTCAGAAATATCATGAAGTTGTCCGAAGTTTGAATATGTTCCTTTCGGGCAAGGAAATTGATCCGGATATTAAGCCGGGTGAAAACAGGATACGCATAAAGCTGACCGGACAAAGAGGAAAGAGCCACTCGATTGATGAATTAAGCGCTGGTGAGCATCAGGTGCTTATTATGATTTTTCTCCTGAGCCGCTGGCTTGAAGATGGAGGAATCGTTCTTATTGATGAACCCGACCTTTATCTGCACCCTTCGTTAATCTCCGGTTTGCTGGCCAGCCTGGAGACGTTGGTTTCCACCAAAAAGGGGCAGCTCTTGATTACCTCCCATATCCCGGATGTCTGGAACCGCTATGAGTCCAAGGGTAAACGGGTTGAACTGGGGGTGTTGCCATGAGCAAAATTGCAGCAACGATCCAGCGGATCAAGGAGGAACGTGTCGGTCAGACCGGAAAAAGGCTTTTGCTGGTTGAAGGGAGCGACGATGTCACGGCCTTCAGCATATTCCTTGAGAAAAAGAGAGGCAATCAACAATGGGAACAGCATTGGCTGCTGCATCCGGCAGGTAACAAAAAGATTTTGCTTGAAATGCTGGCTGCTGAACCTGGCTGGACAGGTATTGTTGATCGTGACGAGTGGAGCGATGATGCCATCGCACTGAAACAGAAGGAGTTGCCCAACCTGGTAATTCTTCCCCGATTTTGCCTCGAAAGCTACCTGATAGATCCCGATGAACTCTGGGAAGCTTTTCCAAAAGTGCAGAAAGATAAAATTTCCGGTGGAGTGGAGAGGCTCAGAGCGACCATATTGCACGAAAAAGCAAAGTGGCTACGCCATGGAGTGCTCTGGTCGGTCATTAATCCGCTCTGGAGTGGGTTGAGGGCTTTAGGTTTCAAGGAGGCCTTGCTGGATGTGGATAAGGCGCAGGACGACACTGTTATTCAGACAATTCTGAATGAATGGCATCAATTCCTGGAGCCGCAGCAGATATTTGAAGCGTTTCAGTCCCTTCATGCCACAGTAAACGCCAAAGAGGTTTCAGAACAGCTTCACCGCTGGATTCACGGGAAATTATTCTATCAATCGGTGGTTCATCCTGCTCTTGATCAATTGCTTGGTCAAAAAGCAGCAGAAGAACGTCGCCTGAAAATTTTCCGTACCCGTACCCTGCCCGATGATTTGGCACCACTCTGGGCAATGCTTGGTCTGTAACCAACCAGCACCTGAAACAGTTGGAGATAATTGAGCATGAACACTCTTGAACGAGTCCTCATCGAGAAAGCCGGCAGGGAAAATGGTTGGGAAAATGTCATCGAAAGCCATGACCATGCTCTCATAGTAGCCTCCGCTCGTCATCTGGCCCAGGCAACTCTTTCATCGGAAAATACTTAGGGGACTTTGTCTCTTCAACTTTCCTCTTCACTCATTCACAAAGAGTTGCTCCGCTCTTTCAAGGGTATTGTTTGTGAACAGAACAAAATAATAGTGCCAGCAATTGAGCTGCTTGCACGACTGTTGCGCCGGGCTGCCGAACTTGCCCAGTCTTTTCCCGATCAGGCAGTCTAACCTATGCTGTCAGGGTCAAGGAAGAGCTGGAAAAAACCCTGCCGGGCAGTACCGAAGAGGAACGACTGGTCAGGCAGCGCGTCGGCCAGGATACGTTTCGCGAGGCACTCCTTGATTACTGGGCAGGCTCCTGTGCAGTTACCGGGATAGACCTGCCGGAAATCCTTCGGGCAAGCCACGCAAAGCCTTGGGCAAATTGCGACAACGATGAAGAACGGCTCGATGTTTTCAACGGTTTTTTGCTTTCTGCCAATCTTGATGCCCTCTTCGATCGCGGTCTGATCTCATTCGATACCGCCGGACGGCTGCTCTGCTCACCAAAGCTCGCACCGCAACAGATCTCCAGCCTGCAATTGCATGACGGCCTCGCACTTCGCTGGCTGGCACCGTAACATGAACACTATCTCGATTGGCATCGCACCAAGGTGTGTCAAACCACGACGGATGTTTGATAAAGCCGAATGCTTAGAGGAAGGAGGCGTATAGGTTGCCAATGCAATTATTGAAAGGGTAAGACTCAGGGTAAAGACGCTTGTCTGAAACGGGGGTGGCCCCTTTGGTCTGTTTCGGGGTGATGCGTTTTGATGGGCTATAATTGTTTGTTATACTTCGAAAGGTAGTTATTTCGACAAAGACAAAGTAAGTATGCGGATTATGACAAGTTGCTTGCCTGACATTGCGTTAGCCCTATTAACCATTAACTGAATTGGAGGTGCGCTGTTGTTGAAGTCTGCTTCGGGCAGATGTGTTTTGATGGCCTGAAATTGTTTGTTATACTTTGAAAAGTAGATGCTTTACAAGGGGATTTCGGTTGGAGAGTGTTGGCAGCCGCTCACATGAACGGATATCACAGAGATGGTTACATCGTTATGCAATCTGGCATTAGTCTTCCAAGTCCTTGAGACGTGAATTGAGCGTATCCTATGACCGATTATTCAGATATCATAAGTTCTGTCCAGAGCTGTGCTGCAAAAAGGATCATCTATCTCCCGCATGCTGTCCGGCAAATGTCGCGACCAGACCGGATGATTTTGGTTGCGGAGGTCAGAAATGTGGTTGAACGAGGGGAGTTGGTCGAGGATTACCCTGAGGATTTGCGTGGACATAGTTGCCTTCTTCCAGGTTATAAGCTTGATGATACACCAATTCATGTAGTTTGCTCACCGAAGGAGGATTATCTGGCTGTCATCACTGCGTATATTCC
>CAIOLC010000157.1 GCA_903859055.1 uncultured Chlorobiaceae bacterium | reverse complement strand
CCTGGGCCACTAGACGAACACGCCAGGTATTTTTTCCCTAAATCCATCCATAATCCGTGGGCCCTGTAGGACTTGAACCTACGACCCAGCGATTATGAGTCGCTTGCTCTGACCAACTGAGCTAAGGGCCCCTTTACTCTTAAGAATTTCGAGCGCTTGGCTTTTTTAGAGGCTGTTAATATAACGTTTCATTCATAATATTCAAAAAATATTTTCTCATTTATCCGTTCACTAAAATTCGTTGTACTTTTCGCGACTGATATCAGCGCCAAGAGTGTTCAATTTTGTCTCAATTTTTTCGTATCCACGGTCGAGGTGATAGACGCGGAGTACTTCAGTTGTCCCTTTTGCAACGAGTCCGGCAAGGACGAGACTTGCTGAAGCTCTCAGATCGGTGGACATAACTTTTGTGCCAGAAAGCAGTTGAGGCCCATGAACGATTGCCTGGTTTTTACGGATCTCAATATGAGCGCCAAGTCGGTTCAGTTCAGGAATATGATTGAATCGCTCATGATAAACTTTGTCAGTAATATGGCTTGTCCCCTCAGCCTGGGTCATAAGGGCAATCCACTGTGCCTGCATATCCGTTGGAAAGGATGGGTAGGGTTTTGCGGTGACATCAGTTGGAACAAGTTTCTCTGGACTTTTGAGCGTAATGCTGTTTTCAGTTGTAGTAACCACGCATCCTGCCTGGATAAATTTTTTCAGCACTGATTTCATCTGTTCAGGTTCAACGCCGTTTACAGTAACCTCTCCTCCCGTGATTGCTGCGGCAGCAAGCAAGGTTCCTGCTTCGATGCGGTCGAAAACATTTCGAAACTCAACGGCATTGAGTGACTTGGCACCCTCAATTTCCAGTTCAGTGGTTCCTGTTCCCCTGATCGTTGCTCCCATGGCGACAAGAAATTTACAGAGAGTCTCAATTTCCGGTTCTGCTGCAGCGTTGCTGATCGTTGTTTTGCCCTCGGCAAGTACTGCCGCCATAAGAGCATTTCCGGTGGCTCCGACTGAAGAGAGCGGAAAATGAATATCTCCTCCTCTCAGCTTTCCGCCCTTGACCGATGCATCAATAAAACCGGTTTCAATGGTAATGGTCGCACCAAGTTTTTCCATAGCCATCAAGTGAAGGTCTATGGGGCGGGGCCCAAAAGCGCATCCTCCAGGCAGGGAGACTCTTGCATGTCCAAATCGTGCAAGCAAGGGACCCAGGACATAGATTGATGCCCGCATCTTTTTTACCAGTTCGTAAGGTGCCTGGAGACTTTGAAGGTTTTGTGAAGATATCTGCAGGGTGTTGTCGTAAAATGCAGTTTCAGAGCCAAGATAGTTCAGGAGCTGAGTAAATGTGGTAATATCGCGCAGATCAGGGATATTATGAAGGGTAAAGGTTCCATCTCCGGCCAGCAGAGTCGCTGCAATGATTGGCAGTGAGCTGTTTTTTGATCCGGAGGCGTTGATGTTGCCGGAGAGCCGGTGGCCGCCTCTTATGACAAGCTTGTCCATGGTATTGGTACGCTGATGAAAAAAAAGCTATTTACTATTATTTCAGTTCTTGAAAAACAAATAATTTTTTTCACAGAGCTTTTGCGAAGAAAAGATTTTATCCATTACCTTTATCTGAGATTTTTGAACCTGCTGGTTGATTATCAATGTTTCTCAAACCACTTTTTATAAAAGTATCTGAAGATGATAAATGTACGGGGATTTGTAGTGAGATGTATGGTATTGCCAGAGAGGGTTGAAAGAGTTTTTAAAATAACAGTTCTTGTGCTTCTTTTTCTTTCCGGTAGCACTGTGTCAGTATCAGCAGCACCGCTGGTGAATAGCGAGATATCAAGGATCATGAAAGAGAGGAACTCGGTTGAAGAGAATCTCAAAAGTTTGAAGCAGCAGCTTAAAGAGTATCAGTCAAAGCTGAATGTGACCACCCGAAAAGAGTCACAGTCATTCAAAGCGCTTGAAAATATACGTCGCCAGATTCTGGTGCTTGAAAAAATCATCAGTCAAAATCAAAGTTATCTTGATAAACTTGACAGAGATATTGACCATCTGCAGAACGAGTTTCAGGGTAATCGCAAGATTTATGGCAAGGTCTCAGAAGATTTTCGCAGAACAGCTCTCTCCGTCTACAAATATGGCGGTAACAGGGATATTGAGCACCTGTTCAGCTCTGGCTCTCTCAATAGCGCCCTGGTTCGAGCGCAATACATGGGTTTTTTTACCCGTGCAGTTCGCCGTCATGTTGATCAGTTGCAGCAGGTTGCTGTTGAACTTGAAAGCAACCGTATAGCACTGGAGCAGAGCTATAAGCAAAAAGCAGAAGTGGTTAAAGAGCAGGAGCGCCAATTACGGAGCTGGTCGGTCAGCAAGAAAGAGAAAGAGGTTGTGTTGGATAACCTCAAGAAAAACAAGCAGGAATATGCGGCACAGCTTGCTGAAGTGCAGAGGAAGCGGAGGCAATTGCAGTCACGGATTGAATCGCTGATCATCGCAGAGCAGCGTGCGGTTGAGGCTGAACAGGAGCGGCAGCGAAAGATTGAAGAGAAGAGACGCAATGAGGAGAAGCGCCTGGAGGCTAAACGTCTGGCAAAAGAGCGACGGGAAGCAAGACGCCTTGAGGCACTGCGCCTTGAGGCAGAACGCCGGGAGGCAAAACGTGCCGCTTCAAGAAAAGAAAAAACAGCCCTACGACCTCTTGTGACAGAAAAAAAAGCAAAAAAAGAAGAGGTGCAGATACCCACCAAGGAATCTCCTCTGCCCATCCCTCGTACCCCTGTTTCGGAGAAACAGAGTGTTCCTCTGTTACGAAAAATGGATTCTCCTGAACTTGAAAAGGTCTCCGCAGATTTTGATAATGCTTTTGGTTCTCTTCCATGGCCAGTGCTCAATGGCGTTGTTGCCCAGAAGTTTGGTTCTGTAGAGGATAAGGATCTTAAAATTGTGACCACCAATAATGGTATCGACATCTCTGTTCCGGCAAGTACTGCCGTAAGGGCAGTTTCAGGTGGAAAAGTGGTGCAAATTGCTTTTTTGCCTACCTTTGGCAATATTGTGATTATTCGTCATCCAAAATCTTACCTTACCGTCTACGCCAATCTGGGGCAGTTGCAGGTCGCTAAAGAGGATATTATAAAATCACAACAGTTGATTGGTGTTTCGGGAAGGATGGCTGAGGGGGGCTCGGTTGTCCATTTTGAAATATGGAAGGGTCGTGTCAAGCAAAATCCCCAGAAGTGGCTCAAAAGGTAGTCTGCTTTCAATGTCAAATGTTTAGCTTTTCATCTTATGAAGGTTGATGATCTCCATCTCGACTACCCTATGGTTGAGGATATTCTCAAGAGGTTTCTGCGTAACGAAATTCGGAAGTTCGGCTTCACTTCGTTGGTGCTTGGTCTGTCGGGAGGTATCGATTCAGCCGTAGTCTGCGAACTTGCTGTGCGTGCCCTTGGGGCTGAGCATGTGCTTGGGTTGATGATGCCATATCAGTCGAGCAGTCCTGAAAGTCTTGAACACGCCGGACTTATGGCCACAAAGCTTGGTATCAGGTGTGAGGAGATCTCCATCACTCCAGTCGTGGAGGCATTTTTTGCATCGGTGCCGAACGGGCAGTTATTGAGAAGAGGAAATATCATGGCGCGTACACGGATGGTTTTTCTCTACGATGTCTCTGCCAGGGATGGCAGGCTGGTTGTAGGAACCAGCAACAAAACAGAGCTTCTTCTGGGTTACGGTACACTCTTTGGCGATATGGCCTCCGCAGTCAACCCGATCGGTGATCTCTATAAATCCCAGATAAGAGGTCTTGCTCGTCATCTTGGCATTCCTGAGCCACTCATTGTCAAATCACCCTCAGCCGATCTTTGGGAGGGGCAGAGCGATGAGTCGGACCTTGGTTTCAGCTATGAAGCGGTGGATCTGCTGCTCTACATGATGCTTGAAAAGAGAATGGAGAAACAGGCGATTCTGGCGGAAGGTGTGACGGAGGCTTTTTACGACCGCGTCAGAAAGATGGTTGTCCGGAACCAGTACAAGCGAATGATGCCTGTCATTGCCAAAATTTCCTCAAGAACGCCAGGGATCGATTTTCGCTATGCAAGGGACTGGCAGGAGATCGTCTGAACCGTGGGGAATTCAACCCTGAGAGATTAAAATGACCTCAGCACCGTATCAACAAGAAAGTGCCTGTCGTCTTTTTGAGGGTAATCAGTGGTATAGTGCAGTCCCCTTGATTCTCTGCGCTTCATGGCACCCTCGATGATAAGGCTCGCCACCTTGATGATATTTCTCAGCTCCAGAATCTGGGTTGTAATCCTGGTCTTTTTATAGTAGGCCTCAGTCTCTTCCTTAAGAAAATCAATTCTTCGTTTTGCTCGCTGCAGTCGAAGGTCGCTGCGTACGATACCAACATAGTCGTTCATCACCTGCTGTGCCTCTCGCTTGTTGTGGGAGACCAGAATCCACTCTTCAGGACTCATCGTTCCAGTGTCATCCCAATCGGGAAAATCGACGCTGTTGGTGAGATGGTGCAGCTTTTTCTCGACATCCAGAGCCGCTCTCCATGAGAAGACCAAAGCCTCCAGGAGAGAGTTGCTTGCCAGGCGATTGGCACCGTGCACACCGTTACAGCTTGCCTCTCCGCAGGCATAGAGGCGCTCAAGAGTTGTTTTACCCAAGTCATCGGTGCGCAAGCCTCCACAGGAGAAGTGTGCTGCAGGAACAACCGGTATCATCTCCCTTGTCATATCGATGCCGAAACTGAGGCAAGTCTCATAAATATTTGGAAAATGCTCCTTCGTTTTATCAGGATCAATATGTGTTACATCAAGAAAAACACACTCTTCGCCACTCTTTTTAATTTCCGAGTCGATAGCACGGGCAACAATATCCCTGGGAGCCAGATTCAGCCGCTTGTCATATTTCTGCATGAATGGTTGCCCATTTTTCAGTTTCAGAATGCCGCCAAATCCCCGTACTGCCTCTGAAACAAGAAAAGATTTGGCATGGGGATGATAGAGCGATGTCGGGTGAAACTGGATAAACTCCATATTGGCAATCTCTGCGCCAGCGCGGTATCCCATGGCGACACCATCGCCAGTGGCAATCTCAGGGTTTGTGGTGTAGGGGTAGACATGTCCCAAACCACCTGAAGCAAGCATGGTAATTTTGGCAAGGATCTTTTTCGGCTGCCGCTGCATCGAATCCAGCACATAGGCACCGTAGCAGGTGATGTCGTTGGTTTTGATGCCGAGGTGGTGCTCTGTCAGCAGTTCAATGGCATAATGGTGCTCAAGCAGGGTAATATTGGGGTGGCTGTTGATGCGATCCAGCAATGCGTTCTCAACCTCTCTGCCGGTAACATCCTTGGCGTGGACTATGCGATGTCTTGAGTGACCACCCTCTTTTCCAAGATGGAGGATGTCGGCGTTTGAGGTGGTAAAATTCACACCGAGTTCGATAAGTCGTTCAATATGCTGCGGGCCATCCTTGACCATCAGCGAGACCATGTCGATGTTGCATAATCCTGCACCAGCATCAAGGGTGTCAGCAATATGCAACTCCGGACTGTCATTGCTGTCAATCGTTGCCGCAATGCCTCCCTGTGCCCAGTTGGTATTGGAGGTGGAACTCTCCTTTTTGGTGATGATCGTAACACTGGCATATTCGGCTGCGTGAAGAGCAAAATAAAGCCCACCAATACCGCTGCCGATAACAAGAACATCCGTTTTTATTGCTTCATTCATAATATATCCTGCGTTCAGTTCCGGCAAACCAGAGGAGTCACACATTACGGCAGGAGAACAGCACATGAAATAACTGTTGTCCAGAGCCCGTTTTCGCCTTCAGCAGACTGGGTAATATTGTAGGAATTGATAATTTTTCCGCTCATTTTGTAAATACCTTCGCGTTCATCCCAATCTTTGTTGGGGTCGAATTCAATCCCGAGAGTGGTTGCAAGCATTGTGGCGGCCAAATCTTCAGCATACTCACCCGATTGTTCTGCTGACTCTCCGAACGGGTGGTGCTCAGAAAGATAGCCGTACTGAGTATCGTCAGCCGGAATGGCGACCCCGACAGAGGCCGCAATAAGGCGATTAAATTCATTGGTTGAGTTGCGTGCCATAACAGCAAAAGTGATTTGCCCCGGAGAGAGGTGTTTCAGCCCCTCTTCAACTGAAACTCGTTCACATTTTGGTGGAAAAATACTTGAGACCGTCACAAGGTTGCATTTCTCGATTTTGGCCTCTCTGAGAGCAAGCTCGAATGAGGAGAGATATTCTTTGTGCCTTCCCACACCTTT
>CAIOLC010000156.1 GCA_903859055.1 uncultured Chlorobiaceae bacterium | reverse complement strand
GCTATGACTTGCAGGCTATCTATGCTGATCTGAAAAAGTCAGAAGCTGAACATATTGCCGCTGGTCATCCATTTATTCCTGTGCCTGAGCGTCCTGTGCTTAACATTGCATTGCAGCGGACTCGCTTCGCTCACCGCTGAACTTAGTCGTTCGGCCCATAGAAGATCAACGCGCGGTTCGTTTGATAATCTCATTAATTGTAGCTACATTAAAGTTATGAGAGTCAAGTTCGATCCCGTCAAGGACGCAGCAAACCAGGCGAAGCACGGTGTGTCTCTGGCTATGGCAGGCGACCTTGACTGGGAAGCCGCACTGGTGTGGGTTGATGAACGGTTTGAGTACGGTGAGTCGCGAATGATTGCGCTCGCTCCGCAAACCGAAATCCTGTACTGCGTAGCATTTGTTGACCGAGGCGAAGTGCGAAGGGTCATCACCCTGCGCCGTGCCAATCGTCGAGAGGTGAAACACTATATCGAAAATTATGTCGAAAATCTCTAAGCGTTCAACTATCCTCATGCCCACAGCGGAAGAGGACAAGGCCATTACTGCGGCAGCTAAAAGTGATCCTGACGCGCAGCCACTCACGCCAAAGCAACTGAAGGCGATGGTGCCAATCCGCGCCTTGCGTGGTCGTCCGAGGTCTGAAAACAAGAAGCTGCTTGTGTCTGTGCGTTATAGCCCCGAGGTCGTCGCCTACTTCAAGTCAACCGGTGAAGGTTGGCAATCGCGAATGGATGGTGTGCTTCGTGAGTACGTAACGTGCCATTCCCGTAACGCGTGAAATGTGACAGAACCCTACGGTCAACCCGACGCTGGTTAGGCGGACTCTGCAGGGGCGATTATGATTGACAAAAGGCCCACATAGAGCCATATCGACTTTTTCTTGAAGACCCTCTTTCCAGGCAGGAAGTACACAAAGCAATTCGATTTGGAGAAAAGAAATGAATAAGAAAGAGGAAGCAGAACTTATCAACTCGGTGGAAGCTGGTGAATGGTCTTCCGTTGCCGACCTTACCTCTATGAAAGAGAGGCTTATGAAAGCCGCTTCAGAAACGGCTCTCAAAGACTATCGAATTAATGTGAGAATCTCCAAACGTGATGTGGAAGCCCTCAAGACCAAAGCACTTGAAGAAGGTATTCCCTGCCAAACTCTCGTTACGAGTATCCTGCACAAATATGTTACGGGAAGAATCATCGAAAAAAAAGAGAAGACATCCGCCTGACATCAAGATCAATTTATTAAAAAGGTTGGGGGACAACGCAACGGCAAAATGAGATGATACAGGTGGCAAGGGTCGCTGGGTGGTCTCGGGAAAGTCTGTATAAGGTTCTCTCTGGGGAAAGAAGTCTGCCACTCAAGGCAGATTTCCAGCAGTTTGTGGAGGAGTATGATGAGTCGGAGAGAAAAACTGAAATAGAAAAAGTTTTTTGCTATTTTTGATTACTTTACGATGTATAAGTGGCGCAATTATCGGAAAATTTGAATTCTCTGTATCATCCATGATAATTCCATTATAGGATCTGAATTATGCCTTTTCTCCAAGTAAGAAATATTCCTGAAGAGCTGTATGAAAAATTAACTCAAACAGCTAAAGCGGATAAGAGAACTATCGCAGAGGAAACCATATTTTTTTGAGAAAAGCGTTGAATTTTCAAGAGCAAAGAAGCGCTGAACGAAAGCATCTCCTCAAAGAAATCAAGAATTAGATAAGGAAAGTGCTGCAACATTTCATATAAAACTGGAGAATGCAACAACTGTAATTTCATCTGACTTATATAAAGTCGAAACAGCAAATGTAATCGATTACGTTTTTTATCTATGTTAACAGGAGGTAATTGCCATGAAACATATAACCGCTACGGATACCCTTGAGTTATCAGTCCCGGAGAGAATTCAGTTGGTAGAAGACATCTGGGATACGATATCTAACGAACCTGAAGCTGTCCAGTTATTGGACGAAGAAAAAAAAATAATTGATGAACGTTTGGATGCATATCACAGAAACCCCACATTAGGTGCTCCGTGGGAAGATGTTTATAAGAGGATAGTATCTAAGCGATGAAGCATCAAATCATAATCAGACCTGAGGCTGAAAATGATTTAAGAGAATCATTCCTTTGGTATGAAGAAAAAAGGCAGGGGTTGGGACATGACTTCTTGCTTCAGATTGAGGCCGGTCTTAAATTTATCCAAAGGAATCCTGAGCTCACCCCAGTAGAATATAAAGAAGCAAGGAAGCGCATCATTAAAAAATTCCCTTATAAAATAATCTATCTATTCAAAAATGATGCAATTTTTGTTCTGGCAGTGCTTCATGGCAAAAGAAGTCCAGCCTTATTAAAAAACAGAATAGACTGCATCTAACAAAATCACTTCACTTGACTGTCGGCTTCGCCGCCAGCAGGTGACCTTTTCGTTATGAGGGTTATGCCCCAAATTATGAATATAATACGACACATTAATACATCAAAAACGCTGTTAAAAGTGGAGTAAACAGAATATGTTGTTCAATATATTGAAGAAATACGAAAAGTTTATGATTCAAGCACTTATGGTGATGATGGCAATCGTACTGGGACTTGCCACCCTTGACTTGGGTTGGCTTATAATCAAAGATATCATACAGCCCCCTTACTTGCTCCTCGACGTTAATCAGTTGCTTGAAATCTTTGGACTGTTTATGCTTGTCGTTATAGGGATTGAAACTTCTGGAAACCATAATGAAGACTTACATAACTCAAGGGCAACCTCATTATGAAGTAGTTCTTTCAGTGGCAATAATCGCAATTGCTCGGAAGGTAATCATATTAGATCTGAAGGAGGTGGACAGCCTAAGCCTGATTGGAATTGCATCTATTATTATAGCGCTGACGGTTGGCTATTTCTTAATGAAGAGAAGCGCACCACATGATAAAGTAGAAGGAACTACAGAAAACTAATTGCACAGGCCTTTTGCCACCTGGCCTTGAACCGCAAATAGAAAAGGCATAACCCGTCGCTCAAGCCGATCGCCGCTTCGCTCCGGCCGCCGCTCACTTCTACGTTATGCACAGTTAGATCTTTCGCGCCTCGACTCTTGAGCGGTGCCTGCAAAATATGAAGCACTCCAATGCCAACAAGTGACTATATTGGAATGCCTTAAATCGTATAATACCAAGCTGATTGAGCTGATGGTTATTTTAAACAGAAAGACATAATGACAAGCACCCAACAACGCGCCGAACTGCAACGCCAAATTTGGCAAATTGCAAATGATGTACGAGGCGCAGTCGATGGCTGGGATTTTAAGCAATATGTACTTGGCACCTTGTTCTATCGCTTTATCAGTGAAAACTTTGCCAGTTACATCGAAGCCGGTGATGAGAGCATCAAGTATGCCGAGCTTGACGATGATGTTATCTTTCCGGAACTCAAAGACGATGCCATTAAAACCAAGGGCTACTTCATCTATCCCAGCCAACTGTTCGCCAGCATTGCCGCCAGCGCCAACACCAACGAAAGCTTGAATACCGACTTGGCCGCCATATTTGCCGCCATCGAAAGCTCCGCCAACGGCTACCCCTCGGAGCAGGATATTAAAGGGCTGTTTGCCGATTTCGATACCACCAGTAACCGCCTCGGCAATACCGTTGCTGACAAAAACACCCGTTTGGCTGCTGTGCTCAAAGGGGTGGAGAGGCTGGACTTTGGCGACTTTGATGGTAGCCACATCGACCTGTTTGGCGATGCTTACGAGTTTCTGATCTCTAACTATGCCGCCAATGCCGGGAAATCCGGTGGCGAGTTTTTCACACCGCAACATGTTTCCAGGCTGATAGCACAACTGGCGATGCACAAGCAAACCAGCGTCAATAAGATTTATGACCCTGCGTGTGGTTCCGGTTCCCTGCTGCTGCAAGCCAAAAAGCACTTTGATGCCCACATTATTGAAGACGGCTTTTTTGGTCAGGAGATCAACCACACCACCTACAACCTGGCACGGATGAACATGTTTTTGCACAACATCAACTACGACAAGTTCAACATTCAACTAAGTGATACGCTGCGAAATCCGCATTTTGGTGATGACAAACCCTTTGATGCCATTGTCTCCAACCCGCCGTATTCGGTGAAATGGATAGGCAGTGACGACCCAACCCTGATTAATGATGAGCGCTTTGCTGCGGCTGGTGTTTTAGCACCTAAATCCAAAGCCGACTTTGCCTTTGTACTCCATGCTCTCAGTTACCTGTCCAGCAAAGGCCGTGCGGCCATTGTCTGTTTCCCCGGTATTTTTTATCGAGGTGGTGCCGAGCAGAAAATTCGCCAATATCTGGTGGACAACAACTATGTCGAAACCGTGATCTCACTCGCACCAAACCTGTTTTTTTGCACCACCATCGCGGTTACCATTTTGGTACTGTCCAAACACAAAACCGACACCACCACCCAGTTTATTGATGCAAGCGGCCTGTTTAAAAAAGAAACCAATACCAACGTACTTACGGATAAGCATATCGAATCAGGTTTCTGTGCTCTGTCACAATGCACAATAGTGACCACATTAAATTTGGTGTGATCATCAGGAACAAAGGGAAAGCAAGGATTGAGATTGACGGCATAGGGATAGCAATGTTTGCTGGCCAGAAACATGCAGATGCTGTCGATGGCCTTTTTCACCATATCCCAGGACTTCTGTTCAATTGTATCCGATGCTGTCAAAGAAGCTGACGAGTAATCTTTCAACTCCATTAACCAATAAACATTACTGCCAGCATCATACCAGCAGGCATCCATCTCTTTGAAATGATTCCCTGAGAGAGCTTTATATCCTGCACAGGATGAAAAACGAAAGAAATTCCCGTCAGGAAAATCAAGTGTTATGTTGCTTTCGGTAAATTTTGGCATAATCAACAGCTTATAATGCTAAATCAAGCTTCACCTCTTCGTCTGACATCCTGATCGCTTCATCAGAAATAGGATTCTCAGGGAACTCACTTTTCAGATCATAAACGGAATATTCAAGAGTTCTTCCCCTCTCACGACTTAGTGAATAGCAGTTTGTTGTTACGTTATCCCGTCTTGCAGAAAGATGCAGTTGCTTTAAAAAAAAATAGTTATGGGTAGCAAGAAATATCTGGATACCTGATTTTGCCATCAGCATCAGCATCAGCATCAGCATCAGCATTTCAACCAACTCTCTTGCCGCTTCAGGATGGAGTGTCGTTTCAGGTTCATCCAAAAACAGCAACGAATTGGCATTGAGTTGCCGATTACGAATCAGGGTGGTCAGTATCCCAATCTTTTTGACTCCCTCTGCGGTGAGCTGGATAGGAAACTCGGTGTTCCCTTTTTTGAAGAGGAAATCTTCATCACTTTGCTGCTCAATCTGCCCTTCAAAAAGATCCTCCAGCCTTTTATTGACATCCTTGAGTTCGGCAGTAATATTCCCTCGTTGTGCCGGAATCACCAATGCCCTGATTAAATCAAGATAGGTATCATCAAAGCCAGGCATCTCCAGATTATCCCGCGTTGCTCTTATGGCTTTTAAGGAGGTAAGCACCTCTTTTGCCGGAATAAACAAACAGCGAAAGTATTCTGAAATCGGCTTTATACTTTTCTGGCAGTCCACAATGGTGTTGGTTGTCGAGTCACCAAAAGTAAAATGCAGGCGGTCTTCATAAGACAACTCAGCATGTTTAAACTCAATATCCACTGAGAGTTTTTCTTTTGTGATTTTACTGACCAGCTCACCCAACCCTTTCTTGCCCGGCTGAAAAGTATCCAACAGTTTTTCAGCTAACAGCTTTTTCAGTTCAACATCGCTGTTTTGTGACCGTCGGCTGTAAATGTCAACGGTTTTTGCTGCGCCGTACCGCAATTTCAGCAAAGCCGTTTTGCCGGTATCATTTTTCCCGATAATGACATTTACAGATGCAAATTCTTTGCTCTCGAATTTGCTGTAGCCCATAAAGTTTTCAAGGGTTATTGACTTTATCATGGCAGCGAGAATTAATTTTCGTAAAACATGAACCCGTTTTTTTTCAGGAAAGAGGCGATGAGCGGCCAACTGACTACGGGATAAAGACCAAGCGAAAACCAATACTGGGGTGCTGAGTTTCGGGGGTGAAGTTAAGACGATTTGCCGACCGACAGAGCAAGGCATTAAGGTACCAGCCCCCACCACGAAGCACACGGGTCGAACCCGTTTCAGCCCCAAGTGGATTGGTAAATGTTCCTGCATCCGAATACCAATCACAGCACCATTCCAACACATTGCCAGCCATATCGTACAGCCCTTCTGGTGTTGCTCCATCAGGATAGCTGCCGACTGGTGTTGTGGCTCCTATAATACTCCCGGAAAAATTAAGCAGTTTAGGATGCGCTTTACCCTTCTCTTCCGGCCACGGATATTCACGCACTTTCTGCCCGGTTGTGCCCTGTTTCCCGCCTGCCGCCCACTCCCACTCGATCTCGTTCGTAAGACGATAATAGCCAGCACTCTCTTCAAACGATGAAAGCCACAGGCAATAAGCACGGGCAGCATACCATGAAACACCAACAACAGGCTGATTCTCTCCACCGAATTTGCGATCCTCATCATACGTTGAACTAAACAATGCGGCAAGGTTGTCGTTTCCTCCCTTGATATAGTCACCAAATGCTGGCCCCCATTCCTTGCTCTCCGCAATCCTCTCCAGTTCTACCCTAAGTGCTGAAGCATGGCTCTGCCCTGTATCTTTTTCCTCCAACCATCCGATAAATGAGCGATAAAGCTTGTTGGTAACCGGATACTTGGCAACGTAACAATCAGCAACATCGACCGCTTTCTGCATCGACGAATACCAGTAGTTGCCTCCCGGTATCAGTATGTACTCAGCATTCTGTTCATTTTGGTTGCAAAGAGACAAGGGTTTTCCGCTAATATTTTTTTCGGTGACACGCTCCAGCACCTTGCCGCCGAAGGCAAGAATCACTTCCTCTGCACGATCAAGAACATCGGTGTTCTCTGTGCTCCCTTTCTCAAGTTCCTGTAGCCGAAACTGCTCAAGCACCGCGAGGGCCGAAGGTTTTGCGATGGTTTTCAGGCAGTCGAGAATCACCCGCTGCCTGCTGACTGTGGTATCAGGTTCGAGCAGCTTTCGGCACAGCGCATCGACCTTTTGCCCTTTCGCTTCACCAATAATCGTCTGAAGCAGTAACTGCTGCTTGGTCGTCATCGCTTCGCTGACCGGGGAATTGAAGAGCTTTTCCATAAACTTGTCGAAAACCTGGGCATCCACAGAAGCAATAAAAAAGCGCAGCGGTTCTGTCCACCAATCATCACCAAAATTAGACACAAGCATGGTGAGGTGCTCATAAGGACGATCCTCCTTGAGCTGAACTCCCGCCAGATATTCCCGGAATGATTTGTGCCGGAAAAGGTACTCTTTGCCACCAGTCTCAACCAACAGACCAGCACGCTTGACCAGATAGTCGCAAAATTGTGCGGCAGTTGGAGGTGGCTCGGAAGTATTCAGCGTGTCGAGCCACTCCTGCATGGCAATGTACATCTCAGCTTTTGGCACTTCGTCTTTTTTCAACGTTTCCAACATCCAGAGCGACACTGGAGCCAGCACCTGCCGGGCATGCACCGTCGAAATCAGCGGCTTGATGCCACGCCGTTTGTCACGAAATTCGAGGAGGTAATCGAGTGATGCCTCATAGAGCTTGATGCGGTTTTCAGGCATAAAATCTCTCTCCTTCCACAGAATTGCCATAATCTGCAGAATCATGGGTATGGCGGCCAGTTGGCGTAACCCCTTGTTCTTTTCTCCATTGAGGTGGGCAACCATGGTTGTCGTTCGTACCCCGGCTTCCGCTCTCTGCTGCCGTTCCCACTCAGCTTCATCAATTTCCTTTTCACGGGGATCTTTCAAAAATGCTGCGGTGAACCAGTTCCTTAAAAAACGCTCCTGCTGTGCTGGTGTGAAGTCCTGTACATCAGCCCGCTCGTGGTCAACTTCAAGCTCAATCCCCTCCTCCTTGAGATATCCTGTCGCACGGGATGTGACCACAAAAAATGCTTTGCCAAACCCGCTCCATGCGCCGTCTATCCACCTGCAGACCTCTTTTCTCTCTTCGGTATTACTGATTTCATCAAGACCATCAAGCAAAACAAGAGAGGCACCACTCTGAAGCCAGGCCTCAAACAATCGGGGGGCAATGGTTTGATGGTGCTTTGCAGCCCAATTTGAAAGGTTTGCCGGAAAAGAATCGTGGTGGTTGGTGGCTTTATCACGAACAAGGTCACGAAGTGGCAGATAGAAGACTTTCGGTGGAACAGGAAAACCAAGCCTGTTGCTCTCTTCAAGGGCGCATAAGGCATAATATTTGAGGAGGGTGGTTTTGCCTGCCCCCGGATCGCCAATAACAAGCAACATCCTGCACTTTTTGAATGCCCGTTTCATCACCTCATCAGGATAGAAGATATGGCCATCCCCTTCATGACCCTGAAAAGAGACCTGTGCTTGTGATTTGGCCCCTCTCACTTGCTGGTCAGAGTGGCGCAGTGCTACAAAGGTGTCGTTGTTCAGGTTGACCTTAATACTTTCGACACCCGGCACTCCAAGCATGCGGATGTAGCCCAGCTCCTCTTTCAGCGCAGCCTGGTAGCGACGTAACTCCTCATTTTCTGGTATGGGTTGCTTGACCGTTGGCGATCCAGGGGTGCAGAACCACTGGCGAATCTGCAAGTCAAGGTGTCGGGAAAGATGGGTGCGAAACTTCGTCCGACTATCGTACTCCCACACCAGCACATCTTTTTTCATCAATGTTTTGAATGCCTCAAGCTTTTTTACCTGCTCTCCATCAACTTTATGCAACGCAATCGGCATATCGGAAAAATAGAGCATCATGGGACGCCTCAGAACGGTCAGCATTCTCTGCACCTCTTCAACCGCTCCACCTTCAGCAAGTTTCGTGGAAGTTCCTATACGATTCCAGAAAATACCGATGGCAAAATCACAGTCATCAACAAGCTGGCGAGTAATTGGCTCCTGCGGCTCCACACCATCTCCCCAGTTTTCAGGTGCCGCATGTTTTTCCCACAGCACAGCTTCGAGAAAAATGTTGCTCTCATCACCATTGCGGATGTTCCACTCTGCTATCAACTCTTCTGCAATCCGTCGCTCCTTATCAACATCGCTTGGTGCTGCTATGAGAATCCTGACCCTCCTGCGAAAAGGTTTGGTGATTTTCAAACGATAACGCGCCCCTGACAAAGGAGAAGAAATCTCCATCGGCAAACCAAATGGCAGAATAACATCCGGCTGCCCAGGCCAGATTTGAACAGAGACTCGTTCTGTCTTTTTCTCCACGATGAAATATCTCGGCACTGTTCCGGGTACGTCGAGGCTTATTTCTGCACCCTCAAGAGAATCGCTCATAATAAGCTTCCCTTTCTCGCGTCTAATTCCAAGCTTGACCTCTTTTGGTAACAGCCATGAACGATTGCCATCAGAGGTATTGTCACTATCAGGTGCATGGAAATCTTCCGAAATAATTCCAAGCCTTAACTGGGCAGCAACCCTGAGTTCCGGGTATAATGGCGCATCAGTAACCGACCCCGGTAATTCGTCAGCAACAGCAATTGCCCATCGCGCAAGCCTCGGATTCATGTCGTCGTCAACCAAGGAACGAATCATTCTTGCAAAAGCTTGCTCAACACTCGTTATATTTTCCGTCAATGCATCCGTGACCAATTGCTCTTCAAATGCAATTCTTTCAGGTAATTGAGACTGAGAGTCATCCTTTCCTCGATACGTTTTCAAAAATTCCAGCGATTTTTCCAATTCGGTGGGTTTGCTCATCAGCTCTTCACGCAATTCACGAACTGTTTCCTGCCGGAACGAGACCACTCGCGAATTGAATACGGCAACCAGCCAACTGAAAAGCAGGTCAGCTTCCAATCCTGGACTGGATCCAGGAAAAAACTTTATTCGCGCTTCTCGAATAAATGCCATATCCAATAATGCTGCCGGAGAAAGGATCCGCGCAAAATCCTGAACAGAAACTTTCGTGTTTGAATGATGCTTTGTTCCCCAATCAACAATTGAAACCCCTTTGTAGTGCAACTTTCTCAGCCGATCTTGGCCATAGGGTGAAACAACGATAACGCGACAGCCCGTTCTTACAAGCCTCTTCAAATAGCTTGCCCATTCGTTAGATGAAACATTCTGATACCCAAAAGGCCGAGTAACGCCAAGATCACTAACCAGTAGAACTGTTGTTTCTGCGCCGGGAAAAGGATATCTCAATAATTGTTCACCTGTAGATTTCGCAACACCCCTGTCTGGCAATTCATCGAAAGAAAAAACACCTGACAAGCTTGGCCCTATAATGTTTTTGATAGAGCGCTGCAAGTCAAGCACATCATTGCGGTAGGGCAGCATAACCGGACTCTCGTTAACCAGGAGATGAACACCTTTTCGAATAGACTTTCTGTTGAGAAATCTTAGTTCAGGAATCAACCCTCTGGATAATTGATCGGTGATGGCATCGCAATCAATCTCAGTTGAAGGAAGATCTTGGGCCAGCAGTTCCCACACAAAGCTCCTTGCATGGTGATGGGGTAACAATGGTCGAGGGTGCGTCGCAGGGAATAATGAAAATGCAGCGGATTCAAGAGGGTCGGACTGCTGGATATAGGGAGGAACCGTCCTGGAAAGTCCCGGAGATAATGTTTCGACAACGATAGCACCGTCATCCCCTTCATAATTCACATCAGAGTCTTTGTGTGACGGCTTTGGTGGAACTTCGTCGTTTTGGGGTAGATTTGCTATTTCCGTTTTTGATTTTGCCCTGTCACCAGTGTCTTTGGAAGATCGTAACGGTTTTATTGTTTTATCAAGAGCGTCATCACTCTCTATTTTGAAACCAAGTACCCCCGCAATTAACTCAAAAGCTTCCTGATCGGGCGAAAGCCACCGAACAGCATTTGCTACATCAGCCAGACTGATTGGTAAGAGAGTGCCCATAATACCTTGTATCCTAATATCGTTCGATTGAACGCCATGAACTTCGCACAATGATGTCAGACTGTGCGGATCCAGTTGCTTTCAGCTTTTCTATAGCCTGAACTGCATCCAAAAACTCTGCTGTACTCAGTTCCTTTCCGTGTATCTTTTCAAGGCGAATCGCAATATTTTTATAGAGGTCATCGTTCCGAATTCCAAACATCGTTTCAGCAAGTGTAACAAGCTCTTCTGGTGCAGGCGAAGAAATTTTAAGGACAATACATCTGCGCAAAAAAGTGTCAGGAAGCTCTCTTTGCTGGTTAGAGGTAATAATAATCAGTGGTTGATTGAGAGGTTCATCACTCTGTCTGGCGGAATCAATGGCTATGGTTGTTGCAATCTCCTCAACAGTAAACTGCCTTGATCCAAGAGGTACCAGCAAATTGTTCGGAAAATCGGGATCAGCTTTGTCAATCTCGTCAATAAGCAGTATTGAGCTGGCTTCAGGAGACACTTCCGGGTAAATTCCAGGGTCTTTAGCCTTTTGAATTTTGGATAACACGTTATCATCGGAACATCCCCGATTTGCGGCACCAGCATGATCAAAAATCCACCAAAGAGGACCAGGTTCGATATAAGGAAAAGAGGTTTGCCAGGCAAAATCACAAGTTTGAAATGCTTCTTCTGATTTTTTATCGACATTGCGACCCAACTGAGAGTCTCCCAATCTTCGTACAGCATCGTACCGATAGAGCAAATCACGCGCCTGACTGCGGGAAGTGACAACAAACTCGTAGTATCGCCTTTCCATCTTCCTTGCAAGATTGAACGCGAGCGATGACTTTCCACATCCTGTAGGCCCAAGTATCAAAAGAGGGCGACCTGTCGCCAACGCAATATTGATCGCAAGTTTTGTTTCCTTGGTGTATCGATAGAGCAGGCCATCGCGCCGATCACCATACGCAACCATATTTTTATCGTTACGAAAGTCCTCAATATCCTCAATCTTCACTATAGGATTAAATGTGCCTGATTCAGTTTTCTTGTTCATTGATCTACCTTATGTCACATTAATAAAATCATTAAACTCAACTCTTTCCTTATCTAAGTCTAATTCTGGCATCAGCATTTGCACACCGGGAGAGAGAACAGGTTTCGCGTTTGGTTTAGTACCAGTGCAAACAATAATATTGATGAGAGGAAATGTTAAACGAATATTTTTAATCTCATCGTCCACATTCCCGCCTTCACCTTGAACAAAAGTAACAAAAACAGGTTTATTCCTTCTCGCATTCATAACCTCTTTTAAAGCACTAATTTTCTCAAGGATGGTCAGGTCATCCCAACGACGTCCTTCCAAAAATGGATTCAATGCTGTTTTTAATCGTGGCATTCTCTCAAATCGATTACAAATCTGTCCTATCACACTTTCTTGCTCAAAATATTGATGTCTTTCAGCATGACTCAGAGAAACCTCAATTACTGGCCATGAGTCATTTTGACCACACACCTGTCTGACATAGGTTTTTGGGGTATAACCCGTCTGCTTGCCATTAAGCGCAAAAACATGATGATCTCCTTCGGGATGGAAACAAGAAAGTATTTCAATTGAAGCCTTCATGTCCACCCAGTAGGTACTCAAAATATCTCGAATATGTAAAACATTCCAATCAGGTGGCAATTCAGCACAATCTTCTAAATCGAGTAGTGCAGTAGGTCCATGTCCATAAAGAAACTGAGCAATTCTGAGCTTATTGGCAAAAACGCTACCGCTATATGAAATGCCAAGTTTGCTTGCGATACCCCGGAGAACGTACTCTTCTTTGGGAAGTAAACCGCATAAACGAGTAACCAAAAAACCTGACGGGGCATCTCCAGAACAATTCGGCAAATCACGCAAGGATGCTATAATTTGTTGCGACAGCGTCTCAACGGCTTCTGAAGTCAACTCTTTAAGACCACCCCTTGGCACTACTTGCAATTCATTGATCGAAATGGGCCTCCAAGCCTTTTTCCCTTCAATATTTTTCTCCGTCATTCCACCGAAGGGAACAAGAATCAATCTAAAATATTTTTTTTCATTGAATGCCCGATAGCCAAAAACAGTCACTTCTGTTTCCACCCAATCTGAACAATCCAGCGCCTGTTCGTTAAGAAGTACAATTGCCGCATGACATTCGGCCATTTCTTTGAAAAGGAATTCACGCCAATAACGACCACATGGAATATCTTTGTTGTCAACAATTAAGTCAATTGCAGGATTTGTCTCGCTTCTTAAGCGTGCGCAAAGTAACTCAAGAAACTCTGCGTGAGCCGGCTTGGCACAAATATCTTCATGTACACCCTTTTTTGGTATAGTGCTATGGCTTATGAATACACGAATACTCATGAATTTTGTTTCGTCTTGACCAAGAACGTCCCCCTATTCTGTCGGCAACAGAAATTAGACCACCTGTTTTGAAAGTTCACTCCAGTTATCATGACTGGTTAACCTGTAACTATTTTGTTTGACACTCAACAGCCAAAAACGCAAACCCGTTTACTTTTTCGCAAGATAAAACATCGCAACTATCACAAGGCCCACGATGAGCCCATGAAAAAGAAAAAGTGTTTTTGAAAAAAAGACACTGCTTACGGATGCCACTTCGTCTCTCACTATGGCAGTGTTCAGCACAAATTTTTCACTGGAAATAAGGTCGGATGCAACTTTTTCATACAGCTTCCTGAAAAGCCTCTCCTGATGCAGAAAATAGGCATCGAGCATCCAGAACACGATAACCGGAAAATACGCCAACAGGACAAATCTCTGATCGGCATCTTTTGAGGATAATGCAAATACTGCGGCCACAAGCGTTACACTCCATCCTTTCAAGAGGAACGAGTTTGAACCCATCCGATTAATCACACCCTGAATGAAGCCCAGATGTGCAATTTTTGCATCAAGATTGATTTTTTCCGCCATGCATTTTGATGTTTTATCTTTACAAGGAATGTATCGTTACTTTTATGACCAAACAACCATAAATAAAAACACGCTAAAAATTACTCTGTACTCAATTTTTCCACATCACCTTCCGCCTCACGCCGTTCGATTATCTCTCCAGCCGTGAGACAAACAACCTTTCCATCAATCATGGTAATAATTTCCGTATTGGTACGAATTGCCAAGTCCTCAGCAGCTCTTCCTGCTCGCTGCATCGCTGCATAGGAGCCCGCCATATCAGGATCTGGAGAAAGCCGAATATCTTTCGTGTTCATAAATCAGCTCCATTCAATGAGTTTTGGAGGAGTGCAGGTACCATCCCAGAGCGCCCATGAATCTACTGCTTGACGATACTTTTTGTTGAAATTTTCCAGACCAGCCGCAAAACGACGGCGAATGATATCCTCAGAAATATTATGGCCACCCTGCCTGACTCGAACGGCTACTCGTAAAACAGCAAGATCGGCTGAGTGAAGTGAAATAAACCAGATTTTTACCACATACCCCTGAGCCTTCCATGCCGTGATGCGTTGCAGATAGGTCAAGCCGGAGAGCGTTGTTTCAAACGCGAAGCTCTCACCATTCGATGTGCAATCATCAATCTCCTTGAGCATGAGACGAGCTGCTTTAACTGCGGCGACCTCTGGATTAAACGGAGAAAGCCCGGCAGCAATCAGGTCTGCATTGATAAAACGCAAGGTTTGAGCCTCATGGGGCAGAAAATCTCTGGCGAATGTTGTTTTGCCAGCTCCGTTCGGCCCGGCAATGATAATAATTTTTTTCAACGTCCTTGCCCGCTCAACTGTTTACGTAATCAGGGAACACCAAAAAGATAAGAATTTGATAGTTCAAGGAGGACTGGATAATTCATTATCTCCAACCGGCTTCACATCCGATTAAATTTTTATCTCAGATCTTCCCGTATGTTAAAAAGAGATAGTCCAGTTTGATTCCAGATAAATGACTACTGATCAGAATTTCTCCATCAATCAATCAATCAGCCGTTACTATTATGAAAGAACTCCCATAGATTGTAAATTCACTTTTTAACAAAAAATTACTCACACCGGCAATGGAAGCTGCGTTCGTCCCATCTCCTGCTCATCAGGTTGCCCCAAAACCACTCCTGAAATGGGCTGGCGGAAAAACTCAGCTTTTAGGCGAAATAATCCCCAAAATTCCGCAAAACTATTCCCGTTACATTGAACCATTCTTCGGTGGAGGAGCAGTTTTCTTTTCGCTCCGCCCCGATAAAGCCATCATTGCCGATAACAACCCTGAGCTTATCAACCTCTACCAAACAGTTGCTGATGATGTTGACGGGATTATCGCCAAGCTTCGCCAGTATGAAAATACCGAGGACTCCTTTTATGCTGTCCGGGCCCAGGACTGGACGAAGCTCTCTTGCGCAGAGGCATCAGCACGCACCATCTTTCTGAACAAAACCTGTTATAACGGCCTTTATCGTGTCAATAAATCCGGCGGGTTCAATGTGCCTTTCGGCGGATACAAGAACCCTAAAATAACCGATGAAGTCTCTCTTTATGCTGCATCAGCGCTATTGAGGAGGAGCACCATAATTTGCGGTGATTACAAGAGGGTGCTACAGGAAAATGCCCGGCCAGGAGACTTTATTTTTCTTGACCCACCTTATCTGCCAGTCTCAGAGTACTCTGATTTCAAACGATATACCAAAGAACAGTTCTACGAAGAGGATCATATTGAGCTTGCCGCTGAGGTAAAACGTCTGCATGAGCTGGGCTGCCATGTTGTACTCACAAACTCAAACCATCCACTGGTCAACGAGCAGTACGAAATGTTTCCCATGGAAGTGGTTCAGACTAAACGGTACATCTCCTGTAATGGAAAGGGACGGAGAGGCGAAGATATGATTATCACCATTCCGCCGAAAAAGGGGTTTAATCTTCACATGCTCTCCCACGCCCAGCCTCCACAGGTCGCGAAATATCCATCGACCCGGTACATGGGCTCAAAACAGAAGCTGCTCACTGAAATTTGGGCAGTTGCCTCGCAATTTGAATTTGAGACGGCAATAGACCTCTTTTCTGGCTCCGGGGTCGTCGGGTACATGTTGAAATCGCAGGGCAAAACGGTTTTCAGCAACGATTATATGGCAATGTCGTACACGTTTGCCAAAGCGATGATCGAAAACAGCGACCTTACCCTGTCGCAGGCTGAAGCCACAGCTCTGCTTGAACCGGTCGAACCGATTGATCACTTTGTCGAAACACGATTTCAGGGACTCTACTACAGCGATGAGGATAACCGCCTGATCGATATTATCCGCTCAAACATCAAGGCGGTGAGAAACCCTTGCAAAAGAGCAATCGCCATGACAGCCTTGATTCGTGCTTGCCTGAAAAAACGCCCTCGCGGCATCTTTACCTATATCGGTCATCGCTATGATGATGGGCGCAAAGATCTGCTCATGACGTTTCAAGCCCAGTTTCTTGAGGCGGTTGAGAGTGTCAATACTGCGGTCTTTGATAATGGCAGACAGAACAAGGCACGTCACGGAGATGCCATGACACTGCAAAACCAGGAATCAGGACTGGTCTATATTGACCCGCCCTATTATTCTCCTTTATCGGATAATGAATACGTGCGCCGTTACCATTTTATTGAAGGTCTGGCTCGTGACTGGCAAGGTGTAGAGATTCAGGAACACACGGTCACAAAAAAATTCAAGTCATACCCAACGCCATTTTCGTCAAGAAATGGTGCGGCAGATGCGTTCGACAAGTTATTCAAACATTTTCGCAACAGCGTCATCATGGTCTCCTACTCCTCCAACAGCCTTCCGACTCTGGATGAAATGGTGACCATTCTGGCAAAGCATAAGCCTCACGTCGAAGTCGTGCCGGTCAATTACAAGTACTCCTTTGGTAATCAGGGAAACAAGGTCGGCAAGAACAAAAACGATGTCCAGGAATATATTTTTGTGGGCTATTAAAGGGAACATATCCAATGAGACCATGGTGTTTGGGGAACACAACAGTTCGCAGCCCGTTCCGATTGCGTGATGGCCTGGTGGCATTGTCATCATCATCGCTTCAGGGAAACTTGCGGGGACAAGAACAGGAAATTGCCTTTCGGCGATTGCTGGGGGAACATGGAATTGTCGAGCTTGGCACTGATGAAACATATAGCGTCGGGCGTAAATGGCGCTCGGCCCTGAACAAGCTTGGCTTTCTTTATCCTGAAATACCTTTAGCCGCGGGTGTTCCTCAAAGTGAAATCGGCCTCATTGATATGATTACCCCAAATGGTTGGCGGCTTATCCGTGCAGACACCGTCCCCGCCATGCAGGAGTGCTTTTTGCGTTCGTTGGCCGCACATTACATCCCTTCGGCATTGGAGCAAAAATACCACTTCCCGGTTTTCTCCCCACTTCGGCACACCCTGGCCATCATGCTGGCGCTGGAGACGAAGACCGGCGAAAGTCGCATCAACTTCATAGAAATGGCACTTGTCGTACAACTAACCAACAGTGACGACAATATTGAGAGCATAGTTTCACAGGTACTGGCATTACGGGAACGACGAATGGAGGCGACAAACAAGCGGCAATTCGACAGGCAGGAGAGAGAGGCCGCCGCTGAACTGCACAACTATAAAGCGCCCACATTCAATGACTATGCCGACACCAATCTACGCTATCTCAAAGCGACCGGACTTGTCCAAAGTAAGGGACGAGGAGTTTCTCTGGTCCAGGAAAAACATGTTTTTATTGAGGCGTTGGTCAGGGATCGCACAATCCCTGATTCTGGAAGATCGTACTTTATCACCTTATGCAAAGGCGCAACATTACCTACCGACAATCAGGATTCAGCATTGATCGTGCTGGATGATCTTCTGCAACAGCTTGAAAGACGCGGGATTCCATTCGATACAACCGGAAAACCAACCACTACCCCGGCTGATATTGCCATCATTCGGCACCAGATTGAATCGATCATCGCAAAGCTGAATGAAGAAGAATACGCGACACGACAGGCACTTGAATGGCAAGAAATTGCGTTGTACATGGAACTTCTCGCCATGAATGAGCACACCGGAGTATAGTGTACCACCTCTACCGGAGCAAAGTGTACCAGCGATTCCGGAGCAATGTGTACCACCTGTACCGGAGTAAAGTGTACCAGGTATTCCGGGCGAAAGTGTACCACCCAATCATGTCAGATTTG
>CAIOLC010000155.1 GCA_903859055.1 uncultured Chlorobiaceae bacterium | reverse complement strand
CTCTTTCAGCTCCATTACGAAGCTTTTTAAATATCACAGTGAGATTGCATGACCATTCAAGCTTCCGACCTGACACACGAGTTTACTGACCTTGCCCGGAAATTCCCTGCCGAACGGCTGTTGAAAGCCAAGCAAAACGGCTTTTCCGATTTCCAGCTTGCAAATATTTTCAATACGACAGAACCATCCATACGATCTCTCAGGAGACATTACGGCATTGAATCTGTCTTCAAGACTGTCGATACCTGTGCCGCAGAGTTCGATGCGAAAACGCCCTACCACTACTCAACCTACGAGGAGGAGAACGAATCAGTCTCCTCTGACAACAAAAAGGTTATTATTCTTGGTGGCGGTCCCAATCGCATCGGGCAGGGCATTGAGTTTGACTACTGTTGCGTCCAGGCGGTCTTTGCTCTGAAGGAGGCGGGCTATGAGACTATCATGGTCAACTGTAACCCCGAAACCGTCTCGACAGACTACGATATTGCCGACAAGCTCTACTTTGAACCCCTCACCTTTGAAGATACCATCAGGATTATAGAGCACGAAAAGCCTCTAGGAGTTATTGTCAGTTTTGGAGGCCAGACCCCTCTGAAGCTCTCGACAAAACTGCACGAAGCCGGTGTCACCATTCTTGGCACCTCATCAAAAGGGATTGACCTGGCCGAAGACCGTAAAAAGTTTGGTGCCCTTCTCGAACAGCTCGACATCCCGCATCCGGCTTATGGCACAGCCATAAGCTTTGAAGAGGCAAAAGAGATAACGCGCAGAATTGGCTACCCGGCACTGGTCAGACCAAGTTACGTGCTTGGTGGACGGGCCATGAAAATCGTTTACAACGACGATTCACTGAAAGAGTATATCGATCAGGCGCTCTTTATTACCGAAAAATACCCTCTGCTGATTGACCGTTTTCTTGAAACTGCTGTGGAATTCGACATTGATGCCATAGCCGACACCACAGACTGTGTCATCAGCGGCATCATGCAGCATGTGGAAGCCGCAGGCATACACAGCGGTGACTCAACCTCTATTCTTCCCTACTATAATATCAGCCAGACGGTTATTGCCACCATGAAGGCATACACCAGAATCCTGGCTGCAAATCTGAAGGTGGTGGGACTGATGAATGTGCAATACGCCGTACAGAATGAGAGCGTCTACGTCATTGAGGTCAATCCAAGAGCAAGCAGAACGGTACCTTTTGTTGGCAAGGCAACCGCCATACCGGTCGTTAAAATAGCGACACGAGTGATGCTTGGCGAAAAACTCAGCGACCTGCGCAAGGAGTATGATCTGAAAGATTGCGATGAACTGGGTATGAAGCACCTTGCCATCAAGGAGCCAGTCTTCCCGTTCTCCAAATTTGCAAAATCAGGTGTCTATCTGGGGCCGGAAATGCGCTCTACCGGAGAGGCAATGAGCCTTGCCGACGAGTTTCCTGAAGCATTTGCAAAGGCATATCAGGCAGCAAACATGCAACTCCCCCTCTCGGGATCAGTCTTTATCAGCGTCAACGACCTGGACAAGAACCAGCGTATTCTTGCCATAGCCCGGGCGCTCTTCCGCATGGACTTTGATCTTGTCGCAACAGCAGGAACGCATGAGTTCCTGACGGAACATGGTATAGAGTGCAAAAAGGTCTATAAAGTCGGGGAAGAGGGACGTCCCAACATCTTTGACATTATCAAGCACGGTAAAATCAACTTTGTCATCAACACACCCCGAGGCGAAAAAGCACTACACGACGAAGAGGCCATTGGAGCCGCATCAGTATTGAGCAATGTTCCATTCGTGACCACAATTGAAGCGGCAGAGGCATCGGTGCAGGCGATTGACTGTATACGCCATCAGGAGTTTGGTGTCAAAAGCCTTCAGGAATACGCCTCATACCGCAATAAAACCTTGTCATAGAAGACAGACATGGCCTCTTATCGCCTTGACAACATCATGAAATCATAGAATTCAATTCAACTTTTTTTACCATGCACGATAAACTCCAGAAACTTCTTGAAGAATCGATACAACTGGAACTGAACCTTGCAAAGCTCTATACCCTTTTTAACGACTTTTTTTCGGACGATGAAGATTTCTGGTGGGATCTGGCCATGGAAGAGCAGGGACATGCAGCCCTGTTTAAGGAGGAGAAAAAACAGCCGCAGCAAAAAGAGTTTTTTCCAAAAAACCTGCTCGCCACGGATCTGCAATCCCTCATCGACACCAATGTAAAAATTACAGGGCTGATCGCTGCCTGCACAGCCACACCGCCATCAAGATCCGAAGCATTCAAAACAGCTTATGCCCTTGAAATGGCGGCTGGAGAGTCCCATTTTCAGCAATTCCTCGACAGCCCCACCAACTCTTTTTCTGCAAATATCTTCAAACAACTGAATCAGGAAGACCGCGATCATGCCACAAGAATCCAGCAATACATGCAGAAGAACCACATCGAGTAAACCAATGTTCAGGGCAGCGTTATAAACGTTTGTTCAAAGTCACTCCCTTCTCCCAGAAGTAATTCACTATAACACTGCGGGGAGTACCGAAAACTCCCCCCATTGATAAAAGCTATTCCATCCACCGTATAGCTCTGAAAACGGTGAAAATGGCCGTGTAACACCAACTTTGCCTTGATACGCTTCAACACTTCAAGAAACTCTTCACGATTTTTTAGCTCCATCGTCCAGTCGAACGCCTGGTCAATAAGAGAATCTGTACCATAAACACGGTAAGCGTGATGACAAAGCCCAAGCACAAAGCAGCCCTTCAGAGAAGCAAGAACATGTTCAACACTTAATGCGCGTAACTGACCAGGGGTAATCGATCCCCTGGAACCAAGCGGATTATCAGCAGGATACCACGGATAAACAGAATTAAGGGCAGCAAGAGCTATTTTCAGCGAGGAGAAATTGATAATTTTCACAAAAGGGAACGCTTTATCACCCTTCTCGTCTCCGCTGATCAGCTCCTGAAAAAAAAGAGTAAATTCTGCCAATTTACGATCAAACGACCATTTTCCGAACACTGAAAGAGGGTTCAGTGCATTATAAAAGCGCATCTCCTCTTCAAGATTGATCAAGTCATGATTGCCGGGAAGAACAGTACACCTCTCCCAATGGTAAAAACCGTGACTTTTCAGCTTGTCTTTGACAAGATGCCAGTCGCCCGGATCAGCATTATTGCTTAAATCCCCAGAAATGACAAGATGGTTGACACCGTCAGCATTGAAATGATCCAGCAACCGATCAAAATCAGCAAGGTGACGACGATCCTTTTTACCGGAAAAATGAAGGTCCGATATATGCGCTATTTTTACTTTCGTTGTAATCAATTTTATAAGACTTGCGGTTTTCAATTGTAAAACATTAAATTAAGCACTTTAGAAATTTAACGGGCATTTAAACAGACGCCGCAAAAAAACTGATGCCGAACAATACTGCCTGTTTTTCAACCTGCGGCCATCATTGCAATCATTATACCGATAACTATGCAAAAAAAGATAATTGCGCTGAAAGAACTAACAAAAAATCTCTGGTGGTCATGGGATACCGAAGCTAAAAAGATTTTCGAAGAACTCTCTCCTCTTCTCTGGCAAAGGAGTAATCATAATCCGGTCGGACTTCTGCAACATATATCTGATGACGAACTGATCGCACGTTGTCGATGCGAATATGGAGAAAAAATAGATCGGGTTTATGATCGGTTCACTGCTTACATGAACGACCAGAACACCTGGGCAGCGGAACATGCCCCTGAGCTTGTCAAAAACCCTGTGGCCTATTTCAGCGCAGAGTTCGGAATTCACGAAAGTGTAAGAATATATTCTGGTGGACTTGGCGTACTGGCCGGAGACCATCTCAAGTCTGCCAGTGATCTCGGTATAAACTTTACTGGAATTACCCTGTTTTATAAAGAGGGTTACTTCCGCCAATATCTCAATCACGATGGATGGCAGATGGAGGAGTATCCTCTCCAGGAACCCGAAAACCTTCCCATTGAAAAGGTGAAAGACGCTGACGGCAACGATCTGATTGTAACCGTCAATATTGCCCAGAGTGAAGTCCATGCCCAGGCGTGGTGCCTCAAGGTTGGCCGCGCAACACTCTATCTGCTTGATACCAACATTACGGCCAATGAGCCCCACTATCGTGATATTTGCTGTCGAGTCTATGGTGGCGATCAGAACATGCGCATCAATCAGGAGATTCTTCTTGGCATCGGCGGGGTAAAACTCCTTGACCAGCTCGGTATTGAGCCCGCAGTCTATCACATGAACGAAGGCCACTCAGCGTTTTTGACACTTGAGCTTCTTGCGATGGAACTGACCAATGGTCTCTCAGAAAAAGAGGCAATGGAGAAGGTTCGGTCACGCTGCGTCTTCACCACGCACACACCAGTACCAGCAGGGCATGACCGCTTCTCAAGAGAGATGATGCACTACACCTTTGACAAATATCTCTCAACAATAGGAATGGATTTTGACGAGCTGATGAGGCTCGGGGCGGAAAACAGGGATGATATTTACGGGCTGTTCACCATGACAGTACTGGCACTGAATCTTTCACGTTCGGCAAACGGAGTCTCAAAGCTGCATGGCGAGGTATCGCGGAGCATGTGGATGCACCTTTATCCGGGAAAAACGGTGGAGGAGGTTCCGATTGGTCACATCACCAACGGCGTACATGCCAGCAGTTGGACCTGTGGCTATACTGGCAGGTTCTGGCACAAATATGGTATAACTGTCGACGAATTATCTCTGTCGCATGAAGCCGCCGAAGCCATTCTTGCAAAAGTCACCGATGAAGACCTCTGGTCGTTGCGCTACAGCCTGAAACGAAATCTTATTGACTTTATCGACCGCTACCTGGGGAACCAGCTTTTTCATCAGCACATCAACTCATACTACAGCGATTACAGCTCCCTGAGATCCGCGAAAAACACCTTCTCTCCCGATGTGTTGACCATCGGGTTTGCAAGACGCTTTGCCACCTACAAGCGTGCGCCACTCATTTTCAGAGACCTTGGCCGTCTTGACAGAATTATCAACAATCCGAAAATGCCAATGCAGATTGTCTTTGCCGGAAAAGCCCACCCGCATGATGATGCAGGAAAAGATTACATTCGCCAAATCGTCCATCACTCGCGGCGTCCAGAGTTCAGCAGCAAGGTGATTTTCCTTGAAAATTATAACCTTGGTGTTGCAAAAAGAATGGTTTCAGGTGTTGACGTATGGCTGAACACCCCGGTAAGACCCATGGAGGCAAGTGGTACATCCGGTGAAAAAACGGTGCTGCATGGTGGTTTGAATTTCAGCGTCCTTGATGGCTGGTGGCCTGAAGCGTATAACGGCAAAAACGGTTTTTCTATCGGCAACGGTGAATCGTTTGAAAACCATGAAGAGCAGGACAGCTTCGATGCCGAAAAAATGTACACCGCGCTGGAAACACAGATTATCCCGGCCTATTACGAGCGCAATGAACTGAATATTCCTGTGAAATGGATCAGTAAAATCCGTAATGCTATTGCTACAATAGCACCGGAATACAACACTCACCGAATGGTAAAAGATTATACGACAAAGTACTATCTGAACAGATAACAGAGGTGAACAGCAGAACCGCATGACTGTTTTTTCCTGACTGGAACCAATCCGGTCAGGAAAAAATTGCTCTCACGACTGTCAAGCACAGAAACACTATGAGTGAAAAGAAAAGTATTTCCCGTTCTTCTTCTGCATCGGTATCTCTTGGTCGTGGTCTTGATCTGAAATCACCGGTACTCCTTGCCTCCGGCACAGCCTCTTATGGCGAGGAACTCAGCAAACTCTGCGATTTGTCAAAAACAGGAGGTCTGGTCACAAAAGCAATCTCCCTTGAGCCAAGAAGCGGTAATCCTCCGCAACGCATTGCAGAAACAGCTTCGGGGATGCTCAATGCTATTGGTCTTGCAAATGTTGGGGTCAAGCGCTTCATTGCAGAAAAAGTACCATTTCTCCGAACTCTTGATACAGCAATCATTGTCAATATAGCCGGTCGTTCCATCGACGAATACTGTGACGTGGTATCAATGCTTGATGCTGTTGAAGGGATTGATGCTTTTGAAATCAACCTCTCCTGCCCCAATGTCAAGGGCGAGTGCATGATTATGGGAGTCAGCAGAGAGGCAACCTTTGAGATTGTCTCAGAGCTGCGCAGGATAACATCCCGCCACCTTATGATCAAGCTGACACCAAACGTCACCTCCATCAGCTCAATTGCTTTGGCTGCCGAAGAGGCGGGCGCAGACTCTCTCTCTCTGATCAACACCGTTGTCGGGATGGCTATTAACTATAAAACCCGCAAACCGCTGTTGAAAAATATTACGGGGGGGCTCTCAGGTCCAGCCATAAAACCGATTGCTCTCGCAAAAGTATGGGAGGTCTTCAATGCAGTCAAAATTCCGATTATCGGGATGGGCGGTATTGCCGGATTCGAAGATGCCATGGAGTTTCTCCTTGCCGGTTCAAGTGCAGTGCAGATAGGAACCATGAATTTCGTCTATCCTGACATCAGCGAAAAGATTGCCGTGGCTATTGAAGAGTACTTTGCTGCCCCGGGCGCAACAACCTTAAAGGAGTATTGCGGCAGCCTGATCACCGCCTGACACTTTCGTTAGCGTCCCCGTCTCTTTGCAGAATATTTCCTGGACAGCCCTGTCATCAACCGTTGCTGCAACAGAGCAGCATGGCGAACGTTAGCTCTTTTTTGACAATTCATTACCTGATTGCAGGGCAGCCGACAATAAATATTCACAATTTATTCTATCTTTCGTACCGTCCACTTAACCCTTAAACATCCCCTCTCATGCGTATTGGAATTGGTATTGATGTACATCCGTTTGCCGAAGGAAGAAAACTTGTTCTAGGGGGTGTTTATATCCCCGGACATGATGGACTTGAGGGACACAGCGATGCCGATGTACTGCTTCATGCCATCAGCGATGCGCTGCTTGGCGCGGCAGCCCTGGGAGATATTGGTCTTCACTTCCCAAACACAAGTGAGGAATTCAAGGATATCGACAGCATGATTCTGCTCAAGCAGGTGGTAAAACTGCTCAAAAAGAGTGGCTACAAGACAGTGAATGTTGATGCCATGCTGCTTCTTGAAGCTCCCAAAATTGCACCACACATTATGGAGATGCGCAAAAATATCGCTCGTTGCCTTGGTGTTGAAATTGGTGCTGTATCGGTCAAGGCAACCACCAACGAAAAACTTGGCTATATCGGGCGGGAAGAGGGCGCTGCTGCACATGCAGTCTGCCTGATCCAGACACCTTAAACTCCAAGCTCCCCCCTGAGAATACTGACCGGCACATAGCGAGTCGCCTTGCGTGCCGGACTCCAGGAGGAGAGTACCGCAATCAGAATACCAAAACCAATCACCACCAGATGGGTTTCGGGTGTTTCTATAATATTGATTCGATCTGCTTTCACGACCCCCGCCGTACTGGCCTCAAAACGGATCGCTTCGACAAAATGGCAGATAACATGTCCCAAAGGAGAGCCAACAAGCACCCCGAGAATTCCGATCATCAGCCCTTCCATCATAAAAATGCGAGTGATACTGCCACTCAGCATCCCCATGGAGCGCAGGATAGCAATATCTTTAACTTTTTGCAGGATAACCGTTGTCATGACGGATGAGACACCAAGACCGGCAACAATAAAGACAAACCCCACCAGTACAAGGGTAATAAGCCCATTGCGATTATAAAACTCGATAACATTACGATTGCTCTCGTCCCAGCTTTCGCTTTTATAGCCGCTGAGTCTCTGCACCTTTTCAGCAGTTTGACGAGCCCGGTCAACCTGTGCCGTTCTCAAACCAATACCGCTCACCGAGTTCGCAGCAACTCCCTCCATTCTCTGGGCAAGCGAGAGGTTAACATAGGCTTCACGCTCATCCTTTGCATTAAAACCACTGCTGAAGCGCCCGACAACCGTCACTGGAAACTCCTCGCTGTTTTTGGTGACCAGCACCACCCTGCCACGATAACCAACAGCAAGTTTTTTTGCCAGAAGATCACCCACAAGAATACCGTTTGGGGTTGCCGCCAACTCCTCAAGCGCATTGGGTTCAAGAAGATTCTTTTTCAACCCGGCAATTTCGCCTTCAAGATCAGGAATAATTCCTCGCGCAACACACGGGGTAAAACGGCTTTTGTTCCGCCCAATAACCTTGCTGAGCACAAAGGGAGAGATACTCTGAAGCTCCTTCAGAGGTTCTATCCGCTTGACAAGTTCAGCATAGTTTTTAATGACCTCCTGTTCATCGTTGGTAATATTTTTCGTCACCATTGCAACCCTTCCCTTTGCTCCTCCAACCAGGTTATCAGGCACCAACGGCTCGACCCTTTTTGCGCTCATCACGACATGAGGAACGGTATCAATCACTTTGGAAATAATATTTGCCGATGAACCCCGTGCAACGGAAATTGTCGTCACCAGCATTGCGGAACCCACAGCGACACCAAGCGCAGTGAGAACAGTCTGACGCTTCCTCTCCCTGAGATGCACAAAAGCAATCCTCGCCTGATCACGGAAGTTCATCAAAAACCCTGTAGTTCAATCATCTCCTGACATATTCACCGGTTACTAAATATTGAGACAAGGCGTTGAAAAATCACACAAAAAATCTATCTTGACAACAAGAGTTCGGGAAAATCGAAATCCTGACAAGTAAATAAATTAAGCTGTTAATTACTAACCTGAGCATGGAGAGGAGAGCATAATTGTGAAAAAAATAGGTATTTTAACCAGCGGAGGAGATTGTGGAGGTCTCAATGCTGTTCTCAAAGGCGCAGCCCTGATGGCTCTGTCGAATGGTCTTGAACTTTATGTCATCCCGAACGGCTATGCTGGCTTGTACAATCTTGTTGATCAGGAGAGAATGGTGCAGCTTGACCAGGCCAGACTTGACCAGTTTGATGCAAGCTTTGCGGGATCAGAAGCGGGTCACTCAAGGGTAAAAATCAAAGCGATAAGCAACCCTGAGAAATACAACCGTATCAAGGCAGGGATGAAAAAATTCGGCATTGATGCCCTTGTCATCAGTGGCGGTGACGATTCGGGCAGCGTCATGGTTGATCTCAATCTCCAGGGAATTCAGTGCATTCATGCCCCGAAAACCATGGATCTCGACTTGCAGACCTACTCCGTAGGCGGAGACTCAACCATTAACCGCATTGCCCAGTTTGTCCATGACCTGAAAACAACCGGAAAAACTCACAACAGGGTACTGGTTACTGAAGTATTTGGCCGTTATGCTGGCCATACCGCATTTCGCAGCGGTATTGCCGCGGAAGCTGACTGTATTCTCATGCCGGAAATTCCAGCAGATTGGGATATTGTCTATAAACACCTTGTGGAACGTTTTACCCGCAGAATCAGGGAAAATGATGTGCACAGCGGCACCTACACCATTGTCGTGGCAGAAGGGCTGAAAAATGCTGACGGCAGCGATATTGTTGATGAATCGGCAGGAGTTGACGCATTTGGTCATAAAAAACTTGCCGGAGCTGGTAAATTTACCTGTCAGCAGATCCAGAAAAGAATGAAAGCCGACCCGGCAATGCCACTCTTCATGAAAGAGACCGGCATGTTTGTTGAAGGAATCTATGAAATTCCAGAGGTACGCGAAGTCCATCCCGGACATCTGGTGCGTTCAGGAAGCTCTTCAGCCTATGATATCAACTTTGGCTTTGAAGCCGGAGCTGCTGCCATACTGCTCCTTCTCGACGGAAAAACCGGTGTCACCATCTCCAAAGTGAGGGGACGCAAGATAGAGTACATTGAATCAAGCAAAGCCATTGCTCAACGCCATGTCGATCTCGACCATGTCGCCATGTACGAGTCGCTCGGCATCTGCTTCGGACGCAACAGCATTGCTTATGAGCCGATTATGCGTGAAGTCGATGGTGTTTATGAAAGAATCTACTAATCCGTTGCTGACACACTGAACATAAAAAACCCCGGAACGAAACACGGGGTTTTTTATATCTTCAAGTTTACTTCTGGTAATGCACCAATAACACCCAACACCTCCACCATGAACAAGTCTGCCAAAATCTGGATGAACGGCGAACTGATTGACTGGATTGATGCAAAAATCCACATTCTGTCACATGTTGTCCACTACGGTTCATCAACCTTTGAAGGAATCCGCTGCTATGATACCCTTAAAGGGTCAGCCGTCCTCTTTCTGGACGAACACATCAAGCGTCTGAGAGACTCTTCAAAAATATACCGAATAGAAATTCCTTACTCTGAGAAAGAGCTGAAAGAGGCCATCATCGCCACAATCAAGGCCAATAATTTCAACGCCTGTTACATCCGTCCGCTGGTCTACCGTGGACAGGGAGCGTTAGGGGTCAACCCCCACCGGGCATCAATTGAAGTGGCAATTGCCACATGGGAGTGGGGCACCTATCTTGGAGAAGATGTGCTTGAAACCGGCGTTGATGTCCGCGTCTCCTCATGGACAAGACCTGCCCCAAACACCCTCCCATCATGGGCGAAGGCGGGAGGCAACTACCTGAACTCACAGCTCATCAAGATGGAAGCGCTGATGGACGACTATGCCGAAGGGCTTGCCCTCGATGTCAATGGTTACGTCTCTGAAGGAAGCGGGGAGAATATCTTTGTTATCCGTGATGGCATCATCTATACCCCCATGTCGGGACAATCCATTTTGCCTGGTTTTACCCGGTACGCCATCATGCACATTGCAAAAGAGCAGGGCTACGAAGTAAAAGAGACACTCATTCCCCGCGAAGCACTCTACGTCGCCGATGAGGTTTTTCTTACCGGCACCGCCGCAGAGATCACACCGGTGAGAAGTATTGATAAATACCCGATCGGAAACGAAAAACGGGGGCCCATTACCGAAGTGCTTCAAAAAGAGTATCTGAAAATTGTTCAGACCGGAGAGGATCCCTACAACTGGTTAACCTTTCTTTGAGCATGACAGGGCTGGCATGAGCTGGAACAACATTATCGGCCAACAACAGCAGATTCGCGTCCTGCAAAAAGCGCTTGAAACAGGACGCTTTGCTCACGCCTACCTCTTTACCGGCCCGGAGGGATCAGGAAAAGAGTCGGTAGCCTTTGAAATTGCCGCTCTTCTCAACTGCCGCAATGGAGCACACAACAACCTGGCGGGCTCGTGCGGCGCATGCCCTGACTGCCAGAAGGTTGGGGAGTTCATGCATCCGAATGTGGAGTACATTTTTCCGGTTGAATCAGCCCTGCTTGACGCAGGTGACTCTGCAAAAAAAGAGAACAAGCGCTTTACCGAAGCCAAAGAGCGATACGATACCCTGCTCGGCAAAAAAAGAGAGAACCCCTACTTCTCACCCGCCATGGAGCGCTCCATGGGAATTCTTACCGAGCAGATTATCACCCTTCAGCATAAAGCGCTGTTTATGCCGAACGAAGGGAGCAAAAAGATTTTCATTATTTCACAGGCAGAGCGTCTGCACCCTTCGGCGGCAAACAAGCTTCTGAAGCTGCTTGAAGAGCCTCCGGCACACGTTATTTTTATTCTTGTTTCATCACGACCAGAAGCACTGCTGCCCACCATCCGGTCACGATGCCAGGCTGTCAAGTTTTCCCGGGTGACCTCCCGTGAGTTGCGACTTTGGCTGACAGCTAACCGCACTGAGATTGTTGAGCCCGAGCTGAGCTTTATCGTCAGCTTTTCAAGAGGCAACCTCCGGCTTGCATGGGAGCTGCTCAACAACAGAGTCGAGAATTCTCCGGAAACTGCAACCATGGCGCTCCGCAACCAGGCACTCGACTACCTCCGCGCCGTGCTCACCCCAAGCGCTTTTCATAAAGCCATTATCTCCTGTGAGCAGAACGCCAAAAACCTTTCGCGCAGCGACCTTACCCTCTTTCTTGCTGCCCTCCTGCTCTTCTTTCAGGATGCCAACCACCGCCGAATCAACCCTGCTTTTCAGGAGCTGAACAACCCCGACATCAGCGAAGCCGTCAACCGTTTTGCCAAAAACTTTCCAAATACCGACTTCTTTCAGATATCAACCATCACCGAAGAGGCCATCCGCTCCATAGAACGCAACGTCAACCCCCTGCTGGTGATGGCCTCTTTTACCGCAGAGATCAAGTCGTTGCTGCTGCGGATGTGAAAAGCCATCAGGGTTTTGAAGAGTTTGCCGTCGCTGTGGCTGAATCGATCCACCCCAGATAGCCCGGCAACCCGCCCGTTATCGGCAGCATGATGATCTCCGGGAGATCATAGGAGTGATGCTCAAGAATATGTGCTTCGAGATCGCGGTAACAGGCTTCGGTGGTTTTGATAGACAAGAGAAGCTCGCCCTCTTTCTGCAGCTTGCCTTCCCAGATAAAAAAGCTGCGAATGTCGGCCATCTGGACACAGGCCGCCAAACGATTGTCAAGAATGCTCTCAGCAAGCTTTTCGGCGGTCTCCCGATTTGGGACGGTGGTAATCACCATGCAATAGAGGCTCATTTTTTTCTGGGTGAAAAAGTTACAGAGTTACAGTTCAATAAGCTCTTTCGTGAACTGTTGCAACGGTGCCGCGCCTTGCGGAGACATGACAACGGTATCCTCAATACGCACCCCGAATTTACCGGGCAGATAGATGCCGGGTTCGATGGTAAAAACCATATTCTCCCGCAACTCATGCTCCCCTTTTGAGCTGATCCGTGGCTCTTCATGCACATCGAGCCCGACACCGTGACCAAGGCCATGCCCAAACTCCTCCGTGTAACCGTAGTAGGCAATATATCGGCGAACCTCATCATCAAGCTCTTTGGCCACCATGCCGCATCGCGCCGACGCAATACCAAGCTCCTGCGCCTCCTGCACAATACGGTAGACCTTGCGCGCCTCATCTGAAATTTTACCAAGAGCAACTGTTCGTGTCTGATCGGAGGCATACCCCTCAACCACACAACCGGTATCAATCACAATAAGCTCGCCAGGTTTAAACAGGGCGGCTGAAGGTCGGGCATGGGGCATGGCTGAACGAGCACCACCAGCCACAATAGGCTCAAAAGAGTCTCTCTCCGCACCAAGCTTTTTATGCTGATACGTTATTTCGGCGGCTATATCAAGCTCTGTTACTGCTGGTGATATCATGGAGAGCACACGCTCAAGTACCTGCTCACTGACAACAGCAGCACGACGCATCTTCACCAGCTCAATCCCGTTTTTGACCATCCTGAACTCATCAAAAAAAGAGTCAACCGGCAGCACCCGCTGTTTACCATGAAGCTGCTCGATAAGGCGAATAGCTTCGTTCCAGCTCACAGTATCCGATTGCAACGCAACCGTTTCGCCAAGAGGATAGCGGCCGGAAGCAAGCTCAGCAGCAAACCCGTCAGCAGCAATAACCGTTTCGGCCACCACAACCTCCCGGGCAGCCTGCTCCTGATACCGGAAATCCGTAAAAAACCAGCTCTTTTGCGGAGTAACCAACAACCTCCCGGCTGAGCCACTGAAGCCGGTCAACCAGCGAATCACTGAGAGATCGGTAATAACACAGGCATCCAGAGCCATGGTCATCATCTTGACCCGCACCCTCTCCAATGACTCTTTTTGAGCAGCTTTTACCCTTTCACTCTCCATAAGCGCAGAAAATTTTATCTCAAGCGTTGCAATAACAGGGTGCTCAATGCAATCAATTCTTTTTATTAATTTACATTTACGAATATTTGCAATTATTTGCCAACAAGTAAGCGTTATGCCCCAAAAAAAGTTACTGCAAAAGCTGCTTGCCGGAGAAAATTTTTCACAGGATGAGATGACCTTCTGCATGAACAGCATCATGGATGGTCTCTTTTCCGAAAGTGTCATTGCCGCACTGCTCGCCCTTCAACAAAAAAAAGGAATCACTCCGGCCGAAACCGCAGGCGCCTATTACAGCCTGATGGAAAAAGCCAGCAGCATTGAGCTGAGCGAAGATGCCGTCGATACCTGTGGAACAGGCGGTGACCATGCAGGCACCTACAATATTTCCACCACAGCATCAATCATTGCCAACAGTGCTGGCATCCCCATTGCCAAACATGGCAACCGCTCGGTAACAAGTAGTTGCGGCAGCGCTGATGTGCTTGAAGCACTTGGCTTTACTATCGATTTGCCTCCCGAAGCGACAAAAGAGCTTTTTGAACGGACTGGATTCGCCTTTCTCTTTGCCCCCCTCTACCATCCATCCATGAAAAGAGTGGCCACTCTGCGCCGTGAGCTGGGTATAAGAACCATCTTCAACATTCTTGGACCGCTCATTAATCCGGCAAAAACAAAACGGCAACTGGTCGGAGTTTTCAACCAGGAGTTGATGGAACTTTACACGGAAGTTTTTGTCCAGACCGACGCTCGTCATGCCCTGATTGTTCATGCCATGACAGAAGAGGGCATTGCACTCGACGAACCGAGCCTGAACGGCCCGACCCATCTCATTGAAATACAGAATGGAACGGTGAGGCGACAGACACTCTATCCTGAAGAGTTCGGACTCACAAGACATGCCCTCGCAGAGATACAGGGAGGCAGCAAAGATGAAAATGCCCTCATTATCCTCCGAATCCTTGACGGAAGCGCACCCGAAGCACACCTTGATGCAGCCCTCTACACTTCAGCCATGGCCTGTTACGTCTCAGGAAAAGCAGAAAGCATTGATGCCGGGTTCCTTATGGCCGGTGATGCGCTGAAAAGCGGTCGTTCAGAACGTGCCTTTAAGGAGATCGTGAGAGTCAACAGAGAACTCACCGGAAAATACAGGAAGGGCATCAACTAAATTCTTATCTTTTTATCAAAAAACATGTATACTGTCCACTTTGTTTTTAAGCCGGGGCGAGAACAATAATACCAATGAACGGACGAGAAACTCTTCATCCTGAAAAGCATCCAGGCATAACCGAGAAGCTGCGCTTGTCAGGAGTGAGCGATTCCCGGCAGAAAGAGATTCAACAAGCTCTCGAAAATGTCAACCGTCCTGGATTCAGGATTGAGCTCTCTGCCATTGTGCCGCTCATGAAACCAGTCACCTGGTTCCCGCCAATGTGGGCCTTTGCCTGCGGTGTGGTATCAACCGGTGAAAGTGTTGCTGACAACTGGTCTATCCTGCTGCGGGGTATTATTTTGGCGGGACCGCTCATGTGCGCCATGTCGCAGACCATGAACGACTACTTCGACCGCGAGGTAGACGCTATCAATGAACCTGAACGCCCTATTCCAGCAGGAAAAATATCCAAATCGGCCAGTTGGCTGATCACCTTCGCCCTTATCGTTACCGGATTTCTGGTGGCCTTCTCCATTCACCCCTATGTTGTTGCCATAGCATTTGTGGGGGTACTCATGTCGCATGCCTATTCGGGCCCGCCGATCAGGGCAAAAAGAAATGGCTGGTTCGGCAACCTGATCGTGGGGCTTGCCTACGAAGGGGTGGCGTGGCTGACCGGCAGCTTTGCCATTACCCAGGGCATCCCTTCCCGCGAAACTATTGCCCTGGCAATTATTTTTTCCCTTGGTGCTCATGGCATCATGACGCTGAACGATTTCAAGTCCATCGTTGGCGACAACATCCGCAAGGTTGCCTCCATACCGGTACAACTTGGAGAAAAAAAGGCGGCCATCCTTGCGGCAATCATTATGGATGTGGCCCAGCTTGCCGCCATCTCCATTCTGGTTGCCAAAGGCTCCATGACCACAACGGTCATTGCGCTTCTGCTGCTGCTTGCTCAACTGCCCATGCAAAAAACCCTGATTGCGCAACCAAAAGAGAGGGCAATCTGGTATAACGCATTTGGAACGCTACTCTACGTCCTCTCCATGATGGTCTGCGCTGTGGGTATACGACCCTGAAACTATACTTTTTCGATTTATAAAATTTTTGTTATATTCCGGTTCATTTTTTAACACAATTGATTGCGCCATGTCCAAAGTTTGTTTACTGACCGGCAAAAGACCCAAGTACGGTAATACGGTGTCTCATGCAAATAACCACGTCCGCACCCGTTTTGAGCCAAACCTCCACACCAAAAGAGTCTGGATTGAGGAGGAGAAGCGGTTTGTAAAGGTGAAGCTTTCTGCAAAAGCCATGAAAATTATTGCTAAAACAGGTACCGCCGAGCTTGCCAAACTGGTGAAATAGGCGACCGCAACATCTGCTCTCAAGAAGTTTTCAATATTTTGTAAAAGCTCAACCCTGCACGGTTGAGCTTTTTTTTGTCGATGGAAAAAAAAGTCACAATCTACACCGACGGCGCTTGCAGTGGAAATCCAGGACCCGGAGGCTGGGGTGCTCTTTTGATGTACGGCCCCTCGACCAGGGAGATATCGGGGTATTCGCCTGCCACGACCAATAACCGCATGGAGCTCAGCGCAGCAATAGAGGCACTTCAGGCACTCAAAGAGCCGTGCAGGGTCGATCTGTACAGCGATTCAAGCTATCTTGTCAATGCCGTCAATAATGGGTGGCTGAAGCGCTGGACCTCCAATAACTGGCAGACAGCAGCTAAAAAAAGTGTTGAAAATATTGATCTGTGGCAGAAAATTCTGAAGTTGCTTACATTGCACGAAATCAAATTTCACAAAGTAAAAGGCCACAGCGATAACCCGTACAACAACCGCTGCGACACCCTGGCTCGTGAAGCCATAAAGCGAAAATCATAACCCCATTGGATTCGTATGGCTAAAAATCCAGAAGCTGACTCACCATCGACAAAACCTCAAAAGCGCTCACTGAGAAAAGGGGCTGGACTCCTTCTCTCCATCAGCACTCTTGTCACGGCAGGATTTGCACTGACCGCTCTCTGGGTAAACTGGCCAAAAGCAAAAGTTCAGCCTGAGCCGCTGACACCGTCGCTCAGGAGAATGGTGGATCACCTCCCCGGAACATCAGACGCCATTATTTACATCGGGATGAAAGATATCCGCGAGAGCCGACTCTGGAAGGAGATTATCCCCGATTCCCTGAAAAATGCCCCACTCTTCAAACCCGACGACCAACTGAACACCATGCTCCAGGCATCCGGAATCAACCCTTCTCTGGATATTGATACCCTGTTGATCAGTTTCAAACGCCACGGCTATAAAGAGCAGAACTTTCTTGGCATCGCCTCTGGGGCTTTTACAGAAAAAATCCCTGCATCGCTTCTCAAAATAGTCAGCCGCCGCACAGAGGTCATTGGTGGCCGGCCGTGCTACGCTCTCGACAGCACCCTCTGGCTCTGCCCTCTCGGAGCGAGACAGGCTGCCCTGAGCAACAATAAAAAGATGCTCCAGGAGTTTCTTCTCCCCACCGGAAGCTTTTTCAAGCGTGACTCGCTCTCCGTTGCGCTGATTGACAAAGCCATTTATAAATCGCACCTCTGGTTTGCGCTCCCCTCACCAGCATGGACATCAGGTGCGCTGCAAAGCCTCACCTCAACCAACCAGGGATTAAAGTCCATGGGGAACCTGAATCGCATCCAGAACCTTGCTCTCTCTGTAAAATTCAAGGATGGAATAGAGGGGCAGAGCGAATGGGGATATAGCACCAATCAGGCCGCCTATTTTGCCTCAACTTTTCTCTGGGGAGCCATCAAACTCTCAGAACTGAATAATACCAGAACCACCGAACAGACCAGAGAGCTGCTCAACCGCATCAAGATTCAGCAAAACCTCAAGTCGGTCATTATTCATACAGATCTGCCTTTTGAGCTTTTTCAGACAGCAAAAGAGAAAAAGTAGCAGGAGCATTCACTGACACCTTTGACTTGCTCAAGGCGCGGGTGAGTCACGCAAAAAACAGAGTGAGCCCCCCTTCCAGAGCACCCGTAACGCCCGCCCGGCCATCACCATCTTGCCCTGATGGCTGTTGAGCAGATCGACCAGTTTCTGCAGCGCCTGGCCATCCACAGGAGCATCAAGATCCCTCAAGGCCCTCTTGAACAGCTCTTTCTGCTCAAAAACGGTGAGCAGCTTCAGTGCCTTCACCTCAAGCTTGCCATCAGTCAGAGTGAGGCCTGCCTCCCGTTCACAGAGATTTTCAAAATAGAGTTCAAGAAACTCTTCGAGCTCACCAGCCTGGTTCGACAATCTCCCCAGAGAGGGTAAAAGCTTGTGCGCAAAGCGCTCCTCAATCAGCGGAATCACCCGGTTCCTGATAAAGTTACGATCATAATCGTCGACTCCATTACTCGCATCAATCCGGCTGGCAACACCCTTTTGCGCCAGATATGCCGTAATATCGGCCTTGTGTAACAGCAGCATCGGACGGATAATTTTTCCATTACGGGCGCGGATGCCACGAAGTGCTGAAAGCGAGACTCCTCTGAACAGATTGAACAGAATCGTTTCAGCGTTATCGTTCACATGATGACCGGTGGCAACCCGGCTGAATCCCTGCTCCACCATCACCTGCTCAAAAAAAGCGTATCGCAATATCCGTGCCGTCTCCTCCAGTGACTTTTTCCACTCCTCAGCACAACGCCCTGTCTCAAAACGCTCAACAAAACACTCCAGCCCAAGGGTGAGAGCATGAGCCCTCACAAAAGATTCATCACCATCACTCTCCGTGCCACGAAGCTGAAAGTTGCAGTGAGCGATGGCAAGCTCACAATGCAGAAGTGGCTGCACCGCAGAGAGCAGCGACAAGAGTGCCATTGAATCAGGCCCACCGGAAACAGCAACAAGGACTTTCTCCCCATGATCAACCAAACGCCTTGACCTGACCTCCTGAAGAAACTTTTTTTCCAATGTATTCATTTGAATTGATCCGGAAATGAGCAATCAGCCATCGACAAAAATCAAAAAAATCAAAAAAAATATTTCTCCTCTCTCCCAAGTACAAAATAAATAATTTATTATAGGGGTGAACTTGTCATAACAGAAATAGAAGAGAGACAAAAAAGATGTTGACATCATACGGCCATAGCACCATGATAAAGGTTTTTCTGCTCTGCATGATGCTCAGCGCTGCCGCGATGCTCTTCCCCGTGTGGGCGGAGTTCTTTATTTTTTGTACCATCGGTTCAGTGCTTCTCTTTACCCTCTATTTTTTCCGCGATCCTCCACGAATACCACCCGAGGAACAACGGATTATTCTTGCTCCGGCTGACGGAAAAATTATCCTTGTTCAACCGCATGGCCAAAGCGACAACCCCAACCCGTCAACTCTGGTGAGCATTTTCATGTCGCCCTTCAATGTTCACGTCAATCGCATCCCGTTCAGTGGAAAAGTGACCCATCTGCGCTACTGCCCCGGTCAATTCCTGATGGCTTTTGACAACAAGAGCATGGAGAGCAACGAGAGGATGGAGATTGGTATTGACAACGGGGAGATTGAGGTGCGGTTCAGCCAGGTATCCGGTTTTCTGGCCAGAAGAATTGTCTGCACCCTGAGAAGCGGCGAGATAGTCAAGATTGGCAAACGGTTCGGGATGATCAAGTTCGGCTCAAGAATTGACCTTATTCTGCCGCCATCAGTCAGGGTTGCCGTTCAGCCTGGCGATAAAACCAGGGGAGGTGAAACGGTTATTGCCCGCTACTGAGAAGAGAGTTCCATGATGAAAAGAGTTGCTTCAGGAGGGCATATTGCGTATATAATCTGCATGATATCATGCTTTTCACCACAGTTAAATACCAGGGGAGATACCAATGTTCGGATTAGGTGGCCAGGAGCTCGTGCTCATTCTGCTCATTATTCTGCTGCTGTTTGGAGCAAAAAAGCTTCCCGAACTTGCCAGAGGTTTGGGCAAAGGAGTGAAAGAGTTTAAAAAAGCGCAGCATGAGATAGAGGAGGAGTTTGGCAAGGGTGGTGATGAGACAGCAAAAAAGGAGAAATCAACCTCTTCAACTCAGGCGTAACCTCTCCATTAAGCGAACATGCTCTTCAGCCTTTATATCAAAAATTTTGCCCTGATTGAGGAGTTGACGGTTGCCTTCCACCCTCGATTAACGATAATTACCGGAGAAACCGGTGCTGGCAAATCTATTCTTCTTGGAGCGTTAAACCTTGTCCTTGGAGATCGGGCGAGCAGTGATCTGGTGCGGTCGGGCAGCAGCAAAGCAGTGATAGAGGCCATGCTCAAAGAGGTTTCCTCCGAAACGATTGCAACGCTGCTGCACAATGCAGGTGTTGAAATTGCCCCTGAACTGATTCTCCGCAGAGAGATCTCCTCCAGCGGACAATCGCGCTGCTTTATTAACGACACGCCATGCACAGCAGCTCTCCTCAAAAAGGCGGGAGAGGAGCTGATTGACCTGCACGGCCAGCATGAGCACCAATTGCTGCTGCACGCCGACACCCATGAAACCATGCTTGATGATTTTGCCCTGACAGCAGGTGAAGTGATGGCCTACCAGACCTCCCGAGCAACACTTCAGGGACTCATGAGGCAGGCACATTCACTGAAACAGGATGCCGCCTCCATTCGTGAAAAAAAAGAGATGATCGATTTTCAGTTGAACGAACTCAACAGCGTTGAGCTGAAAAGTAACGAGGTAGAGAGTATCGAAAGCGAAATCATCATCCTCGAAAATGCCGAAACCCTTTTTACCCTTAGCAGCACTCTGAATGAGCTGCTTTACGAAAGCGAACACTCTCTCTATTCCGGCATCGCTGCAGCACTCCACACCCTCGAGAAACTTGCAGCCATTGACAAGCGCTTCGATATTCACCTGCAGGAGAGCCGTACCGCAACAAGCATCATTGATGAACTTTCACGCTTTACGAGGAGCTACGCCTCTGGCATTGACTTTAATCCCCAAAGGCTCGATGGCTTACGAGAACGGCAGCTTCTACTCCAGCGCCTCTGTAAAAAATACCAGCGCACCCTCGACGGGCTGATAGAGCTGAGAAAAGAGCTGGAGGCAAAGAGCGCGCTTGAGGAGAACCTCGAAGAGAGGCTGAACCTCATTGAGCAGGAGGTAAAGAGTCGTAAAGTGGAGCTCTCCAGAGAGGCCGCAACAGTGAGTGCCAAACGTCAGAAAGCTGCACGCCGCCTTGAAACCGCCATTCAGGAGCAGTTGGCTGGACTTGGCATACCAAACGCCACCTTTATTGTCAGCATGACCCACGAGGCGCATCCAGATGGTGATATCTCGGTTGATGGTTCAGCATTTACAGCGTTTACCAGCGGTTATGACAAAATTGAGTTTCTGATCTCCACCAACTCCGGAGAAAAGCCACGACCACTCATCAAGGTGGCATCCGGCGGCGAAATTTCAAGGGTGATGCTTGCCATGAAGAGCGCCCTGGCAGAGTCCACCAACCTGCCGATCCTTATTTTCGATGAAATCGACACCGGCATCAGTGGCCGTGTTGCTGAAGCGGTCGGGAAAAGCCTGAAAAAACTCTCGCGCCTCCACCAGATCATTGCCATTACCCACTTGCCGCAGATAGCCGCCATGGCCGATCTGCACCTCGGTGTCAAAAAATCTCTCCAGCAGGAGAGAACCGTCACAGAGGTGACCCCTCTCGACCACGAAAGCCGCTTGCAGGCCATTGCCAGCCTTATCAGCGGTCATAAAATTTCAGCCTCATCGCTCACTCTGGCGGCGGAGCTGATTGAGGGGGCAAAATAAATTTTACAAAAATCCCGCATTCTTTTAAACGGTAAGAAAAGCTCTGAAAAAGTTACTGGAGATTATACGGCTAATGGTTAACCAACATGTTCCCTGTCAGCCGCCAATGATACGCATCAACTTTCAAAATATTCACCGGATTAATAGCACAAGAATAACAGCGTGAAAATTTATCTTGACTTATGCGCCATTCAAAGACCACTTGATACCCCGAATCAAATTCGGATTATTTTGAAATCTGAAGCCGTTCTCGGTATTATCATCTATTGCGATAGTGGGCAGGGAGAGTTGCTTTATGGATGTGAACAGTGTTCGTTTCCAATTCGAAAAGAACATACTCTCGCTGTCTTGGCAAAGGCGAAAGATGTGATTACTGTCGGCACAAAAGAACAATCACGAGCCACAGATTTGATAACTTTTAGCATTAAACCACTTGACGCACTTCATATCGCGTTAGCAGAGTCAGACAACGCTGACTATTTCTGCACATGCGACGATAAATTGTTGCGAAATGCTAACCATGTAAAAAATTTAACAGTGAAAGTGGTAAATCCTGTTGAGTTGGTTCAGGAGATCGAAAAATGATGACAGATACAAAGCCGTTGATTGAAATTAATCAGCAAGCAATCAGCCTGCTTTATAAAGAGTTGGGGGTTGTTGACGCTGTTCGTTTTCTCAAACAATTCACGCAAGGCTACGGTAATTACACCAAAGAGCGGGAGGTTTTATTCGCAAATCACTCCCTTGATACTATTGTGAATGAAATAAAGAACATGCGGAAAATGACACAACCGAACATTCATGGGCGCACGTAAATTCTATCCGGTCTTGAGCAGTGGGTTCAGCAATACGATGAGGCTGACATGCAAAAATTAAGCGCAAATGGGGTAAAGTGGCTCAAAGGCTTTCACCTGATTGCCGTTGCCTGCTGGGTGGGAGGTGCAGTCTCTCTGATATCGCTCTATTTTTTGAAAGCCGGCATTACTGATGGCCGCGTCTTGTACGGAATCAACCAGAGCCTTCATCACGTTGATATGTCGATTGTTGTGGTTCCTGGCGCAATCGGCTCCCTGCTTACCGGCCTGGCATACTCACTCTTTACCAATTGGGGCTTCTTCAAGCACAACTGGCTCACCTTCAAATGGATTGTGACTCTTGTCGCCATTGTGTTTGGAACCCTTTTTCTTGGCCCCTGGGAGTCAACGATGATGGAGATATCGGGGAAACTTGGCATCGCCTCTCTGGGTGATGCCGCCTATCTTTACAACCAAAAGATGAATCTCTGGTTTGGGGCTCTTCAAGTCCTTATACTGATGGGCACTATATTTGTCTCCATTCTGAAACCATGGAAATCAAAAAAGAAGACAAAGAAAACGATCGCATAATAGGGTTGTTCGTTACGCCGCTCTCTGCCGATAGAGATGCTTCTGAAACGCGAATGAGGTGGCTATGGTGTGCTGTATTTCGCGCTCCTTGCCATCAAAAAGCCGGGCACCGCGCCCGATGATCTGCTTGAACTCAATGATCGTTTTGATCTGGCGGAGACAGGATTCCCTGATATCCGATAAAAACTTCGCAAGAATTTGAACCGTCACAGATTATAATGAAGACTCCCCGCCGCAAGCAGCGGGGTATCTGGTTTTAGAAAAAGCTTAACATACTTCACCGCAAGCGGTGGGGAATTGAACCCTGAGAGATTGAATTCAAAAAAAGAATTGATCGCCTCCTCTCTCTTTTTTCTTTGCCCGCAGAAAAAATATGTATACATTATTTCTATAGAAAAGGAGAAGACTATGTTAGCATCTACTGTAGCACAACCCTGTCAGGCAAGCAAGCCTGCCGTGCTCTCAAAGGCTGTAATGAGAGCGGCAGATCTTCTTGGTATAGCGAACTTCACACTGGCGAAGATTCTCGGCTTGAGCCCGTCAACAATCAGCCGGATCAGTGCTGGCGCATATCTGTTGACGGAAGGTAAAAAGGAGTGGGAGTTTGCGGTACTCCTGGTGAGGCTCTTTCGCTCTCTTGACTCCATTGTTGGAGGAAACGAAATGGCCGCAGAGAAATGGCTAAAGAGTGAAAACAAGGCTTTTTCCGGCAAAAAACCTTTAGAACTCATTACAACAGCGGAGGGACTTGTCCGTGTCGTCACCTATTTGGATGCCAGCCGTGGTATTGTCTGAATCCCGTTTCTCTCAATATGAAATATGGCGAGTGGTTGAGGCGCAGCACGTGGTCTCTACCATGAAAATTGTCGATTCTCTTGCTGAACAGGAACTTCTTGAGGATATCATTGAGGAGTGGAAGCCACCTGTTCCAGAGGAGGCTGCAGGATTCAACTTTTTACTTACCACTCCATTTCGCTATCTGCCACTTCGAGGTGGCTCTCGTTTCCGAGCGGAGAATGACCCAGGTCTCTTTTATGGAGCGGAGCGGCTAAAGACGGCAGCCGCTGAAATTGGATACCACAGGTTGCTGTTTTTGCAGGATACCAATGGTATCGACCGTTTGCCACCGACTCCATACACGGCATTTTCTGTTTCTGTGGCAGGGAAAATGGTTGATCTCCGAAACAGCCCCTTCGAGAGAGATGCCGACTTTTGGACACACCCTCGCGACTATGGCGCAACACAGGAATTTGCCCGCGCTGCCCGACAAGCACCCATCGAAGCCATTCTGTACCACTCTGTTCGTGACCCCAAGCCGCATTTTTGTATCGCGGTGCTTACTCCTGCTGCATTCCAGTCAAAAGAGCCCAACACAATGCAGACATGGACGCTTACCGTTTTACCGGAACAGGCTCTATGGCACACTCTTGGCGGTTCCTCATTTTTTTTCCCTACGGCATTGTGGATATAATAAACAAACTGTCACGGGCCAGCAGTCTCTTGATTTGAATTATTGGCTTATATTTTCTTGGCAGCATCAGAATTGCCAACAGGAAGCAATTCCCATAAAAAGAACGATACACCCGACTATCAAAACGGAGTTTTTCATGAGACCACAAACAGCAAAGGCCATCTATCAATTGAAAGTTACGTTGATGGGCTCAAAGCCTCCAATATGGCGGCGCATTCTGGTGCCCGACACCATCACCCTCGGAAAGCTTCACACGGTCATGCAGGCGGTGATGGGATGGTTCGATGAACACCTCCATCAATTTGTTCTTGGAAGGGAGCTGTACGGAGTGCCTGACAAGGATGAAAAAGAGCTCTTTTTCGGCATGGGTGTCAAGAATGAAGAGAAGGAGTTTCTGTCAAGCCTGTTGCAAAAAGAGAAGGATTCCCTGACCTATGAGTATGATTTTGGCGATGGATGGCAGCACAAGGTGACACTTGAAAAAATCCTCCCTTTTGACAGCACCATAACACTGCCTTGCTGCATCAAGGGCAAAGGTGCCTGCCCGCCGGAGGATTGTGGCGGTATCTGGGGATACGTTGATTTGGTTCAGGTTATGAGCGACAAATCAAATCCCGATTACGCAGACCGCGCAGAGTGGCTGGAGGAGCATTTTGGTGTCACTGATTTCAAGCCGGAACTGTTTGATCTGGAAGCGGTGAATTCCAGGCTCAGGAGAGCGTGCAGATAATTCAGGAGGTTGCCATCAATGGCAGGATGAAGTCATTAAAACTGATCTGCACCTCCTTGTTGGGCAACCCCAGCTCATATAGCTTTCCCACGCCCGACGGTATCACGCGCTTGATGGTCAAGTAGCCAGTCTGAAACAGAATGGTCTCCAACTTGAGATTTTCAATATCGAAGCTGTTGAGCAGTGACTCATTAACGCACAGGCTCTCAAACCGGGGTATAGCATAGCTGTTCTTTTTGATCAGCTTAATCAGCAAACTCGGCGTACCGGTTTCAAACCAGTAATTGTGAAACTTAAAATTGTTTTTGATAAAAAGCAGAAGATCGGAGGGGTTATAAACAGTGTCGCCCAAAAAGTTATAGCCGTTGTACCACCGTTTGACCTGCTCCATATCAACCCCGTTGAGATATGGGGCAAACGTGGTGTCGAGTTCACGCTGGGTGTAGCCGCAGATGTTGCCATAGTCCGGGTTGAGGCTGATGTCTTCAAAATTGTTCAGGCCGCTGAAGATCGACGCTTTGGCGAATTTGCTCACTCCGGTGAGAAAGGCAAAGCGCAGATACCGGTCGTTCTCCTTGATGGTTGTGTAAAAGTCAAGCATTCCATCCCGAAGGAGCAGAGCCCCGGGGATATTCGCAATATTGTCCAGAATCGGTTTGTCGTACTCATCAATCAGGATGACAACCTT
>CAIOLC010000154.1 GCA_903859055.1 uncultured Chlorobiaceae bacterium | reverse complement strand
CCCTGTCAATCAGACGCGCAGTCTCTTCGCCGTATTTTTTATCAATACCAGGAGTGCCATAATAGGGATTATTGCTTTCGTAAAATGAAAGATTACCAAGTTTCTCGCTCATGCCATAAACCGTCACCATGTTGTAGGCGATGCTGGTCACCTTTTCAAGATCATTCTGTGCACCGGTGGATATTTCGCTGAAGATGATCAGTTCTGCAATGCGCCCGCCGAGCAGGCCACAAATGCGTCCGAGCAGTTCACTTCTTGTCATCAGATAGCGATCCTCAAGCGGAATATTCATGGTATAGCCGAGGGCACTCATGCCTCTTGGTACAATGGAGATTTTCTGTACCGGATCATTGTCTGCCATCATCCAACTGACAATAGCGTGGCCAGCTTCATGATAGGCAACAATCTGCTTTTCACGCGGATTGATGACTTTGTTCTTCTTCTCAAGTCCGGCAACGCAGCGTTCAATGGCATCCTCAAAATCTTTCATCTCAATGCTCTGTTTGTTGCGTCGAGAGGCAAGAAGAGCTGCCTCGTTTGCAGCATTGGCAATTTCAGCTCCAGCAAAGCCTGGGGTTTGTGATGCGAGTGCTTTGAGGTTGACCTCTTTTGAGAGCGAAAGGGCCTTGGTATGCACCTTGAAAATATCGATACGCCCTTTCAGATCGGGCTTGTCAACCATGATCTGGCGGTCAAAACGTCCCGGTCTCAGCAACGCGGAATCGAGTACGTCAGGACGGTTAGTTGCGGCAATCAGAATCACCCCTTTGTCGGTGGCAAATCCATCCATTTCGACCAGCAACTGGTTGAGGGTATTTTCCCGCTCGTCATTGGCCCCCATCATAGCCCCTTTTCCCCGGCTGCGCCCAACGGCATCAATCTCGTCAATAAAAATAATACAGGGCGCTTTTTCCTTGGCTTGCTTGAAGAGGTCGCGCACCCTTGCCGCGCCAACCCCGACAAACATCTCGACAAAGTCTGAGCCGCTGATGCTGAAAAACGGCACATCCGCTTCTCCTGCAACAGCTTTTGCCAGAAGGGTTTTGCCGGTACCTGGAGGGCCGACCAGCAACACTCCTTTTGGCAATTTGCCGCCCAGTGTGGTATACTTTTTGGGATCCTTGAGGAAGTCCACGACCTCCATCACCTCGGCCTTTGCTTCGTCAAGGCCAGCGACATCCTTGAAGGTGATGCGGGTGTGTTCGTCGAGGTTTTCATAGAGGGCGGCCTTGTTCTTGCCGATATTCATGAATTGGGAGCCCGGCCCGCCCATACGCCGGAAGACAAAGAAGTAGACTCCGATCAGCAGTCCAAAAGGGAGTATCCATTGCAGGAGTTCACTGATCCAGGTGCTGCTTGGCATTCCCTGATACTTTATTCCTTTACTTTCAAGCAACTCTATCAGACCATCATCGCGTACGGGATTGACAAAGATTTCATCCTGTTTTGATGAGGATTGCGGAAGGGAGACTACCGGGTTGTCCTTTTTCTCCTCTTTTATTGCGATGCCAGTCTCTGTTCCGGGTTTAAGCTTGACATAGATTCGCTCCGCAGAAATTTTGACCGAGACAACCTTGTTTTCAGCAATAAGTTTGCGGAAGGTGCTGTAGGGGATCTCCTGCGTTGAGCCTGACCAGAAAAAAGCAAGCTGCACTCCGATGAGAAGCACAATCACAACCACATAATACATGACGGGGAATTTCGGACGCGGGAGGTTGGTTTCCGGTTCGTTTTTATACGGATTTGGAGGTTTTACTGTTTTCTTTGCCATCAATCAACAATCATGGTTATAATAGTGCGATACCGTCGACTCTTCACCGTTCGCGGATTCATAAGCTCCCAATTTACGGGATTCTTCCATTTAATGAAGCATTCCACGAGAAAACATATTTTATATATTGCAGCAAAACTTGAAAAGGTATTTTTGTGGCAAAATATCTTCTTTTTACTGAAGGGAATCGTCTAAACAGTGGGTGAGTTCGTTATGAGTTCAGTTCGTGAAAAGGCAAACAGCAGGATATCGCTCTTGAAGTCCCTTTTGTGTGTCGGGCTTGACAGTGATCCAGAAAAAATTCCAAAGCTTTTTTCATCGTACAAGAATCCGGTTCTTGAGTTTAACAGAGCCATTATCAGGGCCACATCGGAATGTGCCGTAGCTTACAAGCTCAATACAGCCTTTTATGAAGCAAGAGGAGTTTCGGGCTTGCGGGATATGGAAGAGACGCTCAAAAGCATTCCTGATGCGTGTATGACCATTGCTGATGCCAAGCGTGCCGATATTGGCAATACCAGCAGAATGTATGCGCAGGCATTTTTTGAGCACTGGTCTTTTGATGCGATTACTGTTGCACCTTATATGGGATTTGATTCTCTGGAGCCCTTTTTTGCTTATGAGGAGAAGCTGGTTTTTGTGCTCTGTTTGACCTCAAACGAGGGGTCCAAAGATTTTGAGGAACAGCCGATGGCCGATGGTCACCCGCTCTATCGAACTGTTCTTGGCAAGGTGGCTCAGTGGAGCAAAGGTGGCAACGGAGGCGTGGTTGTTGGTGCTACCAAGAGCAACCTGCTTGGAGAGATTCGTCGGAATGCGCCCGGACTTTTTCTGCTTATTCCCGGTGTCGGGGCCCAGGGGGGATCGCTGGAAGATGCGGTGAATCATGGCGTTGATGCCGGTCGGCAAAGTGCGGTTATTAATGTCAGTCGGGCCCTTATTTACCCGTCAGGCAGCTTTTCCGGTGTTGATGATTATGAGGAGGCGATCTCCAGTGAGGCGTTAAAAATTTGGGGCGAAATGAGGCGAGTGCTTTGATATTGCTCTATTATTGAGTTACTTCAGGGACAAGTTTTTTTTTGCTGAGCGGGTAGTGTTGACCAAGGCTTTTTACAAGATTTTTTTTAATCTCTATGGGTCATATTCCCCGCCTCTTGAGGCGTAAAGTATTGTAGATTTGTTTTCAAATTACCCCGCTGCTTGCTGCGGGGTTCTTTAATCTCCAGGGGTAAATTCCCCGAAGCTTCGCCTCGTGAATGAATCGATTCTTAATAAAATACTATGTGTGGAATTGTAGGATATATAGGCTGGCAGGATGCTGCTCCGATCCTGTTAAATGGATTAAAACGTCTTGAATACCGGGGTTATGATTCGGCAGGTATTGCCCTGCTGAGCGAGACTCTGTCGGTTATCAAGCAGAAAGGAAGTGTTGGCGATCTGGAAAAGGATACCGAGTCGCGCAGGGCAGCTCTCTCTGGAGCCACGATTGGTATTGGCCATACCCGCTGGGCAACACATGGCGAGCCAAGCGACTGCAATGCTCATCCTCATCTGAATGGCGCGGGTGACATTGCGCTTATTCACAATGGGATCATCGAAAATTATTATGTGCTGAAACAGGAGCTCCTCTCAGAGGGTTATGTTTTTTTAAGTGAAACCGATTCTGAGGTACTGGTTCACCTGATTGACCGGGTATGGAAGCATGACTTGTCGCTTGATATGGAGAGTGTTGTTCGCGAGGTTCTCCGGCATGTTGAGGGCGCTTATGGATTGTGTGTCATCTCCTCGCGTGAGCCTGACAGGATTGTTGTTGCCCGCAAAGGGAGTCCGCTGGTGATAGGAATTGGTATTGATCAATTTTTTATTGCTTCGGATGCTGCGCCAATTGTTGAGCATACCAACAAGGTGGTCTATCTCTCCGACGGGGAGCTTGCTGTGGTGAAAAGGGATGGATATTCCGTCAAGTCAATTGAAAATATTGAGCAGGAAAAGGCGGTGACGGAGCTCGATTTTTCGTTGGAAAAGATTGAGAAAAATGGATTTGACCACTTTATGCTCAAGGAGATTTTTGAACAGCCGGATGTGATGCATGATGTTATGCGGGGGCGTGTTCGCCTTGATGAGGGGCGGGTACACCTTGGCGGGATCTATGACTATCTTGATCGTCTGAAACGTGCCAGGCGAATTGTGATTTGCGCTTGTGGCACAAGCTGGCATGCTGCGCTGATTGGGGAGTATCTCATAGAGGAGTTTGCCCGTATCTCCGTTGAAGTGGATTACGCATCGGAGTTCCGGTATCGCAACCCTATTGTCGGCGTTGATGATGTGGTTATTGTGATTTCCCAGTCGGGTGAAACGGCAGATACTCTTGCAGCCCTTCGCACTGCAAAGGAGAAAGGGGCGCTTGTCATGGGGATCTGCAACGTGGTTGGTTCGACCATTGCCCGCGAAACATTGTGCGGTATGTACACGCATGCCGGGCCGGAGATTGGTGTTGCATCAACCAAAGCTTTTTGTGCGCAGGTGGTTATGCTTTATATGCTTGCGCTGGCCCTCAGCAGAGGTCGCACTCTCTCGAATGATGAGATTGTGCTTAATCTCAAGGAGCTTGCCTCTGTTCCTGAAAAAGCTGCACGTATTCTCCAGCTTGACAGCCAGATCAAATCCATTGCTGAGCTGTTCAAGGATGCAAAAAACTTTCTCTATCTCGGAAGAGGCTACAACTTTCCAGTTGCTCTTGAGGGGGCACTGAAGCTCAAGGAGATATCCTATATTCACGCAGAAGGTTACCCTGCAGCAGAGATGAAACATGGTCCGATTGCTCTGATTGATAAGGATATGCCGGTTATTATTATTGCTACTCGCGACAATACCTACAGCAAGATTCTTAGCAATATTGAAGAGGTGCGCAGTCGCAAGGGGCGGGTTATTGCCATAGCGAATGAGGGTGACAGGGAGGTTTGTCGCATGGCCGAACATGTTATCTATATTCCGCAGGCTTCAGCACCCATTACACCTCTTTTGGCGGTGATCCCTTTACAGCTTCTTGCCTACCATATCGCTACTCTTCGGGGGTGCAATGTCGACAGGCCCAGAAATCTGGCGAAGTCGGTGACTGTTGAATAAAAAGCTGGAAAAGAGTCTCTTTCACTTCAATGGAACCTGGTTATGAATGGCCATATTGTTATTACGGGAGCAACAGGTGTTATCGGTGTTGAGCTTGCCCGCAAGCTGATTGTCCGTGGTGAAAAGGTTGTACTTTTTGTTCGTTCACCTGAGGGTGCCATCAGTAAAATTCCTGGTGCCACAGAGTATGTCCGCTGGGATTCAGATATGGAGGGAGGTGATTGGCGAAGTTTTATCAGCGGTTCGAAGGCCCTTATCCATCTTGCCGGAAAGCCCTTGCTTGAAAGTCGCTGGACTGATGCCCACAAGACAGAGTGCTACAATTCGAGAATTCTTGGTACTCGACATTTGGTATCGGCTCTTGCTGCTGCCCCTGAAAAGCCCCAGGTTTTTATCTCCTCATCGGCTATTGGCTATTATGGGTCGTATTACCGATGTAACGATACCTCCCAATTGGTTGAATCAGGGCCGAAAGGGAGTGATTTCCTTGCAAGAATATGTATTGATTGGGAAAAAGAGGCGCTTGCTGCAGAAAAGCAGGTTTCTCGTCTTGTGCTCTTGAGGACGGGCATCGTCCTTTCGACACGAGGCGGGATGTTGCAGAAGATGATGGCCCCCTTCCAGTTTTTTGCCGGTGGTCCGATTGGTTCGGGATTCCAGTGCATCTCATGGATTCATATCGATGACGAAATTGCCTCTATTCTTGAAGCACTTGATAATCCGCTCTATCGGGGAGCAATCAATCTGGTCAGTCCAGCGCCCGTCACCATGAAAGAGTTTGCCCAGCAACTTGGCGCTGCTCTTGGAAGACCAGCTTTGCTGCCGGTTCCGGAGTTTGTTGTTCGTCTGATTATGGGTGAAGGTGGAGGGTATGCAGTAAAAGGGCAGAATGTCAAACCCGGTTTTCTGGAGGCGCAACATTTCCCCTTCAAGTATCCGAAGCTCTCCGAAGCTCTTGAAGACCTTGTTCGGCATAACAAGTAATTGTTTTATTAATCTTTAAGGGTTTAATTTCCAACACCTTGCGGTGAAGCTTGTTAAGCTTTTTCCAAAACTATATACCTCGCGGCATCCTGCGGTGAAATTCATTAAAAATAAATAAGGAGTACAACTTATGGGCACAAAAGGACGAGAAATTGTTGGAGAGCACCTGCCCCGTGTTCTTGAATTGCTCAGCAAGGCTTTTGCTGACGAATGGCTGGCCTACTATCAGTACTGGATTGGAGCAAAGGTGGTGCAGGGGCCAATGAAAGATGCTGCCATTGCCGAGCTGCTTCAACATGCTGCCGATGAGTTGCGTCATGCTGATATGCTGACCACAAGGATTATTCAGCTTGGCGGTAAACCTGTTTCAACTCCGCTTGACTGGTTCAAACTGTCGAACTGTGGTTATGCAGCTCCCGATGATCCTTTTGTGAAAAAAATACTTGAGCAGAACATTGCTGGTGAGCAGTGCGCCATCAACGTCTATAACAGTATTATCGAAGAGATAGGCATGAAAGATCCTGTTACCTATAATCTTGCCGTGCAGATTCTCCAGGATGAGGTTGAGCACGAAGAGGATCTCCAGGCACTTCTTGAAGATCTCAGCGTTTTTCTTGTCAGATCGTAATATACTTTCCTTTTTTATATCACACAAAAAGCCCGGCAGAGTATTCTCTTCCGGGCTTTTTCTATTGCGTCATCTGGCATGGCTGGTGCGTTTTGCCTCATAATATTTATCAATCCCTACTTTTTTGTAATAAAAAACGACAAATCTTTTGTTTTGGTTAAAAAACTAACTATACTTTTGTCGTGAGCATTAATTATTAAGGTATTGCTTAATTTCATCAAATATTATCATGAAGAAAAAGGTTTTAACGGTTCTGCTGTTTCTGCTTGCAGTGTCGTTGTTTCAGGGTACTGCCCATGCGGCAGAAGAGCTGGTTACTGACACAGGGACAACGTCATGGATGTTGACATCCACAGCACTTGTCTTATTGATGATTCCGGGTCTTGCCATGTTTTATGGTGGTCTGGTCAGGACAAAAAACGTTCTTGGTACCATGATGCATAGTTTTGGTGCCATGGTTATTATCGGAGTTCTCTGGCCGCTTATAGGCTATTCTCTGAGTTTTGGTCCAGGGATTCTGGGCGGGTTCGCCGGATGGGATAGCAGGTATTTTATGTTACAGGGCATTGATGAAACTATTATGTCCACCCATATCCCCGAATATGTCTTTGCCATGTTTCAGGGCAAATTTGCAATCATCACGCCTGCGCTGATAGCGGGAGCTTTTGCTGAGCGGGTTAATTTTAAGGGGTATGCCGTTTTTATTGCGTTGTGGTGTATCTTCGTCTACAGCCCTATTTGTCATTGGGTCTGGGCCTCTGACGGTTTTCTTTTCAACCTTGGGGCGGCTGGGGCCATTGACTTTGCAGGTGGTACCGTTGTTCATATCTCTTCAGGCATTACAGCACTTGTTGCGGCACTCTATCTTGGTAAACGGCGCGCTTACCCGAACAACGTCATGTCTCCGAACAACCTTGTCATGACACTTATCGGGGCTGGTCTGCTTTGGGTCGGATGGTTTGGTTTCAATGCTGGAAGTGCTATTGCAAGTAACCTTGTTACAGCAAGAGCCTTGACCGTAACCCAGGTTGCGGCTGCAGCGGGTGCATTTACCTGGATGATCATTGAGATGTTCCATCATGGCAAGGCTACCAGCCTTGGTGTTGCATCGGGAATTCTTGCAGGTCTTGTAGCCATTACTCCAGCGGCGGGTGTTGTTCAGCCTTCAGGTGCATTTGCATTGGGTGCGCTTGCAGCCCTATGCTGCTACAGCGCTATTCTTCTCAAAAGCAAATTAGGATATGACGACAGTCTTGATGCGTTTGGAGTTCACGGTGTCGGTGGTATTGTTGGCGCTCTTGCCCTGGTATTTTTCATCCGTCCGGCATGGATGGCCGAGGCTGCCGCCAAGACGGTCGACAAGAGTTGGACCATCTGGCAGCAGCTTGGTGTTCAGGCAACAGCGGTAGGTGTTACCATTGGCTATGCAGCCGTTGTCTCGTTTATTCTTCTCTTTCTGGTTGAAAAAACAATCGGTTTGAGGATCTCTGAAAATGATGAAATGTCCGGTCTTGATCACAGCATGCACGGTGAACATGGCTATGGTCTTATCAACCTTAACTAATTCGATGCAATGAAACTGATAACAGCTATCATTCAGCCGGACAGGCTTGACCATGTTCGTGAGGCACTGATCCAGGCCGATATAACGAGAATTACCGTCAGTCGCGTGACCGGTCACGGACGGCAGGAGGATATCGATATCTACAGAGGCCAGAAAATTGCGCCAAACCTGATTCCGAAAATCAGGCTTGATATTGCCGTCAATAATGAGTTTGTCGAAATCACTGTCGATACTATTATCAACGCAGCAAGTCACGATGTGGGTGAAATTGGGGATGGCAAGATATTTATAACCCCGCTTGAGGAGTGTATTCGTATCAGAACCAGAGAGCGTGGTGGCAAGGCGATCTGAAACTTTTTCTCTTTCAGCATAACGGGCCGCGTTCGGGCTGCCCGTTATTTTTTTGAAAAAGGGGAGATCAAACAAACCGCTATGTCGTTTTCTCCGTTGGTGGTAGAGGTGCTACTGGCGGTTTTTGTGGCTGTTTCCAATCAGGAAAATAGGTGTTGAGCCACTTTTCCGCATTGACCTCTCCAAGAAGTGCTGCTTGCCGAAAATCGTCCATTCGTCCGTTCAGATCTCCCGTCTTGCCTTTGGCAATACCACGATGAAAAAAAGCTGCCGCCATTTTTTTATCGAGCTCAATTGCCTGCGAAAAATCGGGGATGGCCCCGGCAAAATCACCGATCATGTTTTTTACGATGCCCCGATTATAATAACCGACCACCTTAAAGGAGTTATCACCAGTGGCGATGACCTTGCTGTAGTCGCTGATTGCGTCAGAATATTGATTCAGTTGCTGCAAAGCAATACCGCGCATCTGGTAAGCCATTGAAAATGAAGGATTCTCCTCAAGAGCAGTCGAATACCTCTGTATGGCGTTTTTCAGGTCGCCTTTTTTATGTTTTTCAAATCCCTGGTTAAATGAGCTGTTGGCAGATTCCGCCATTGCGATGCTTGCGATCAGCATGATGACTGCTGTGAAATGAGAGAGATAATTAAAAGATCTGTTCATTGATACAGGTGGAGTCAATGTTGAATGAAGCCGAGGCTCCCGGTTTTTCTGTAAATAGTGAAGTTTTTGAAATTTGGCAGTCTCTTTTTTTAGGTATGTTCCTCCGCCCTGGTATTCATACTCTTTCATTGTGCGTTTTATGCCGCATTTTCTATCTTGCCAGTAGAAATTTTTTTCAATGTTATCGTCAGCAATCCACGTGTGTTTAAAATCAGCCTTGAGGAATTTGAGGGGCCGCTTGATCTGCTGCTTTTTTTTATCAGGCGAGATGAACTCGACATTTATAACATCCCAATTTCAAAAATTACCTCTGATTTTATTGGCTATATCGGTGACGCAAGAGGTCTCAATCTTGAAGTTGCTGCAGACTTTATCTACATGGCATCAATGCTGATGAGCATCAAGGCCAAAATGCTGCTTCCTCGTCCTGCTCAGGAGAGTAATGTTACCGATGAGTTTGATCCACGAACGGAACTGGTACAGCGTCTGCTTGAATACAAACGAATCAAAGAGGCGGCGAATGCGTTGACAAAGCTTGCTGAAATGCGCGAAAATCTTTTTGCGCGCGGACTCTTTGAAGAGTTTGAGCCCGAGGTTCTTGATGACCTTGATGAGCCGCATCTTCGTCCTACGCTCTACCATCTCATGCTTGCCTGGAAGTCGGTGCTGGATAACCAGCCTCGTCCCATGACACCTCATGTGATGGATGCTCCTGTGACGGTTGAAGAGCAGTCGGCACTGATTCTCTTAAAACTTCAGGGGTCAGTACAGCTCTCTTTTCTCGCGCTGCTTGAAGGTGTTACTGAACGTCTTGTCCTGGTTGTTACTTTTCTTGCAGTGCTTGAGCTTTGTAAAAACAAAAGACTTCTTGTGCTGGTCAAGGATGGTTATGATGACTTTTGGATGACGATGAGAGAGGATCGGGTTGCCCCGCTGATAACCTAAAAAACACTATAACCTATGCCAGAAATTATGCCTTTCAGGGGGGATTCTCTACAACCCCGAACGACTTAAAAGTGCGGACAAGCTTCTTTGCCCACCTTATGACGTTATCTCTGCTGCGTTTCAGCAACAGCTCTACAGCAGCTCCCCGTTCAATGCGATAAGGCTTGAACTGCCCACTGAGGCCGATCCTTACGCAGCAGCGCTGGAGCGCCTCTCGGAGTGGATGCTTTCGGGAGATATTCAGGGCGATACCGTGCCGGCGATCTACCCATATTTTCAGACATTTGAAGATACTGATGGTGTTGAGCATACCCGGTGCGGCTTTTTTGCCGCTATGCGCCTGTATGATTTTGCAGAGAAAAAGGTACTGCCTCATGAAAAAACGCTTTCAGGCCCCAAAGCCGACCGACTCAACCTCTTCAGAAAAACCAAAACCAATATCAGCAGTATTTTTGGTCTCTATGCCGATGAAAGCAAGACTGCTGATCGCGTGATGAAAGACTTTGCAGAGGCAAATGAGCCAGTGATAGATGCAGAGTTTCAGGGGGTGAGAAACCGTCTATGGCGGATTACCGAGCCTCAGCTTGTTGCGCAGTTCCAGCAAACATTGCAAGAGAGAGTCGTCTATATTGCTGATGGTCATCACCGTTATGATACCGGTGTTAACTACCGCAATGAGCGGGCAGCGTCAAACCCCTCTCATACTGGTCAGGAGCCCTATAATTTTATTTTGACTTACCTCGCCAATATTCATGATGAAGGGTTGCTTATCTTCCCGATTCATCGTCTGGTACACACTCTGTCCGATTTTGACAGTACTCTCTTAAGGGGAGCTCTTGAAGAGCATTTTACCCTGACCGATCTTCAAGGCAGGGCAGCTCTCAAGCACTTTCTTGAACAAGCGCCATCAAACTATGCCTACGGAGTGGTTACGCCTGGTTCAGTTGTTGGAATAACCCTGAAGAGCGATCTGCAGACTTTGGTTGATCCATTACGTCCTGGTGCGCTGAAAGATCTTGGGCTGGTTCTTCTGCATGATTATATTCTTGGAAAACTGCTTGCTATCTCCCAGGAGGCCATGGCAAAACAGAGCCATCTGCTTTACGTCCATGATGACCGGGAGGTGTTTGAGGCGGTCGAGTCGGGCAAAGTGCAGGTGGGGTTTGTGGTAAAGCCTACGACGGTGGCGCAGGTGCTGGCCGTTTCGGAGACGGGAGAGGTGATGCCGCAGAAATCTACCTTTTTCTATCCCAAAATTATGACTGGCCTTGTCTTTCATTCGATTGCCTGAAGAGAGGCCATGACTGAAGAGTTTTTTTCTCACTCTGAGCATGAGACGCGCCAGATTGCCATGCAGTGCGCCTCAAGCCTGCATCCAGGAGATATCATCTCACTCTCTGGTCAGCTTGGTGCGGGTAAAACCTTTTTTATGAGGGGGATTGCTGAATTTTTTCACTGTGATGAGCAGCTTTCCAGTCCGACGTTTTCTCTGTTTAATATTTATCAGGGATCGCTTGAGGGCGAAGAGGTGATGCTGCACCATTTCGATCTTTATAGAATTGAGTCACTGCGGGAGCTGGAAGCTATTGGTTTCGACGAATATCTTTCCAGCGGCGACTTCTCTGTTGTGGAGTGGGGTGAGCGATTTCCAGAATACGCATCACTCTACACAGTAACAGTCTCTCTTGAGTATACTGGCGACGAGAGCCGCCGAATTGTTATTAAACGTTCTGGTCAATGAATATTCTGGCGATTGAATGCACTCATGAAGCACTGAGTGTCGCAGTACTGAAAGCAGGAATTGTTACTGAGGCGGTAAGCACCGAATGGAAGAGAGCGGCAGAATCGCTGGTGCCACTGGTCGAACAGGTGATGACCGAGAGCCGTCTCAACCGGCAGGAGCTGGAGTGCATTGCCATCTCCTCAGGCCCCGGTTCTTTTACTGCGTTGCGTATCGGCATGTCTGTTGCCAAGGGAATAGCTTATGGGCTCGGTAGACCGTTGGTTTCGGTGCCGACGATGCCATCCATGGCCGCATCTTTGCGAGCCAGCACAGGTACAATCATCTCTGTTATTCCCGCCCGTAAGGGTGAGTATTACTATGCAGCCTATCAATCGGCAGATCTCTCTGCAGGGCTCTGGCATGATGAGGTTCAGAGAGGTTCTGCGGCTGATGTTGATGCCGCAGCGAACCTTTGTTCGCGGAGAGGTGAGACGCTTGTTGTCGGGCGCGGGCTTTTTGAGCTGATTCCCTTGCTTGCTCATTCTGAAGCGGTCTACAGGGAAGCAGACTTTTTTTCCGCTCGCACTCTTTTCGTATCTGCTGACAGGCTTTTCGCAAAGGCAGATGTTGCTGATCTGAAGGAAGTTACTCCCGATTACCGCCAGACCTTCAGCCCGAATGGCGAATAAAGACAAGGCTGTGGCTGGATGCGTTTTTGCATTTCAAATACTCTGTGGTATTCATGATCTTTTCTCCATTCGTTCACGAAGTGATAGAACTTTTTTACATATTTTTTTGTTTGATGGAAGAGCAACGGGGGGAGTGGTATCGTGCCACAATCAATGGTGTAATTTTTTTACCAAGCTGGATTAATGGCAGTACTTTTCAAGATTAACCTAATTATCAAGGAGTTAGCACATGAACTGTGAAAGATATGCATCGTACCCTGCTCAGGATTACTATCTCGTCAATAATATATGGAATGCCGAATACGTTGGTAAGGGCAAGCAGTGTATCAACCCCCCGCAAGGGAAAAGCTTTTCGTGGAACTGGGATTGGAGTGCAAACCCAACCTATGTCCCCTTTTCCTATCCATCGGTCATTTATGGAAACAAGCCTTGGGATCCACAAGAGACATCAGCGAAACCCCTCCCCCGTCAAATGTCTAAAATTACTCAGCTCCATGCGACTCATGATTACGTGCTGCAGGCCAATGGTCGATATAATGTTGCATACGATTTATGGCTGACTGAAGGGGCACAAGCCACTATTCCTGCCATCAGGGTTGAGATTATGGTCTGGGTTGAAGCGGCTGGCAATGTTCAGCCCTATGGGGTTCTTCAAGAAGAAACTCCGGATTACTGGCTTTATGTGGGGATGCCTGAGAATGAGAGGCACTGGTCTTGCTACAGTTTCAAATTGAAGAAGCATCTTGTATCAGCGACAGTGGATTTACGCGAACTCATTCAATATCTTGTCTCTAAAAAAAGTATCTCTCCTGATCTCTATTTGGCTGATGTTGAGTTTGGTACAGAAATCTGGGACGGGAAAGGGGAGATGAAGATAAATAACTATCAAGTATCTGTCGTTTGATGACACGCGTTCGGCTTTTCATCTCAAGGGTTGAATTAGAGCTTTTTTAAGCTTTTTCTAAAACCGGCTCCCCGCTGCTTCCTGCTGGGGAGCTTTATTCGTCTCAGAGGTTACGTGTGATGCGCCGGAGTGTTTTTGTGTCCTGCGAACGTTTTTTTTGACCAAGCAGGTGTTGCTTTACACCTGCGCCGTAGTGCAAAGCGTGAAAAACAACAGACGAAGTTTTTTGTCTGTATTGATAAGTTCTTCTATCTCGTTATTTTTTGTCCATGCCGGAGTTGCTCCGGCTTTTTTGTTCCAGTGTGAGCATGTCAGTGAGCAGGCTTTTTTGTATGTTGCCACGTGGCCATAGTCACCGTTTAAAGGGTTTTGTACTCATTGGTATTGTTAAGTTGTTGTAACATAGAGATTCTATAAGAAGGATGCCGGTTTATGAGTAGTTTGAAGAATGAGGAAAAGGGTGGCAATGGAAAAGAGGTCACAACAGGTGAACTTCTGGCCAAAAGAGCTGCTGAACTTTCGCTTGAGAAGAAGTGTGAAGAGGTGAAGATTCTTGATTTGAGGGGGCTTACCTCAGTCACTGATTTTTTTGTGATGGTTACGGCTGATTCAGAGCGTAAAGCAAAGGCGGCAGCAGATCATATCATTGATGAGATCAGGGGGGATGGAGAGCGTCCGATGCATGTCGAGGGCATGGATTCAATGCACTGGATTCTGCTCGACTATATTGATGTTG
>CAIOLC010000153.1 GCA_903859055.1 uncultured Chlorobiaceae bacterium | reverse complement strand
TGTTACTTCAGCATAAACGGCATCCGGCACGAGCACATTTCCAAAGATGGCATCAAGCAAGACGAGGCTATCGCAGGTAGCAAGAGCAATCAAGGCCGAGGCATCTGCGACAAGAATCATGATTGAGCAAAGCCATTAAGTTCTTCAAGCAACTCATCTCGTGTCATATCGATGACAGGTTGTCGATTGGTTTTGCAGATACTCATAAAGTCATAAATATCGCAACCAGCCAACTCCGCCGCTTTACCCAGCGTGACCCTTCTTTGCTGATAGAGCCAAAGAGCATAAGAGATGCGAACTTCTTGCCGAATGTCGGACACTGCCTGAAATGCGACAAAATCATTGGGTAAATCAATGGCTATTTGCATAAGAAGCCGCATCTTCTGTGATAATGTTGATACAATAACCCGAACAAAGGCACTATTATTTCGTACCGTTCCTTGTGCCGCTCACGGAATATATTCATTACACCATAAAGCAAATCATTGTAGATAATTTTCGCTTCTCACCGGTCAAAGTATACGTATTTCTCCACTATGAGAGATTAATGTAAAAAAATAGAAATTCCATACCATGAGTTTTTGTTGTTCAATCTACGCCGCCCAGCTCCCATCAACATCGCCCTTGACAATGCCAATCAGATGCACATCCTGATCCATGTCAAGAGTAACCGGTATCGGATTATCCGGCCATACGACGTGGGTTCGTGACATACTCTCATTGCCGACGCTCTCGGGCACAAACAGCCACTCCATTTCTGGCGCAGTGCTGAGCTTGACAGCCATCTTCAGGATATTGAGAGCATCAGCAGCCTTGACCTGTCCATCGTGGTTGACATCCGCCGCAAGGTACTGGTATGGTGACACCGCGCTTCCATCAGCATTGGGGTTCATGCCCACAGCCATCTTCAATGCAGCCAGCGCGTCATTGGCTTTGACCGCGTTGCCTGAATGGCTTGAGCGTTGAAAACCTGAATCCATCGAACGCATGCAGAATCCCGTTATTGGAAAAGATAAAGAGTTTCGCGAACTTCAAGCGAATAGCTTTTTGCCAATAAACGCCTTTTCATGAGTGTAATTAACGATGCCAGAATCGGTTTACTATCTGCCCCATTCTCTGTTCACCAGAAGAATTAGGAGTATTTAACAATGATTGATGATCCTGTTGTGGAAGAAATAAGAGCGCATCGGCAAGCTCATGCAGCCCGATTCAATTATGACCTGGCAGCCATTTTTGCCGATTTGGTAGAGCGGGAAAAAAGCTCTTCGCGTCCGGTCATAAACCGCCCTTCACGCAGAATACCAGAAAAACTGAATACTGATATTTCGCAACAACAATGTCAGGCTAAGATGTCAACTGCAATTTAAGCCTGGGACGCGCCTTTTGAAGGGTTTGCCGTACTAAACCCACTTGCCACAAGGTTTCGAGCAACCTCAAGCCTGCCTTGTAACACTCCCTTCATTGTGCCCTCACAACGCCAAGCTCTTACCCTGCACAACGCCCTCCTCCGGCGCATCTCGCTCACAACTGGTAACGTATTTCATAGTTCGTCGCACCTCTATCTGATGGAACTCAGTTTTTAATCCGCCGCCAAAGTAGAGCGGGACAAAGAAAATATACGATAAGCAGCAAATTGAAAAAAATATACTTGAATAACGCTACCATTCCGCTAAATTGTAGCTACACTAACGAAGCAAGAAAGTTAAAAAGAGGGAACGAGATGATTGCAAACACTGTTGTGAGGGCGCGAATTGACGAGAAAACCAAGACAGAAGCCTCTGCTGTGCTGGCTTCCATAGGGCTCACCCTGTCCGATGCAGTAAGGCTTATGCTGATGCGGGTTGCTACTGAAAAAGCGCTGCCGTTTGAGCCGCTTATCCCGAACGCCGAAACGATAGAGGCGATAGAAGAGTGCCGTCGAGGAGGGTTAAAACAGTACGACTCTATCAAGGATTTAATACAGGAATTGAATGAGGAAGATTAAAGGAACGAGCAATTTTAAACGTGACTATCGCAGAGAGAAATCAGGGGTACACGGGAAAAAACTTGATGCGCTTGTTACTGTCATCGTAAATCTTCTTGCAGCAGACAAGGATTTGCCATCCAACGCCGTCGATCATGCGCTTGTCGGGAAGCTGGCTGGATACCGCGATTGCCACATTAAGCCTGATCTTATTCTGATCTACCGCAAAACAAACGACGACGTTCTTGAGCTGGTCCGTCTGGGATCACACAGCGAACTGGGGTTATAATACTACAGTCCTGGTGGAGTGCCGGGGCGAACATAGAGTAACTCGACCCCAAGAATCTGAGGTTTCTTTCTTGTGCATCATCCGCTGATATACCATTTTCTTGAGGTCAGAAAAATGGTAACCATCCCGCGAGATTGTTACGCCGCCCAACTCCCATCAACATCGCCCTTGAGAATGCCAACCAGATTGACATCCAGATCCATGTCAAGAGTAACCGGTATCGGATTATCTGGCCAGACAACATGGGTTCGCGACATACTCTCATTGCCGACGCTCTCGGGCACAAACAGCCACTCCATTTCTGGCGCAGTGCTGAGCTTGACAGCCATCTTCAGGATATTGAGAGCATCAGCAGCCTTGACCTGACCATCGTGGTTGACATCCGCCGCAAGGTACTGGTATGGTGACACAGCGCTTCCGTCCGCATTGGGGTTCATGCCCACAGCTATCTTCAATGCAGCCAGCGCGTCATTGGCTTTGATCGCGTTGCTTTCGGCAGTGCCGGAAACTTTGGCACTGGTCAGGGTGTATGTGCCATCATTCATGGCAAGGTGTTGGTATAGGCCATCAGTGCCGGTGGTCATGCTGTCCGACGACAGAGCAAAGGCAGGAATGGTATCGTTGCCCAACTGACCCGCCGTCAATGAGAGTTCAAAATGCTGCGGGTTTGTCGGGGCGGTGAGCGTCAGGGTTCCAAGCTTGACTGAGCCTGCGGATAACGCTGTTGTGCCTGTACCGTCAAGAATGAACTGGCCGGGCTTGTCAGTATTGGGTGACGAATTCCAACCGGATGGCAAACCTGTTGCATCCTGCCATGTGGCGGTTGAGCCGGTCGGCAGGGCAAGATCCAACTGGACACTGTTGACAGCAGCCATTGGTGAGGTTTCCCAGATTTCAAGAGTTCGAGAGCCATCAGCGGAGGTCTGGATGTTGCGGAATTCGATGGGTTGGGCACCTGTGACGGCTGGTGATGAGGCAAGAGTGCTGGTGACGGCGGTAATGGGAAGGCCTGTTTTCCAGAAGGCCGCTGCGCCGTTGAGGTCATGGAGAGATGCCGCGGCTGCTGTCGTAAAGTCGTAGCTGTCTGTGCCTGCGTAGTTGTTGCCTGCAATATCCTTGACTGATCCTCCATCGAGTGTGATAAAATAGTGCGTGCCGTTTGTGAGATCTGATGTAGGGTTTATGGTGAGCGTGGCACCTGAAACGGTCAGATTCCCGCTTGTTGCTGTATCGTAGCTTTCAACCACCGGGCCTGTTGCTGAACCGCTGTGGATGGCAATTGTGCCGATGCCTTTTTGGATGGGTTCGTTGAAGGTTACCAGAATATTGCTGCCGATTCCAGTACCAGTGGCTCCATCTGCAGGAGTGAAAGTAGTAACTGTCGGCGCGGCATAATCTAAAACTACCTCTGAAAGCACTTTTGTCACATCAGCAAACTGGATGTGTTCAACTGCGGTGAGCACATCCGAGCCATCACGACCTGCGACTCTATCAGTTATGGTGTAACTCAACCTGGCGGTATCGTAATAGATAATGTAATCAGCCAGGTTTCCGGTAAATATGGCAGTATCGTCATCAACTCCACCATCAATCAGATCATCTCCACTTCCTCCAAAAAGGGTATCGTTACTCGAACCACCAAACAACGTGTCATTCCCGCCACCACCTTCCAATTTGTTCGCGACATCATTACCAATCAACGTATCAGCAAAATCTCCCGATATAATATTTTCGATTCCCACTAAAACATCACTACCAATACTCGCCGCATCACCGCCAGCGGTAGAAGCAGCCATTCCTGAAACAAGATTGACGGTGATTGCTGCGGTAGCACTGGTGTACTTGACTGTATCAACACCATCTCCACCAACATAGGTATCATCTCCAGAGCCACTACCACCAATAATCAGGTCGTTATCAGCACCAGCATCGACATAATCATCACCTTGAGCTGAGTAGATTACATCGTCACCGGCATAACCATAAATCAGATCATCGTAACTTCCTGAAGTTAATGAATCAGCATCATCCGTACCTGTCAAAACTATACCAGGTGTTACAATCTGTATGGTTTCGTTGGAGAAGTTGAGATAATTAACGGAATAGAGCGTATTTGTCTCGTTGGTGATGGTATCCGTGACCAAAACACAACTGCGACCAACGGCATCTGTTTCGGTATGCCACTCATAATCCGAAGATGTTCCATCAAAAACGACGGTGTCAGTACCAAGCCCGCCCTCGATAACATTGTTTCCTGTGCCACCCGCAAGAGTATCATTACCAGCACCACCATAGAGCGTATCATTGCCA
>CAIOLC010000152.1 GCA_903859055.1 uncultured Chlorobiaceae bacterium | reverse complement strand
AAGATAGAATGGGTTATGCTGAAAGCAGTGACTTGACAATCTGCTGAACCCTGGTGCCATCAGCCTTTCCCTTGAGCGCTTTCATCGCTTCAGCCATCACTTTGCCCATCTCTTTCATGGATGCCGCGCCTGTTGTCGTGATAATATTCTGTATGACTGCCGTTACCTCCTCATCAGAGACCGGCGCAGGAAGATACTCCTCAAGCACGGCCAGCTCGGCTTGCTCTGTTTCGGCAAGGTCGAGACGATTGCCGGCAGTAAATTGCTCAATGGCATCACGTCGCTTTTTTGCAAGACTTACCAGCACCTCCAGCTCCTGCTCTTCCGTCAGTACGGCAGTGCCGCCAACACGGATGGAGACCTCTTTTTCCAGCAGCGCTGCACGAATTGAACGGACAGCATTCAGACGGGTTTTATCGCCACTTTTCATTGAACTTTTCAGATCCTGATCTATTTTCTCTTTCAGACTCATGGTGGTGTATGTTCAGCAATTTATAAGGTTCACCGCAAAATAAAGGAAAAATGCAGCTTTCCCACATCTGAGTGTGGTTTCTTCATTCATTGATATCGCCACCAACCGGCCTGATCACCAGCTCTTCCACCGATGTCCGCTGCGGCAGGAGATAGGCATTGACCAGAGGCCCTGAAATATCTTCAGGCATCATCATGACGCCCTTCATCTCCTCAGCAACCTCTCCCCACATTGGAGTAGAGACAGCACCAGGCATTACATTGGTAATCCTCACATTACAGCTTTTTGCGTAGAGTCGGATTGACTCAAGAAAGCCCTTCTGGCCAAACTTGGACATTGAGTAGAGCGAAGAGCTTTTGAAGGCGGTCTCGGCAGCAATGGAGGTGATAAAGAAGATGTGGCCCGACCGTTTTTGTTCCATGACAGGGAACACCTTCTGGGTGATGAAAAACGTGCCTTTCAGGTTGGTTGCCATGGTGTATTCATAGTCCTCGACGGTCAATTCAGTGAATGGCTTGAAGCGGCCAACTCCCGCATTGTTCACCAGGCAGTCAATGGTGCCATACCGTTCCAGTGTGGCGCTGACGAGCTGGTTGATCTGTGCTATATCGCTTATGTCTGCCTGAAAGAGATCTGCCGTTGCTCCGCAGGAGCGACATTCTGCTGCAACAGTTTCGAGATCGTCCAATGTTCTCGATACAAGGATCAGGTGTGGTTCAAAATCGTGATATGCTTTTGAGGCTTTGGCAAAATCAAGGGCGACGGCTTTGCCAATTCCCTTGCCTGCGCCGGTTATGATGATGATGTGTTTCATGTCATTATGGAGTGTTCAGCGTTATTCTTTCATGCGCATCTCAGACGTTCAGAATCTCAAGGTAGATGGTTTCAGGGAAAGATCAATATGTGGTCAGAGCAGGCCGCTCTCCCTGAAGCTGAACCACTCTGTTTTTCCGATAATAACATGGTCAAGCAGCTCGATCTGTATGACTGCGCTTGCCTTTTTCAAAAGTTCTGTAATCTGCTTGTCGGCATTGCTTGGCTCTACATCACTGGATGGGTGGTTATGGACGAGAATGATGGCGTGAGAGCTCTCCCTGATTGCAGCCTTAAAGACTTCGCGAGGGTGAATAAGTGCCGCATTTAATGTTCCTACAGAGACAATTTCTGTTTTTGTAATCTGGTTTTTGGTGTTCAGGTGCAGGACGAACAGATGCTCCTTTGTCTCATCAGGAATGCGACCTGTCATGTATTCAAAAATATCCTTTGCCGCCTGAATCTTCTTTTTGTTGTTCTTGCTGTAGTGCAGCCGCTTGTTCAACTCAAAGATGGCGACAATCTGCATTGCTTTGGCTTCTCCGATTCCCTTGATCTCCTGCAGCTCTCCGATGGTTACATTCACCAGCTTTTCAAGGGTGAAGCGGGCAATGATTTCATTACAGGTATCAACAATATTGAGTTTTCGTGAGCCAATGCGCAAGATAATGGCCAGCAGTTCAGCGGGGCTGAGCGAGGCGGGTCCGCTATTGAGAAATCGTTCACGTGGCCTGTTTTCAGGATCAAAGTCATGGAGTCGCATCTCTTCATGTTTAATTGATTGATAGATCAAAACAAAATAGAAGAATTTGTGCAATAAAGGTGTAATTATTAAAAATAAATACAAGAGATCAACAGAAAAGGAGATCATTCGGTCTCTTGCTTGCGCGGAATTCGTGCGGAAGGATTTATTCGCTTTCGCAGTCAGCCCAGCAATTTGGCGTTTCGTACCAGCGGAGTTTTTTCAGATTTACTCCCTGTGGCAGGTGGTGAGCGATCTGGTTAAATGCCCATCTGGCAAGGCATTCAGCCGTCGGGGGGTCATCGGTTACCAGCACCCGAGAGTTGCGTTTTGTGATAAAGGCAAGATCTTCAGCATCATCTTTCCAGACGGCAAACCCGTGATCAAGCTTATTGTGGATATGCTCAATCATAATCTCTTTGAGAAATTTGAAATCCATCACCATTCCCTGTTCCTGGTCACCTTTGCGCTCAATGACATCACCATCGACTGTAGCAACAATGACTCCACGGTGGCCGTGCAGTTGATTGCAGAATGAAAAGCTGTTTGGAAGGGTGTGACCGTAATCGATCTCTATTTTTCGTGAAATGCGCATGGATCTGAAAAGATTGTCAGTTACCGGTTTCTTTGTCGGCTGTGGCAAGCAAAGTGTACGCAAAAAAATATGGTTTTGCGAATTTCTCCACTCCTTCTCTCCATCTTTACTGTGATTGTTGTTTTGTAATCAGCCAACTTACCTCTTTTAAGAGGTTGATAGTATTGCCTTAGCCGTTGGGCATTCTCTCTTCAGCGATATTGTCTTCGGGTTTCTGTACATTGTTGCTGGTGTTTACCAGAGGAGAAGTATCAAAACAAGAGTTACCATGCGAGCAATGAAAATCGGTATATCATGTCATCACACTTACGGAGGAAGCGGAGCAATTGCGACTGAGTTGGGTAAAGCACTGGCTGCCAAGGGGCATAGCATCCATTTTTTCAGTCAGGCAGCTCCATTCCGGCTTGGTGCTTATGCCCCAAATATCTCTTATCATGAGGTGGAGGTGATGCGTTATCCGCTCTTTGATGCCCCTTTTTACACTCTTGCCCTTGCATCAAAAATTGCAGAGGTGGCTTTTTATGAAAAGCTGGATGTGGTCCATGCTCACTATGCAATTCCTCATGCTTTGAGCGCAATGCTTGCCCGCCAGATGCTGGAAGACAAGTGTGCTGAATCAAAGTGCTTCAAGCTTGCAACCACGTTGCATGGCACTGATATTACGGTGGTCGGGGCTGACCGGGGAATGCAGGATGTTGTACGGCTTGCTATCAATAAATCCGATGGTGTGACAACTGTTTCTCACTATCTGAAGGACGAAACGGTCAGAATGTTCAATCCAAAAAAGGAGATAACGGTTATTCCAAATTTTGTGGATACATCACTCTTTTACCGTTCTCCCAAACAGGAGATCAGGGAGCTGCTTGGTATCGGGAATGAGAAAGTGATAATTCATATCTCCAATTTCAGGCCTGTGAAATGTATTGGTGATATTATCCGGATATTTTACGCAGTGAGCCAGAAGAGTGATGCCACTCTCTTGATGGTTGGTGACGGTCCGGAACGAAGCGAGGCAGAGACACTCGTGCGACAGTTCGAAATTATGGGTCGGGTAAGGTTTCTCGGCAAACTTGTTGATATTGTTCCTCTTCTCTCTATAGCCGATCTTATGCTTATGCCAAGCAATGTCGAGTCATTCGGACTCGCAGCTCTTGAGGCGATGGCGTGCGGTGTGCCGATTGTGGCCACAATGGCGGGCGGCTTTCCAGAATTTATTGAGCCTGGTCGCCACGGCTATCTGCTTCCGCCCGGTGATATTGAGGGGATGACTGAAAAATCGCTTCTTCTGCTTTCCGACCATAATCACTGGCTTGACTCTTCTGAAGCATGTGTCCGCCAGGCAAAGCGATATGAGACCGCTTTGCTTGTTGAACAGTATGAGGGGTATTACAGGATGCTCCTTGAATGAGGTAAAGAATCCCTCTACGGCTTAGTAATGCTTGTTTGTAAGCAGTACTCCCCGATATTTTTCAAGGTCTTCCAGCACCACACCGGTGCCTCTGGCGACTGCCGTGAGCGGATCATCGCTGATGTGAACAGACAGTTTTGTCTCTACGTTGATTTTTTTGTCAAGACCCTTGATAAGCGCTCCACCTCCTGCCAGAAAAAGTCCGCGATCAAAAATGTCGGCAGAGAGTTCCGGCTTCGTAACCTCAAGGCTTTTTTTAATCGAGGTGATAATCTGGCTTATCGGAGTGGCAATAGCCTCCCTGATTGTGGCTGAGTCGACCTGCTGCTCTTCCGGAAGTGCCGTGACAAGGTTTCTTCCTCTGACCATCATTGTTAACTCTTTGTCCAGTTTGTAGGCTGAGGCTATTTTTATCTTGACATCTTCAGCGGTGCGTTCCCCGATAGCAAGATTATAAGCCTTTCGGAAGTGACGTACAATTTCGTCAGTAATATCGGTGCCTGCAACACGAAGGGACTCTCCTGATGCAATACCACCAAGGGAGATAACCGCAATTTCAGTTGTTCCTCCACCGATATCGACGATCATGTTTCCCATTGGCTCTTTAACGTCAAGTCCGATGCCAATGGCCGCAGCCATAGGTTCCGTAATCAGGTAAACCTCTCTGGCTCCGACATGCTCTGCAGAGTCACGCACAGCTCTTTTTTCAACTTCAGTAATTCCGGAAGGGATTCCTATGACCATGCGCCGGATGCCGAATGAAAATTTTGTCCTGGTTTTATTGATGAGACCCTTGATGAGCTCTTCGGTTGCTTCGTAGTCAGCAATGACACCATTGGCCAGTGGCCGTATGGTGATAATGCCGGGATGGGTTTTTT
>CAIOLC010000151.1 GCA_903859055.1 uncultured Chlorobiaceae bacterium | reverse complement strand
GATTGATCGTATTTTGCCGTGTCATTTCCAGAGCCACCGTCTATCGTGTCGTTACTTGCATCGCCGTAAATTGAATCATTGGTTGACAGCGCATTATTTGCAATACCCCAAGCATCTGCGTCAATAGTGTCTTCAAAAATACTGCCGTTGATGGAGTTGATTTGTGTACTACTAATGGCGGCTGTCCCTTGAATGACAAGGTTCAACGTTTGGTTATAGAATCTGCCATACTGGTCGTAGCAAGAGAAATAGAGATGTTCAACATCAATCAGCGTATCTGTCCCTAACGGTGATCCACTACGGTTATCAGTAATACTAATCGTCCAATCACTGTTACGGAAAATCGTGTAATTGGTATACGGAGTATCATATTTTGCAGTGTCATCTCCTAAGCCTCCATTCAGCGTGTCGTTGCCTGCTCCGCCATACAGCGTATCATTGCCAGCCCCTGCATCAAGCACGTTATCACCAGTATCTCCAGTAATAACATCGTTTAGATCTGTTCCTATCGTCGCCATAAGAGTGAAGTTGAGTAGGTTATTCTAAATTGCAATCAAGACGATCGTCGCACACAGGCGGACAGAACATCAAAAAGCCAAACCGCAGCGATACCGCCACCATGCACAACAGCGAGGCTGAAGCCCTGCAGCAGCAAGTCAAAAGAGAGTGATGATTGTGGAGAGAAAAAACGAATGGGAAAACCTTGGCTCCTGAAAGAAGCGAAGCATCAGTCGCCAGGGAAACGGCGATCATGGAGATATTGTCAGTCCAGGGCATACTGGAGAACGGTTATATCAGTAAAAGAATAACCTGTAGAACGACCTCTTTATCCAACAACAATGACCTTGAAAGTTACTATAAAAACCCGAACATTCAGATTGGATTCGTGTTTTTATACGGATATTCAAAAGTATCGGCAGCAATAGTACATCAACCTTCTAAAAAAGATGAAGGTCTTTGAGAAGCGCCTCGCAGTGCTCAAGGGCTCAGCAACGCTGCATCTATCCCCGAAATTGCGGCTGCCTCCTCAATGCTCATGCCACGATCCACCAACCGTTTGGCAATGTCAAGTTTGCCTATATCAATTCCTTTCTCAATCCCTATCCCAATGCCTTTCTCAATGCCTTTCTCAATCCCTATGTCGATTCCAATTTCAATCCCCTCCTCCCTGCCCTCTATACGACCAAGTCCATAGCTTGACTCTACCATACTGGCCTCATACCGCAGGTTGTCCTGGTAACGGGCATAGGCCAACAGCTCTTTATCAGGCAGACTCAGAAGGGAAAAAGACTTTTTTGCTTTCTGGATCCCTTTCGCTTTGAACTCATCCTTGATCTCCTCATGTTTGAGGAAGTATATCCACTCGTCAAGCGATGTTGTTGTAAGACGGTTAAACTTGTTGATCCTGATCAGGTAGTATTCAGGGAAAATATTGTTTATCTGAATCTTGCCGTAGAGCTTCTGTTGCCGGGTATCGAGTTCCAGTTTATCATGGTCATGGATTCCCGTGAAGGTTGTGGTTCCATGATAGATGTAGTCGGTGCCATGACCAAGCTCAAAGTAAAGGATGTTGACGGAGATAACCTTCACCAGGGTTGCATACGCCTCGCTCTCTTTCTGATGCTCGGTGATGACTCGTGATGTGCCATAGAGCATCCGTTTCAGGTAATCAAGTTGCCTTTCAAACTGCAGTTCAATAATGATAAGCTCGTCCTTGCTGTTTTTAACCTTGAGATCAACACGGTTGGATTTGTCGCGTTTACTCTCTTTGTTGCTTGCACTCTCCAGAATGTCAAGGATGCGAATGTCTTCGCCCAGCAGTTCGCTTAAAAAACCTTCAAGGATTTCAAAGTTGGCTTTACTGCGCAGCAAACGCTTCATTGCCCAGTCAAAGGTGATCAGTTTTCGGGGGGATCGAGTGGTCATGGCAGGACATAGTTCAAGGTTCAAGGTTACAGGTTACAGGTTCAAAGTTACAGAGGAGAGAGATCAAACCTTTTTTGCTACATGAAAATACGTTTTTTTGTTCTACACACAAATCAGTTGAATGTTGTATGAGAACTTCGAAGGAGAAGCGATTGACCATTACTCAAAACAATGAGACAATTGAGCTGATCCTCTGCGATAAATATCAAGCAATAATCATGATATTATCCCCGCAATACAAGATCGACTGAATTCAAAAACAACTTTTTTTCCGAACTACGGTTCAATGAGAGAGAAAAAGTGGTAAAGAGCGAAATCAACTCCGAACGAAGCAATCAAAAGCTGAACCGCGAGCCTACCATAACATTATGGCTGGCATAGGTCAAATCAACCCCAAAGAGAGTAAGATTTGATGGCTTGATGTAGCGATATCCACAATCAATGAGCAGATGCTTTGAAACCTTGAGCCCGATGCCTCCACCAGCCTGCCAGGTAAACACCTTGTCTCTGAGCACGGATGAAGATGTGATGATGCTAACCTCTGAAGAGCCGATTCCCGTCATGAGATACCATAAAAATCCCGATTTCTGCGGGAAATCACGATACACATTACCCATGATTGAGTTGATCGAGAGGTTTACCCCTGATGCCGGTTTGGTATTCATGAGCGTATCAACCGCACTGAGCTGCTGAATATAAGAGAGCTCGAAACGACGATAATCAGAAACGATCCCGATTGCAGAGGCCTTTGGTGAACCTTGCTGGTATGTTGCATAATCGCTAAACGTCCCGCCGGATGATAGAAGGTCGGTATTCCCCATGAATCCGGATCCGACTGCTCCTGCAAAGTAAGGATGTACTGATGCCGTGGCTGTGCCCGTGACAAAGAAAAAGAGAAACAGAACCGACAAGAATAGTCTCATAACATTTCCAGCCATTTTTTTACCTCCCGGCCTGTTCTCAAAGAGTTTCACGATATAAAATGATCAAATCCTGCTGCCCGCCATCTCCGAAATCCACACCCATTTCTCTAATACGATTATAAACAATCAAATCCTCAAAAAACTGAGGCTGTGCAGCAGAAGTTAGCCTTATATCTGGTAATCAAGAATAATCTCCCGCGACTTGAGATGATCAGCCACCTGCTTCACAGCTTCAGCAAGAACGTCAAGATGTGGCACCTGAAGATCAGGCTGGTATCGCAAAAAACCATTTTCACCCATATTGACGACAAGAATATCATTCGGCTCATTGAGTGCCTTCAGCGTCTCGATATCGTAGTCATCAGCGTCATCAATGGTGGTGATAAAGAGAAGCCCCGCATCGGTAAGAATGCGGGCAAGCTCACCAATCCTTCTCAGCCGTTCACCACCGTTCTCTGCCCTTGAGCCAAGATCAGCATCAAGACCTCGATCGATATTTGCCACCCCGAGGTAGTAGGCACTCATCCCGTTGAGAAACAGACACTGCTCCAGTGCTTTGGCCACCACACGCTTGCCAGTACCGGGCACACCGGTAAAGACGATAAACTTTGCCCGGTGACGATTGACCTCCGCACGCTGTTCAGTACGAATGAGACCTGCCTCCCAATGGCTTTCCCTGTCTCGAATGTGCTGCTGCAAGAGAGATTCGCCTGCGGAGAGATTTTCAACCACGGAGCCGCCACCGGCAATTTCATAATTATCCACAATCACAAAGCGCCCTGTCGCCTCGCTGATGACAGTAGTATCGAAGGCAATCGGGCGGGTGGTTTCAAGAATACATTCACTCACATCACGGCAGTCAATCTGCTGTTTGCTCTTGCTGGAGGTCAAATCGGAGGCATCAAGCGTATTCCAGATCTCCGCCAGCCTGACCGTGGCCCGAGCAGAGCCAAGCTTGAGCTTGTACTCCTTCTGGCGAATCATCGGCGCACGGCCAAGCCAGAAAATGTTCACCCTGAAGCGGCTGCCCACCTCCGGCTGGGGATCGGAAGGCTTCACCATCAGTTCGCCAGGGCGTATATAAATCTGCGTCGTCAGAGTAAAGCCCGATGGCTCTCCCGCAGTTGCCCGCACTTTCGGCGCAGTATTGAATGACTCGACCGACTGAATCACCGATGTTTTGCCAGAGGGGAGAAAGAGCACCTCATCACCGACCTGCACCGATCCTGCGGCAACCGTGCCGGCAATAATTCTCCGGTCGTCATTGCTGCGGGTAAACTTGTAGATATCCTGAACAGGAAAACGGAATGGCTTCTCCTCAAGCTCCTTGTCGCTGACAAACTGATCAAGCTGCTCAAGCACGGTATATCCCTTGTACCAGGGCATCCGTTCGGAGCGAGAGGCAATATTGTCGCCCTCACGGGCGCTGACCGGAATAAAGCTGATGGGCGTGACGTTGATCTGCGAGAGGAAGGCAGTGTAGTCGGCCTTCAGCTTTTCAAAAACCTCTTCGCTGAAATTGACAAGATCCATCTTGTTGGCCAGCACCGTCACCTGCTTGACGCCAAGCATCGACATCATCTGACCATGACGCTTTGAGTTCTCCTTGATACCCTCATCAGCGTCAATCACCAGCAACGCCGAATCCGCCCGCGAGGCACCGGTAATCATGTTTTTCAAAAACTCGATATGGCCGGGCGCATCAATGATGATATAGTCGCGAGCCGCTGTTTTAAAAAAGCAGCGGGCCATGTCGATGGTGATCCCCTGAGCCTGCTCATCCTTCAGCGCATCAAGCAAAAAGGCATACTCAAAAGGTTTTGAATTCCTCCGACAACTCTCCCTCACCGCCTCCAGCTTCCCTTTTGGCAATGTCCCCGTATCAGCAAGCAGTCGGCCAATCACCGTGCTTTTACCATGATCGACATGACCTACTATCACAATATTCATCTGCGCACGTCCACTCATATCTCAACAAAAAAATGTTAATCCATTTGTCAATTGACAATGGACAATGAATAATGGACAATTGTCAACTGTCCATTGTCAATTATCAACTTTTACATATACCCGTCACGCCGCAGCGTTTCCAGGCCACCATCTTCAGCATCCTGGGCACGCCCTGACCGCTCGGCAATGTTCGAAAATTTGCCACTTTTCAGCTCCTCAATAATCTCGGGAACCGTTCGAGCATCCGAATTGACCGAATTGGTACAGGGATAGCAGCCGAGTGAGCGATAGCGAATGCCCTCTCCCTGGTTAAAGTAGAGCGAAACCACCGGAATCTTTTCCCGTTCGATATATTCCCAGATGTTCTGTTCAGTCCAGTCAAGCAGCGGGTGAATTCGGACGTGGGTCCCGGGCGCAAAATCAGTCTTGAACTGGTTCCAGAACTCGGGGGGCTGATCGCCCACATCCCAGACGTTATCTTTGTCGCGAGGTGAAAAATATCTCTCCTTGGATCGGCTCCCCTCTTCATCAGCCCTGACACCGACTATCACTCCTGTATAGGGTTCTCTCCCCTCATCCTGAACATACCGGTGCTGCTCATGGTCGATTCGATAACGGGGCCACTCGCCTGACAGGGTGTGTTTCAGCGCTTCACTTTTAAGATATTTGCAGCAGGTGATGCGGTCGGCGTTGCCATCGGGAAAGGTGAACTTTCCGGCAAGCGCTTCGCTGTTCTCTCCATACATCATATTGAGGTTCCACTCAAGGGCAAAGTGATCACGATACTCAATCATCTCAGGAATCTTGAAGTGGGTATCAATATGAACAAGAGGAATGGGAACATGTCCGAAAAAAGCCTTCCGGGCCAGCCAGAGCATCACGGTGCTGTCTTTGCCGATCGACCAGAGCATGCAGAGGCTTTTAAATTCACGATAGGCTTCGCGGAGGATATAGACGCTCTGCGCCTCAAGTTTGTCAAGATGATCCATACTTGTTCTGTTATCAATAAATGTTACAATGGTTTTCGGTGCAGCCCGCACTCCTTGTGTTCAGGGTGCTCCCACCACCAGCGTCCGGCGCGGATATCCTCGCCAGGGTTGACCGCTCTGGTGCATGGTGCACAGCCAATGCTTGGATATCCCCGATGGTGCAGAGCGTTCACGGGGACGTTGTGGCTCTTGATATACTCCCAGAGCACCGCTTCCGTCACATCGGCAAGCGGGTTAATTTTGTAGAGTCCAAACGACTCATCCCACTCCACAGGGGCGATGGCTGTTCTGGTGACGGATTGTTCACGACGTAACCCGCAGATCCACCCCTTCAGAGTTGCAAGCTTCTTTGCAAGCGGCAGCACTTTTCGGACGCGGCAGCACTCCCGACGCAGCTCCACACTCTCATAAAAGAGGTTAGCTCCGTGGCTGAGCAGCATCGGCTCGACATCAGTTGCATCTGGAAAGAGCACCTCCACCGGTACGCTATAGCGCTTGCGGGTTGCATCAAGCAGATCGTAGCTCTCCTGCGGAAGTCTCCCTGTATCGAGAGTAAAGATTGGTATCGGGAGCTTTGCCTTTACCAGCATATCGGTAATCACCTGATCCTCCGCGCCCAAACTTGACGCAAAAGCAGACTCTCCAGCTTTAAAAAATGCCGCAGCCCAAACAAGAATCTCATCCGGCGACTTTCCGGAGAGTTCGTTACTCAATCGTTCAGCCTCTTCCCTGCTCATAACTGTTGCAATCTCGTTTCCATAAAAAAAATCATCAACTCTCTCCAAGAATCTCCGCCCTCACCTTGTCAATCCCGATACGATCAATCATAAGACCAAAGCGCTCCTTTTTACGGCCATGAGTCCGGTAGCAGGTTAATGCTTTCTCGACCAAATCGTAGATCTCCTCCTCACTTTCGACTATTCTCTTCAGCATGGTAGCAAAACGGGGGGTTTTACCCATTGTTCCACCAATAAAAAGGGTATAGCCCTGCCTGGCGGTAATCCACGCCTTTGAGGGGCACTGCTTCGTGCAGATACTGCAATTGATGCAAATATCTCGATCAACGTTATACCGACAGCCGTCAGCCCCGCTGCCTTCTCCCAAACGCTCAATCGCTTTGGCAGGACAGAACTTGACACACGACTTGCAGTCAGTGCATAATGTTGAAATCCACTTCGGTTCTGTGGCACCTCTGACACCAATATCATTTTCATTTGCCTTGGTGCAATTATTGGCGCAGCCCGTTACGGCCATCTTGAATTTATAGGGTGCCTCCAGATTAAAAAATCGGGTATCAAGCTCTGTCGCAATTTTTTTGGTCTCAATCGCTCCCCACTTGCAGGTGGCATTTCCCGGGCAGGCCACAATCACCCGCACCCGATTTCCCGATGCGCCCATCTGTACCCCTGCCGTCTGAAGCACAAGACGCGCACCCTCCAGATCATCCTTATGCACATGATGTATCTCAACCCCCTGACGGGTTGAGAGATGAACAACCCCTTTGCCATATCGTTCGGCAACCAGTGCAATACAGGCCAATTGAGTGGCCGTCAGATCACCGGCAATCGCCTTTAAACGAAGCAGATAGTAGTCGGGCTGCTTTTGACGCAACACTCCATCCCTGTTCAGTGGCGCAGCACCAGGCACAAGTTCCGCCATACTCTCCAACATTTAAGATATTACAGTAAATAATGTTCCGGATCATGACAAGGCAAAAAAGCATTGAGATGACGTTAAAAAACCATGACCTTCAATAAACCTGATTGCCTGCCAGCTTTCCAAACCTTATGACATAAAATACCGTAAATATGGTAGAAGAAAAGATAAAACAAAACATCCGGGAGAGGCTGAAAAAAAATGAACCCGAAAACACTTTTCTTCAGCCTCCCGAATGTCAGGAGGAAATCGCGGGATGTCATAAACTGAGGCGATGACAAGATTCGAACTTGTGATAAAGAGTTTTGCAGACCCTTGGCTTAGACCACTCACCCACATCGCCTTCTAAAAAAACATCCGGGCCCCCCTGATGAGATCAGATGCACACACTCACCCCTAAAGTCCCCATTTGACTTTACTCAACAGATGCCCGGATGCCGGAGAGAGACTTCAGAAGGTCACGGTCGCATAAAGCTCCGTCCGGAAAAGGTTGTTATCTGTAGTCGCACCTGTTGCTGTCGTTGAGCTTGAGAGACGATATCTCAGCGTCGGGGTCAGACTGAAGTTACCCGCAGCCGACTCATGAATTCCGAATTTATACTGCGCCCAGAGAAAGGTATTGTTGTAATCTTTACTGTTGGTGCTGTCTTTGCTCTTGTTGTAATCAATCCAGGCGAGAGCGGAACCTGATTCACCCTTGACCCTGAAGATATAGCCACTGTAGTCCTTCAAAGATCCATCATAGATGGTATTATTGTTTGCCGTATAAAAGCCACTGAGCAAGACCTTTGACTTGCCTGTCGGAATAAATGCCTGTGTTCCAAAGGAGTATGGGCGGCGCCCGTCTGAAAGGTGAGTCAAGGTTGCAAAGGCCTGCGGCACAACGGTAACATCACCAATCTTTGTCTTATAGCTTGCAACAAGGCCATAACCGTCATTCAGAAGGCCTCTCTCTACATTTGTCGGGGCTGTTGTCGTTGGTGGTGTTGAAAGATTGTCAAAATTGACAAGCACGGCGTTCAGCTCACCATCACCAAGCTTGACACCATAGTTGAAACCAAGAAGACGATCAAAGTGGTTTGTAGAGATTGGCGTATCTACTGGATACAATGTTGTACCTTGAGGACCAGCACCAGGAATCGCATAGAGTGTCAGATCAAGAATCGGGTTATCGAGGCTTCCAAGGGGAATACGGCCAAATACCCAGTGGCTGCTTTCATCGTTATGTCCAAAGTAGAATTGCGAGGCCTGAAAATTATACTGTTCAGTATTTGACGCGGCTAAAGTCTGCCAACTGCCAGCAACTGCTTCATTTTGGACTAATGCCTTGAAGTAGTAGCCATCGCCAAGATCGGCTGAAGGTTTAAGGCGTACCCTGTACTGAAAATATTGATCCTGCGGGTTGGTTGTTACGCCTGCGGTTGACTTTGTGTGAGCGAAGTCATCTCTCAAACGGACAGAAGCTTCCCCACCGAACTTCACCTCAGCCGAAGCTGATGATGCGTACGATAAGACTGCAAACATTGCTGCAAGTGAAAGAATCTTTTTCATAGTTTGTTCCCCTTTTTTTTGTTGTGTGTTTTTGTCGATAAATAATTCAGTAAAAGAAAAAGCCAGCTTTCTGGATGACGAAAAAGCTGGCTTCGATTTTCATACATTATCCTGCACGGCAGGACAACTATGTCGATAATCGCTTGTTTCGCCTCCTGGCATCACAGGAAGAACAACAACAGTCGCTTTGTAGAGTGATCTGTATTGCTTCTTGATATGAAAAAGTCTGATGGCTCATTTCCGTAATATTTGATTCACTGTTCTCAATAAAGCTCTCTATCATCATAAAACCCAAGCATATACCATAAAAATACCGCTAATATGGTACGTTCTGTAGCAAAAACCAGATAATGTGAAAAAGGGAAATGCCGGATTTTGTTTATTTTGGTGCAACGCCATTGATAATGTTATCGCACGGCCGAGTGTAACAGATTTTTATTGAACAAATACCAGTGAACAAGCAACACTCACTTATTTTTTTGACTGGACTCAGCGGATCCGGTAAATCGACGATAGGCCCGTTACTGGCTAATTCGCTCGGCTATGAGTTTATCGATCTTGATCAAGCTATTGAAAAGAGTGCTGGCAAATCTATTACCAATATTTTCGCAGAGGATGGGGAGACGTTCTTCCGAAATCTTGAAAAGATGACTCTCGACAGGATTGTAGCACGAAAAAATATGGTCATCTCTCTTGGCGGTGGAGTGCTGGAGAACGACCAATCCTGGGCACTTATCCAGAAATCCGGCACCCTGGTCTATCTGAAATCACCTGTAAAAACAGTTGCAAGGCGACTCAGCAACAAAAGTGACCGCCCGTTGTTGAGAGGAGAAAATGGCAGCAAGCTTTCACGTGAAGAGATTGAAGAAAAGATTACTGCCATTCTTGCACAAAGGAGGCTTCGCTATGAATCTGCGGAGATTACCGTTGAAACTGATATCAAGCGCATTGGATCGACCGTCGAGGAGCTGACCCGAAAAATTGAGCGATATCTTCGTAATGCCTCAACAACCGCCGAAGATCAATAAACAAAATACCATCGTGAGCACCATCAGAGTTGAAACACCGGTTATTGCCGGGCTGGCAGAGTTGTTTAAAGCCCATGGGCTTGCAAAAAAGAGCGTGGTTCTTTTCGATGACCATACCCGAAAGCTGTTTGGCGACAAAATTCTTAAACAACTTCACGATGAGGAGTTTCAGTTCAAAGAGCTGGTCGTTCCGGCACGGGAGGCTTCGAAAAGCTTCGGGGTTGCTTTTCGACTCTATGGAAGCATGATTGAGGCTGATGTTGACCGGAGCTGGAACCTGCTGGTCGTTGGTGGCGGAGTTGTTGGCGATCTCGGTGGCTTTATTGCCGCCAGCTATTTTCGGGGAATTCCGGTGATACAGCTCCCCACAACCCTGCTTGCCATGACGGACAGCTCCATTGGCGGAAAAGTGGCGATCAACCACCCGCTTGGCAAGAATCTGATAGGGTTTTTTCACTCCCCAACTCTGGTACTGATTGATCCCTCATATCTTCTTACCCTGCCTCAGCGTGAAATTTACGCAGGAATGGCTGAGGTTGTTAAATATGGCTTTATTGCTGACGAGCAGCTCTTCAGCTTTCTTGAACTTCATTTCAGCGATATTACAAAACTGAAGGAGCCATATCTGACTGAAGCGGTAAAACGAAGCGCATTTATCAAAGACGATGTGGTCGAAAAGGATTTCAGGGAGACCGAAGGATTACGGGCAACGCTAAATTTCGGCCACACCTTTGCCCACGGACTTGAAAAGCTGGCTGAATACCGTTACCTGCGTCATGGTGAAGCGGTCACCATCGGTATGGTCTGCGCCCTCTTTTTATCGCATAACCTTGGTTTTCTGAACCATGCATCACTCGATCGCGGGCTTGCTCTTTTGCGAAAATTTCTCTTTCCAAAAGGGGTTTTGAAACGCAGGTTTCTTGATATTGAGGGCAACATGCTTCTTGAAAGTATGTTCTCTGACAAAAAGAAACAGAACAAAAAGCTTCGTTTTGTGCTGCTGAAAAATATCGGAGAGGCTTTTTTGCTCAATGAGAATGTTGACGACCAGCAGACACTCCAGGCTATAGCGGATGCACAGAGGCTGTTCAGTCAGGAGCTTCAGCGTTAAGGGAAAAAAGATAGCGAGTCCCCTTGACAACCGCCAGCTCTTCAACCTCCAGAGGTGAAGAGAGCACGCTGGCAAGAAAAGGGGCATTTCCACCGGTGGCCAGCACTCTCACCCGCTTCTCATGATGCTTTTCATCGAGCCATTGTTGAATCTTTTCGATGAGTCCATCAAGACTGGACACTGTTCCATGAATGATTCCGTTTCTGATACCATCAACCGTTGAGCAGCCAAGAAAAGTTTCTGGACGCTCAAGAGCAACAAGGGGCAACCGTGCCGTATACTCATGCAATGCCTTTGCCATAAGATCAAGACCAGGCATAATCAATCCACCGAGGTAGTGCCGCGTGGAGCTGAGTACATCCACGGTAATGGCTGTGCCAAGATCAAGCGCAATGACTGCATCTTCAGGATAAAGACTCTGACTCATTGCACAAAGCGCAAGACGGTCAGCGCCAAAAGAGGCGGGTGAAACATAATGAAGCTTGAAGGGCAGGATAAGTGACGCAGAAACTGTAAGAATTGTACCGGTCAGATGATGACGAAGGTACTCTTCGGTTATCTTCTCAAGAAAGGGAACAACACTGCAAATTGCAGCATCACAAAGCTCTGGATATCTTCTGATGATCGGTTCTAAAGTACTTCGACAAGCATCATGATCCGAAAGACTTTTTGTTGAAACCCCGAGCACTTCAAGAATCTCACAACCCTTGAAAACGACAAAAGATGTTGTTGTATTGCCTGCTTCTACAACAAAAAGCAACCTCCCGGGAGAGAGCTTTGATTCGGGAAAAAACATACTCAGATCTCCAGAATTTTCAACGGATCCTGGCTTTTATACCGGTTCTTTTTGACAGCTCGGCAAGAAAACGCCTGTATTCAAGAAGATTGGTGGTTACAAAGAGAGAGTCCCTGACAGAGGATTTTGCTGCTACAATAAAGATTTTCGGAGGCGGATTATAGGTAATATTCTCCTGGTAGATGGCTGTGATATCGGCAAGTGCAAGCTGTTTTTGGTTCCCTTTACGATCTATAGAGAGCAGCTTTTCGTCCGCAATTTTTACAGAATCTCCATCCTGGCCATGCTCACCGACAAAACGGGTGTTATAGTAATTCGGCACGCCAAGCGATACTGTTGTGCAGAGAATGAGTACTGCCGTTTTCCAGAAACAACCAAAATCAACGCCGTAAGAAAATTTACCGAATCGAAAAAAAAGTGCCCATACCAATGCAAGAAAAAGCATACTCAAGCACCATGTTATGATAAAATAATAATCAAGCCAAAAGGCAGAATAACTCATGGGATAATGAAAAACCTCTGGCATGTCAGTACGTTATTATTATTAGGTTGGAGAGGAAGTAACATGATGCTGAAAATAAGGCTTAACTCAACGATTGCAATAAAATATTTTTTCCTGAAACAAAGAGAGCCCGCAAAAGCAGGCCCACTTTGTCAGCATCTGATAAAAGCAATCAGTGTTCAAACAACATTTCAGAATAGGTAGGAAGCTGCCAGCGACTGCGATCAACCATCTGTTCCAGTCTGTCAGCAACAACACGAATCTTCAGCATAAACGGAAGCAGTGTGTCGGCACAATAATCAGCCTTGTCAAACTCAGCCCCAAGCGTCTCAATTTTTTCAATCGCCTCATCAAGCTCACCTGACATATCAATCAATGTTGAAAGATTTTCCGCAAGTAACTTGAGGTGATCAGCCTGGCTTTTGAGTGACTTGCCAGAGAGTCCGATCGCTTCAGCCGCCGCCGCCAGATTATTGAATGAGCTGCCAATGCTCCCCTGATATTCTGAAACATCAGGAATAACAAAGGTCTTCAACATGAGCTGCAACGTACGAGCTTCAATATCAATGCCCTTGACATAGCGTTCAAGACGAATATGCAGACGAGCATCAATCTCCTGTTCACTCAACACACCATACTTTATGTACATCTGCTGAACATCCCTCTTCAGCAGGGTTCTGAGCGCCTGCGGCGTGTTTTTCAGGTTCGGCAAACCTCTCTCTTTGGCTGCCTGCTGAAGTGCTTCTGCGTAGTTATCACCCTGATAACGGATCGGCTTGGTGGCCGTAATCTGCTCACGGAGAGTTTCAAGAATTGCAGAATCCCGCTCCTTCCCTGCCTTGATTTTTGCAAGAATTGCATCAGCCATATCATCAACGGCCTCTGCCATGAGAGTGTTCAGCACCATATTCGGAACAGAGGTGGCCTGGGAGGAGCCAACAGCCCTGAATTCAAACTTGTTGCCGGTAAAGGCGAACGGTGATGTACGGTTGCGATCGGTATAGTCCTTGTTGACCACAGGAACCTGTGAAAGGCCAAGATTGAGCACCTGTTTTTCAGTTTTCAGGTCCACCTTACCGCTCTCAATGGCATCAAGCACCTTTTCGAGCAGTTCGCCAAGGAAAACAGTTACCACAGCCGGTGGAGCCTCATTGGCACCAAGACGGTGGTCGTTACCCATGCTCGCTATCGACATCCTTAAAACATCCGCCCTCTTGTACACACCTTTAAGAACTGCAACAAGGAAAACAAGGAAGTGGACATTCTTTTCAGGAGTATCACCCGGATCAAGAAGATTAATGCCGGTATCGGTACCTATTGACCAGTTATTGTGCTTGCCGGAGCCGTTGATACCGGCAAAAGGCTTTTCAGCCAGCAACAAGGCAAAACCTCTCTTGTCAGCAATCTTTCTCATCACCTCCATCACCAGCAGATTGTGGTCAACTGAAATATTGGCCTCTTCAAAAATCGGAGCAATCTCAAACTGGTGAGGAGCCACCTCGTTGTGACGAGTTTTGGCTGGAATGCCGAGCAGATAGAGTTCATGTTCTACATCCTGCATAAATTCAAGCACTCGGTCAGGGATAGCACCAAAATAGTGATCCTCAAGCTGCTGCCCTTTTGGAGGAAGCGCGCCAAGAAGTGTACGTCCGCACATCACCAGGTCAGGACGCTCGGAGTAGAACTTTTTGTCGATCAAGAAATACTCCTGTTCGATACCCGCATAGGTTTTTACCCGAGAAACACCGGTAACACCAAGCACCTCAAGCAGTCTGATCGCCGACTTGCTGACCGCCTCCATTGAGCGCAACAGCGGCGTTTTTGCATCAAGCGCTTCGCCGTGATAGGAGATGAAAACGGTCGGAATACAAAGGGTAAGATCCTTGCCTCCTTTCATGAGAAATGCAGGGCTGGAGGGATCCCATGCCGTATATCCACGCGCTTCGAAAGTGGTACGCATACCGCCTGACGGGAAACTTGAGGCATCAGGCTCACCCTGGATCAGTTGCTCGCCTGAAAAGCGCTCGATAGGTGTTCCATCGCGATCAATTGATAAAAACGCGTCATGTTTCTCTGCCGTAGAGCCTGTCATCGGTTGAAACCAGTGGGTGTAATGGGTAGCGCCCTGCTCCATGGCCCACTCTTTCATCCCATGTGCCACCACTCCGGCTATTTCAGAAGTAATTTTTTTACCAGCCTTGATCGTATCCTGCAATGCAACAAACTCCTCTTTAGGCAGTTTTGCACGCATGGCCTTATGATCAAAAGTCATCGAACCAAAGTAGGTCGAAACCGGAATTTTACTATCACTGTTCAAAAGAGCCTCCTTGTTTGATTGCATGATATTGGCTTGTTTGCCTTTGAGAATAATCCTCTTTTCGTATTATTTTTTCGATCTCTTCTCATCAAAAGTTGTCAGTACCTGTCGATCCTGGAGATTTTTCCGCACTATTTCAGCACAGATTTTTTTATTTTTCTTTAACTGGGAAAGCACAAAGCTTGTATTGGTTCCCAAAACACCAGGCCAACTCTGGATTCGTGAAAGGAACTGCTCAAGTGAAGCGGTATTATGGGTCATCACCTTCAGAATATGTGATCCCTCACCAGTAACTGAAAAACACTCCATAATCTCCTCCTCTTTCATCACATGCTCCATAAATGACTTATAGTG